>JAHJPG010000042.1 GCA_018819925.1 Pseudomonadota bacterium
CACCGCCGCCCGGGCCAGGCGATGGGCCTCGGAGCCGCCGCCCACCTCGGAGGCCAATTCCAGCCACACCACCGGCAGGCCCGAAAGCCTCTCCCGCAGCCGGGGGGGAGCCTCCTCCTGGGACGCGGTTACCACCGCCGCCTCCACCGGGCCGCCGTGGTCCAGCTCCACCCTGGCGGCCTTGGCCACCAGCTCGGGGTTCAGATTCTCCAGGCCCGGCCCCTCCAACCAGATCAGGCTGACCCTAGCCATGGTTGGCCTCCAGCAAAGAGGCCACCCGCGAGGCCGCCGCCGATGCGGCCAAGCCGGCATGCACTATGGATTCGTTCAGCGAGCGGGGGCCGGCCGCCGCTCCGGCCACGAACACCCCCGCCGGGCCGCCGCCGGCGGTCAAGAAACCGTCAGAGTCCTTGGCCGCGCCGAACAGCTCTCCCAGGGCCAGCGCCCCGTTGGGCGGCCCCAGGCCCACCGAGAGCACCACCAGGTCGAAGCCTTCTTTCTGGGCCTGCTCCCCGGCCAGGGCGTAGACCACCTCGGGGCCATTGTCCCCGGAGACAACCTCGCCGGGCATGGCCCGCACGAAGCGCAACTCCTGGCGCATCAGCGGCAGTTCCTCTTCCCAGGCCCGTCCGTAGTCCTGCACGTCCATATGGAAGAAGGTGACCTCGCTCTGGGGCAACAGGCCACGGATGACCCTGGCCATGCGCAGGGCGTAGCCGCAACAGACCCGGGAGCACCAAAGGCGCCCCAGAGAGACGTCGCGGCTGCCCACGCACTGGATGAAAGCCACCTTGGCCGGGGCCATGCCCTCCGGCCCCAGAGCCCCCTGGGCCAGCATGGCCTCCAACTCCAGGGCGCTGAACACCCCCGGAACCCGGCCGTGGCCAAAGCGGCTCTTGCCAGCCGGGTCGAAGGCCTCGCCGCCCACGGCCAATATCACCGCCTGGGTGTTCAAAGTGGTCCTCTGGGTCAGGGGGCGGCCCGCACCGGGGCCTGTCTCGCCGCCGGCCTGAGGGGCCAGATCCACCTGCCAGCCGTCGCCCCGGGGCTGGGCCCCCACGGCCAACGCTGCGGTTAAAATACTGATTTTCGGCAGTTGGGCGGCCTGGACAAGCAACTCGCCCAGGCGGCAGGCGCCGCAACGGGCGCAGGCGTCGGTGGCCTTGCAGCAGAAATGAGAGGCCCTGCCCCCCAGGCGGGGCTCCCGCTCTATCAAGGTGCTGGCCACACCGCGGCGGGCCAAATCCACCGCCGCGGCCAGGCCGGCGACTCCGCCTCCCAAGATCAAGACCGGCGTGTCCAATTGGGGGTTGGTCAATGCTTCCTCGATTGTTATACGAGCTTTAATGCCGCCCCGGGAAACCCACCCCCGCCAAGGGAAGCGAAGGGCCCTAACGGCCGGATTAAGCTCCGGATTTTAGCGCTTGACAAGCCCGGCGGGCCTGCCTATAGTGCAAATTAGCTAGATTGTAGCTAACATGTAACCATCCTGTCCACCTTTTTTGGCCAGCTTTACCGCATTTTTGGCCCCGCCTGGCGGCAAAGCGTCTCAATGGTCGGAGGCCAATCCATGCCTGAGAAGACACCGCCGATCCAAGCAACCAAGCTGATGAAACAGCTAATGGCCGATCACTTCTTGGGTCTGGACCGCGCCGCCGCCCAGGGTAGCCCCAAGGTGGCCTGGTGCACCAGCGTGGGCCCCGCCGAGCTGCTGGTGGCCATGGGCTTCGAAGTCTACTTCCCCGAGAACCACGGAGCCATGCTTGGAGCCAGCCGCCTGGCCACCGAGACCATACCCGTGGCCAACGCCTTGGGGTACAGCCCGGATATCTGCTCCTACCTCACCGCCGACGTGGGCGCTTTCATCAAGGGCATCACCCCCTTGACCCGGGCCTACGGCATCAAGGGCGTGCCCAAGCCCGACGTGCTGGTGTTCAACACCAACCAGTGCCGCGACGTGCAGGACTGGTTCGAGTGGTACGGCCGGCACTTCGGCGTGCCGGCCATCGGGGTGCGCACCCACCGGGGCGTGGGCGAGGTCAAGGACTACATGGTGGCCGACGTGGCCCAGCAAATCAAAGACCTGATTCCCACCCTGGAGCAGGTCAGCGGCAACAAATTCGACATCGACCGCCTGCGGGAGGTGGTGGATCTGAGCAAGCAGTGCACCGTGCTGTGGCGCAAGGTGCTGGAGTACGGGGCGCGGGTGCCGGCCCAGATGAACTTTTTCGACCACACCATCCACATGGCCCCGGCGGTGGTGCTCCGGGGAAAGCCCGAAGCGATCACTTACTACGACACCCTGCTGGCCGAGTTGGTGGAGCGCGAGAAACTGGGCTATTCCGCCGTGCCCGGGGAGCGCATGCGCCTGTACTGGGACGGCATGCCCGTGTGGGGGCGGCTGCGCATGCTCGGTGATCTGATGAACGAACTCAGGGCGGCCATAGTCTGCTCCACCTACTGCAACTCCTGGATATTCGACGCCTTTGACGCTGCCGACCCCTTCGAATCCATGGCCAGGGCCTACTTGGAGCTATTCATCGTGCGCGACGAGGCCTACAAGGAGGCCTACATGCTCGAGCACATCCAGCGCTACGGCTGCGAAGGCATCATCTTTCACGACGCCAAGACCTGCCCCAACAACTCCAACAGCCGCTACGGGCTGCCCCAACGCTTTGCAGAAATTCACGGAGTGCCCTCCCTGGTCATCAACGGCGACCTCAACGACCTGCGCTGTTTCAGCGACGAGCAGGCCAAGACCAACCTTGAGGCCTTCGTGGAGCAGATAGAGGAAATGGCCGCCTGATGATCTTTGGCGGCCTGGATATCGGAGCCAGCGCCACCAAGGCGGCGCTCATAGACGACTCGGGCCGGCTCCTGGGCAGCGCGGTGCTGCGCTCGGGGGTGGACTTCGCCGCCAGCGCCCAGCGGGGCCTGGAGATGGCCCTGGCCCAGGCCGCCCTGGACGCCGGGCGGGTGGAGGGGATATTCGCCTGCGGCTACGGGCGCAAAAACGCGGTCATGGCCCAGGAGACCCGCACCGAGATAGCCTGCCACGCCGCCGGGGCCTATTACCACTTTCCCCAGGCGCTCACCGTGGTGGACATCGGCGGCCAGGACAACAAGATCATCAAGCTGAACGCCAGGGGGATGCGCACCTCCTTCAAGATGAACCGCAAGTGCGCTGCGGGCACCGGAGCTTTTTTGGAGGAGATGGCCCTCAGGCTGGACCTGCCGCTTGAAAGTCTGGACTCCCTGGCCCGGGAGGCCGGCGAGGAGGCCACCCTGGGGTCTTACTGCACCGTGTTCACCGCCACCGAGGTGCTGGGCAAGATCCGGGACGGGGTGAAGGTGCAGGCCCTGGTCAAGGGTCTGTTCCGGTCGGTAGTCAAACGGGTCATGGAGATGGACCTCTTTGAGGGGGCCGTGGTCTTGACCGGCGGGGTGGCCGCCCACAACCCCTATCTGGCCCAGATGCTGGGCGAGGAGTTGGGGCGCCCGGTGCTCCTGCCTCCCCGCCCCCAGCTCACCGGCGCCTGGGGGGCGGCGCTCCTGGCCCGGGATATTCGGGCCCGCCAACTGGCGAGCGAGTAACTGTAGCCCTATGGCCAGGACGGTTTGAGGGGCCCCCTGGCCGGGATTAACCCCAAACGGGAGAGGATGTAGTTATGAACCGCTGGCTCACCGTGGCCGACATTCTTCGGGTAAACGCCATAAAGTACCCCGACAAGGAGGGTGCGGCGGACATGCACCGTTCGCTGAGTTTCAAGCAGTGGAACGAGCGCTGCTGCCGCCTGGCCAACGCCCTGGCCGGCCGGGGGCTCAAAAAAGGCGACCGGATCGCGATGTTGGCCTACAACTGCCTGGAGTGGCTGGAGTTCTACGGGGCTTGCGCCAAGGGCGGCTTCGTGGCCGTGCCCATCATGTTCCGCCTTACCCCCAGCGAGTACACCTACATCCTCAACGATGCCCAGGCCAAGGCCATCATCGTGGAAAAGCCCTTCGCCGCCGACGTGACGGGGGCCAAGGCCGACTTGGAGACCATCGCCGGGGACGGCTACATCTACTTCGGCGAGGGCGACGCCCCCGAGGGCTACGCCCACCTGGAGGATCTTTTCGCCGCCGGCTCGCCCCAGGAACCCGAGACCAAGGTCATCGACGAGGACGTCTGGATCATCATGTACACCTCCGGCACCACCGGGCGGCCCAAGGGGGTGGTGCGTACCCATGAGTCCCTGGCGGGCAAATACTGGACCAACATCGCGGCCATGGGCTACGACCACGACGAACGGGGCCTGTTGGTCATGCCCATGTGCCATATCAACAGCGTGTTCTACTCCTTCGTCTTCACCTGCCTGGGGGCCACCACCATCGTGTACAACTCGGTGTCCTTCGACTCCGAAGACATGATCAGGACCCTCAGCGAGTTCAAGGTCACCTTCACCTCCCTGGTGCCCACCCACTACATCATGATGCTGGCCCTGCCCGAAGAGGTGAAAACCAGCTACGACGTGGACTGCGTCAAGAAGCTCCTTATCTCCTCGGCCCCGGCCCGGCGCGACCTGAAGCTGGCCATCATGGACTACTTCAAAAACAGCCAGCTCTACGAGGCCTACGGCTCCACCGAGGCCGGCTTGGTCACCTTGCTCTTGCCCTCGGAGCAGTTCAACAAGCTGGGCTCCATCGGGCGCGAGATTCCCGGCACCGACATCATCAAGCTGTTGGACGAGGACAAGAACGAGGTGCCGGTGGGCGAGGTGGGCGAGCTCTACTCCCGGGGCCCGGCCATGTTCAGCGAGTATTGGAACCTGCCCGAGGTCACCAAGGACTCCTTCGTGGGCGATTATTTCAGCGCCGGCGACATGGCCTACATGGACGATGAAGGCTACTACTACCTGGTGGACCGCAAGAAAAACATGATCATCACCGGCGGAGAAAACGTCTACCCCAGCGAGGTGGAGGACTGCCTGGGCGGCCACTCGGCGGTGAAGGACGTGGCGGTGATCGGGGTGCCCGACGACAAGTGGGGCGAGAGCGTCACCTCGGTGGTGATCTTGCACCAGGGCTATGAGCCCACCCCGGAGCTGGCCAAGGAATTGAGTGAGTTCACCAAGGGCAAGATCGCCGGCTTCAAGCGGCCCAAGAACATCTACTTCGTGGCCGAGGAGGAGATGCCCCGTACCGGCACCGGCAAGATTCTGCACCGGGTGCTGCGGGACCGTTACGGCCACTGGGCCGACAACAAGGGCTAGACGCCCGCCGGTAAATTTTGGGCTTCCATTATGGCCACAACCGTTTAACCGACACGGAGCAGACCATGTTCAGCAAAGCCTTCGTTCCCCACAAGGGGTACTGGTCCTCGCCCTTCTCCCGCTGGCAGGGATCGTTTCAAAACGAGCACCCCGTAAAGCTGGCCGCGGCCACCACCCAAAAATTCCTGCAACTCAGGGGCATCGACCCGTCGGTGTTCGACGGCTGCACCTTCGGCATGACCATCGGCATGCCCTCCTGGTTCTACGCCAACCCCTGGTATTGCGCCCTCATGGGCAACGACCGCGTCTCCGGGCCCACCGTGAGCCAGGCCTGCGCCACCAGCACCACCGCCCTTTACACCGCGGCCAGCGGCCTGGAGTGCGGGGCCTATGAATGCAACCTGGTGGCCACCACCGACCGTTGCTCCAACGGCCCCCACAGCGTCTGGCCCAATCCCAACGGGCCCGGCGCCGAGGTAATCAGCGAAAACTGGCTGATGGACAACTTCAACAAGGACCCCTACGGCGGCCAAGCCATGTTCATGACCGCCGAGCTGGTGGGCAAGGACAACGGCGGGGTCTCCAAACAGGAGTCCGACGCCCTGGCCCTGAGGCGCTACGAGCAGTACCTGATGTCCATGGCCAACGACCGGGAGTTCCAAAAGGGCTACATGATTCCGGTGGACATTAAGATCAGCAAGAAGAAGACGGTCACCGTGGAGGCCGACGAGGGCATCATGCCCACCACCGCCGAAGGCCTGGCCTCCTTGAAGCCCATCCTGCCCGACGGCGCCCTGACCTTCGGGGCCCAGACCCACCCGGCCGACGGCAACGCCGGGCTCATCGTCACCACCGAGGAAAAGGCCAAGGAACTCTCTTCCGACAAGAGCGTGACCATCCAGATCCTTTCCTACGGCTACGCCCGGGCGGCCAAGGCCCGCATGGCCGCGGCGGTGACCCCCTCGGCCCAGATGGCCCTTAAAAACGCGGGCATCGAGGTGAAGGACCTGGCTGCGGTGAAGACCCACAACCCCTTCACCATCAACGACATCGTCATGGGCCGGCTCATGGGCATCCCCGGGGAGATTTTCAACAACTACGGCTCCTCCTTGGTCTTTGGCCACCCCCAGGGCCCCACCGGCGCCCGCTGCATGGCGGAGCTTATCGAGGAGTTGGTGCTCAAGGGCGGCGGCTACGGCCTGTTCGCGGGCTGCGCCGCCGGCGACACCGCCGCCTCGGTGGTGTTCAAGGTTTCTTGATCCAGCGAAAACTCGCCCTTCCCCAAGTCCCTTTGTCAAAGCGGTTCGCCGTCCGGCCCTGGCCGGGCGGCGAACCGCTTTGACGGGCCGTTCAGCCCGCCGCCCTGCCGCCTGGCAAAGCTTCACCCTTGCGTTGCGCCGGGGTACGCCCCTGGGGCAAGCTGGAATTGGAGCGCTCAGGACCACCTCTGGCCAGGAGGACCGTGATGGACGTCAACCAAGTTCCCCTTTTGCTGCGCCGGGAGATCGAGGCCTCGGTATTGGGCCAGGTTTATCAATCGCTGCGCCGGCGCATGGGCCAAGAGGAGGCCCTGTCGGTGATGACCCAGATAGTGGAGCAAACCGCCGAAGAGGCGGGCCGGGCCTTTGCCGCCGCGTCCAAAAGCGGCCCCAGCCTGGAGCACTTTTGCACCATCTGGGACCGGCTCATGGCCGTGCCCGGCTCTCTGGAGACCGAGGGCTACGAGTTGGAAGAGAGCCGCATGCGCCTGAAGGTCACCGGATGCGGCTACTTGAAGCTCTACCAGGGCATGGGCCTGCCCCAAGAATTGTTGCCGGTGCTCTCGTGTTGCCGGGACTTCGCCTTTGCCCGGGGCTATTCCCCCCGCCTCCACCTGGAACGGCCCACCTTCATCGGCCAGGGCGACCAGGCATGCCGCTTCGAATACACTTGGCAGTAGAACATAGTCTTCTAAGTTCTGAAATAAGGCTGTCCAATAGCTTCTTGCAACCGTACCCATCTTGAATTTTGTAGAAATTGTTTTTGCCGAAGATGACCGCGCGAAATCAATCGCGGCACAGCCAGGCGCCGCAGGGCAAGGCGGCAGGTGAGCGAGGGACGCAGGCGTAGTATGCCTACGCCGAGGACCGAGCGACGCCGACAACGCGGCCATGCGGGGGCTGGCGAAGCCACGCGGCACAGCCAGGCGGCTGCGGGCAAGGCGTCCGGCGAGCGCAGGCCGCAAGCGTGGCAAAGTCACGCTGAGGCCTAAGCGATGCCGGCAACGCAGCCCCCCGCCGTCTGGCGCAGCCGGCCGAATCAGGGCCACACGGTGGTGAGGTAGTGAAACTTGCCCCCCTTGACCTGAAGAATCACAACAGGCTTGATGGCGTCGTGCCTTAGCAAGGTGATCATCCCGGTGGCCCCGGGGAAGTCCTTGGTCTGCTCCAGGGCCATGGCGATGGCCTGGGGCTGGGTGGAGCCGGCCCGGGCGATGGCGTCCAGCAAGGCGTTGTAGGCGTCGTAGGTAAGGGCGCTCACAGATCCCGGGTCCTCGCGGAAGGTTCGCCGGAAAGCGGCCACGAAGCGCTTGCCGTTGGGGGTGTTCGCCGCTTGGTGGTGGAAGTGGGCGGTAAGGCACAGCCCCTCCACCGCCGGGCCGCCCAGGATGATCAGCTCGTCGGACTGGGCGGCGTCGCCGCTCAAAATGGGCTGGGTCAGGCCCATGGCCCGGGCCTGGCGGGCGATCAAGGCGTCCTCGCGAAAGTGGCCGGGCAGGTAGAGGAGGTCGGGGTTGGCCTTTTTCACCGCCGCCAGCTGGGGGGCGAAGTCCTCGTCCCCGCTGTTGTAAAAGACCTTGAGCACCACCTTGCCGCCCAACTGGGTGAAGGCCTGCCGGAAGCAGCGGGCTATGCCCACGCAATATTCCTGGCCAAGGTCGGTGAACACCGCAGCGGTCTTGGCCCCCAGGTCTTCCCGGGCGAACTTGGCGGCCACCCGGCCCTGGAAGGGGTCCACGAAGCAGATGCGAAAGACGTACTTGCGCCTACTGGTGACCATGGCGTTGGTGGCCCAGGGGGTGATCAGGGGCACCCCGGCCTTTTCGGCCACCGACGCGGCGGCCAAGGTGTTGCCCGAGGTGAGGCAGCCTATTATGGCGCACACCTTGTCCTCGCGGATCAGGCGGGAAGCTTCCCGGGCCGAGGTCCTCTTGTCGCTCAAGTTGTCGGCCAGCGTCAGATCCACCGGCCGGCCCAGGACCTGGGGCCGGTGCTTCTGGGCCAGCTTGAGGCCCTTTAGACCGCGGTCGCCATAGGGCGCTTCCGGACCGCTCAGGGGGAAGATCACCCCCAGCTTGACCGGATCGTCGGCGCCGGCGGCCGAGGCCCGCCCCTGGGTCAAGACCAGACAACACGCGGCGGTGGCCATCAAGGCCAGGCAAAGGGCGGTTTTGAAGGGTCTGGCTGGTATTTTATTTAGACGCACCGCCTCACCTCCGGCCGGGAACGGCAAGTCTGATAAATCCAACCTAAGTTAAGGGCCGGAAAGGTGTCAAGGCCGGCGGAAGACCGGCGAACCTGAAACGGCTATCCCTTGGACGAGGAGGCCTGATCCATCTTGTCTTGGCGCTTACCCAGCCAGGTGATGAGCAGGGCCAGGGCGATGGCCCCTCCCACGATGAGATAAAATTGCCAGTTCATGTCCGCCTCCTCATTCGCCGCTTATTTAGGCTAGATATTCACCATAGCACCACCCCCGGACGGAGGCAAGGACTGAGCGAAACGCCTTAGCCGAAGCGGGCCACCACCGGGGTGTGGTCGCTGGGTTTGGCCTGGCCCCGGGGCCCCACGTCCACCAGGCAGCCGGTGCAGATTTTGGCCAGGGGCGCGGTGGCCAGGACCAGGTCGATGCGCCAGCCCAGGTTGCGCTTGAAGGACTGGGGCAGGCGATAGTCCCAAAAGGTGAATTGCTTCTCCTCGGGGTGGTGCAGCCGGAACAGGTCGGTGAGCCCCCACTGCTCTATGCGCTCCAGGGCGGCGCGCTCGTCGGGGTGGCAGCTCACCTTGCCGGCCATGCGCTTGGGGTCGTAAACGTCCAGATCGGTGGGGGCCACGTTGATGTCCCCGGCCACCACCAGCGGCTGGGCCGGGTCGAAGCGCTGGGGCAGCATCGCCGCCACCTGGCCCAGAAAGTGCAGCTTGTATTCCCAGGCCTCGTGGCCCACCTCCCGGCCCTGGGGCACGTAGAGGTTCACCACCCAGCCCCAGTCAAGCTTGGCGGCCAAGACCCGGGCCTGGCCGCCATCGCCCTCTTCCAGGCCGCTTCGCACCTGGGCGGCTTGGTTTTTGCTGAGTATCGCCACCCCGTTGAAGGCCTTCTGGCCGTGGAAATAAACGTGGTAGCCCAACTCTTCCAAGGCGGCGGCGGGAAAGTCCTCGTCGGTCACCTTGGTCTCTTGCAAACACACCACCTCCGGCGCGGCCGTCTTGAGCCAGCCCAGCAAAAGGGGCAGGCGGGCCCGCACTCCGTTTACGTTGAAGGTGGCCAAGCTCCAGGCCATGCGGCGGCTCTCCTTGCTGGGGGTGTGGGCCCATAATAGCATGGCGGCCTCGCCTTGCCAGGCCCGGGCGGTCGGTATAGACTTGGTGGGCTAATGATGAAACCAGGCCCCGGGGAGAGAGACCATGCCCATCTTTGAGTTCCGTTGCGAATCCTGCCAAAGCGTATTCGAGCATTTGGCCATGACCTCCGGCGAGTTGGTGGAGATCAAGTGCCCCTCCTGCGGCGGCAATGAACTCAGCCGGGTGATGAGCACCTGCTCCTCGGTGGTCAGCGGCTCCAAAAACGCCCCGTCCCCCAGCAGCCCCACCGTGGAGAACCGCTCCTGCGCCAACGCGGGCAACTGCGGCACCATCACCCTGCCCGGCATCGACTAAGTTTCGCTATAAAATTCAAGGCCCGCGCCTGAGCGTTATCCCCTTTGCACCCGTCACCGGCACAGCCCGGGAGGGTCAGGCAAGGCGGCGGCGAGCGCAGGCCGCAGGCGTATTCTTATATACGCCGAGGCCTAAGCGATGCCGCCAACGCAGCATGACGCTTCCTGGCGAAGCCGGGCGCTAGGGGATCGGCAGCAGCACGAAGGCCGCCGTGGTCCACAGCGCGTGGGAGATGATGACCGGCGGGATGCGCCCCATGCGCCAGTAGAGCAGGCCCCAAAAAGCCCCGGCCACGGCGGCGGCCCCCATGAGCATGAAATTGAGCGAGGGCAGGTGGACCAGGGTGTAGATCCCGGTGGCGGCCAGCCAGCCCTTGAGCGGCCCCAGGCGCTCCATTAGGCCGGCCTGCATGTAGCGCCGCCAGAAAAGCTCCTCGCAAGGGCCGATGATGAAAAACAACAGCAGGGCGATGACCCACGGGGAAACGCCCTGGCCCTTGGCGTAGATGGCCCCCACCTGATCGGCCAAAGGGGGAAAAAGCTGGACGCTCAACATCTTGCCCAGCCAGAAAATGAGCCACAGCACCGCCGCCGAAACCAGGCCCCAAAGCACATCGGACCAGCGGAAGGCTAGGCCTCCGGGCACCGGGGGCCTGAGGAACAGGGAGACGATGGTGAGGATAAGGGCCGTGGCGCTTATTTTCAGCCAGAAGTTGCCCCCGGGCCAGCCGAAGGCCAGGGCGAACAACAGGGCTGCCAGGGCGGTCATGGCCCCCAGGGCCACCCAACCCTGTCTTTTGGCCTTGAGGTTGACCGCCCGCATGAAAAGACCCCTTTTTGAAGTTGCCCCGCTGGTTACAGATTACGGCAGGGGCCGGGCGGGAGCAATGGCCGGGCCCGGCATCTGGTAAAATAAAGCCGCCCCAATGCCTCACTCCCTCTTTCAGGAGAGCAGAACATGGACAAGGACCTTAGGACGCCCCCGGCCCTGCTGGAACGGGAGCAGTGTCTGCTGGTGATCATCGACATGCAGCAAAAGCTGGTTCCCCTGATGGCCGACAAAGAGCGTCTGATAGCCAACGTGTCGCGCCTGGCGCGCTTCGCCCGCATCGTGGGCATGCCGGTGGTGGTCAGCGAGCAGACCAACCTGGGCCCCACCATCGAACAGATCGCCTCGGTGCTGCCCCACGCGGTGGAGCCGGTGGAAAAGATCAGCTTCGACTGCTTTGGCTGCGGCCCCTTCCAGGAGAAGCTGTGGGAGCACCAGAGGCCGGTGCTGGCCATCGCCGGCATCGAGAGTCACATCTGCGTGGCCCAGACCGCTTTGAGCGGCCTGGTGGGCCACGAGGTGCATGTCATCGCCGACGCGGTGGCCTCGCGCTACGAGCCCAACCGCCAGGTGGCCCTGCGCCGCCTGGAGCAGGCCGGGGCGGTTATCAGCTCCACCGAGATGTTCATGTACGAGGTGCTGGGCCGGGCGGGCACCGATGAGTTCCGGGCGGTGCTGCCGTTGGTAAAAGAAACGCCCTAGCCCGCACATTGCATTGAGGTTGGGCGTCCGGCGGCTGGCTGTGCCGGTCATGGTTCAATAGGATTGTTCACGAACTTGGCCAAGCGGGTGAAGTATTCCGAGCCGCCCACCAGGTAGGTGTCGTTGTGCCCGGCCCCGTCCAGGGTGATGAAGCGCTTGGGCTGGGGCAGGGCCTCGTAAAGCTCTTGCCCCAGGCGAAAGGGCACGATGTCGTCGGCGTCGCCGTGCAGCATCAGCACCGGGCAGCCCACCCGGGGGGCCCGCCCCAGGCTGTTGAAGCGCCCCCCCAACCAGCTTTGCAGGCCGGGCAGGGGGAAATGAACCTTGGCCATGTCCCCCAGGTTGGTGAAGGTGGACTCCAGGATCATCCCGGCCGGCTGGCGGCTGGCCGCCAGATACACTGCGGCCACCCCGCCCAGGGAGCGCCCGAAGACCATCACCCGTCCGCCCTGCCGCCGGGCCTGGTCCTGGGCCCAGTCCCAGGCCGCATCGGCGTCCAGATACAGGCCCGCCTCGCTGGGTTTCCCCTCGCTACTGCCGTAGCCCCGGTAGTCGAAGATGAACACCGCCACCCCCGCCCGGTGCAGCCGGGCCAGATTGTCCAGGCGGTGGGAGATGTTGCCCGCGTTGCCGTGGCAAAAGAGCATGAGGTTGGCCGAGCCGGCGGCGGGCAGGTGCCAGCCGTGCAAGCGCACCCCGTCGCTGGTGGTTAGCCACACGTCCTGGGCCGTCAGGCCGAAGTCAGCCGGCGCGGCGTAGTGGGCCCGCTCGGGGAAAAACACCTGCCGGTCTATGAAACCGTCGCAACCAAACAAGCTAAGTCCAATCAATAAGAGCCCCAGGGCTGACTTCATTTCCCCTCCCCGGCCTGGAAGGGGCTCAGTTGCAAAACCTGGCCAGGGGCCGGCTCCAGGGTCAGCTCCCGCTGGCGCAGATATACATACACCGGCTCCTGCCAGGTGCTCAGGCCCTCGTCCCAATAGTGGGTGACCACGCAGGCCCAGGTGAGGCGGTAGCGGTTTTTGCCCGCCGGCGCCGCGAAGGCCGCGACACCCCGGGCCTCCATGCCCACCTGGGGCTGGGCCAGCCCGCCCAGCGGCTTCAGGGGCCAGATGGCCCCCGCCTCGCCCAGCATAAAGGCGCTAACCTGCCAGGTGGGCAGCCCCAGCCAATGCCCCAGGGTGGGCTGGTCCATGAGGGGGCCCACCTGCTCGAATACCGCCTGGCTGATTTGGGAATGGTCCACCCGGCCCTGCACCGCCAGCTCCAGGCGGGCGGGGTCGTCCCCCAGGGGAGCGTAGAATCCGCCGCACCCGGCGCATAGGACCAAGGCCACCAGGGCGGCGCGCCGCCAGTATCGAGCCATGAAGCCCACGTGCCTGCCTCCGGCCAAGGTGGTTACCGTTCTTATTATAGCCCTAAACCCCGCCGCTTAGTCATTGACACTCCGTTGGGATGCTTTTAGCATGGTGGATGCGTTAAGAATAAATGCCGGACTTAGCCTGGGGAGGGACCTATGAGCAAGGAAGCCTTGGCCGCCAAACTCAAGGAAATGTACCCGGAGATCATCCAGCACAATCTGGACCTGGAGTTGGAGTTCAAGAAGGACAAAGACTACTGGGTGATCAAACTCTCCAAAGACGACCACCGCCTGCACACCCTGCTGGACCAAAAGGACGCCCAGGCCTGCATCGACGGCACCCAGTGCGTGTATCTGGGAGTTCAGATCGGCCAGTTCGTGAAGAACTTCGAGTACTACGCCTAAGCCACAGACCCGCCCGAGGTGCTTGACCGTTTGCCCCGGGGGCACCCGGAGTTTTTTTTAATGCGAGCCCGGGAGCAATTAACTTGCTGCGCAACCAGCGGCTGATAACCGTGCCCTTGGATCAGGCCCAATTGCACCAGCGCAATCGGGCCCTGTCGGTCCTTTTGCAGCTCAGTAACTACCTAAGCACCCGCACCAAGTTGGAGGACCTGCTGGGCGGAGCCCTGGAGCTGGTCATGGAGCAGCTTGGGGTGGGCGCCGGGCGGCTTTACCTGGCCGAGCCCGAAAATGATTGCTTCCGCCTGGTGGTACACCGGGGGGTGAGCCCCGAGGGCCTGGAGACGGTGCCCGCCGGGGTGGGCTTCACCAGCAAGGCCGCCCGCACCCGCAGCTTCTTGGCCATGCGCGTGGAGGACCTGGAAGACGCCGAGCGGGTGGCCCTGTTGGCGTCCAAGGGTTTCATGGTGGTCATCTGCCTGCCGCTCATCACCCGCGACCGGGTGATCGGGGTGATGAACCTGGCCTCCGAGGAGCTGGTCCCCCTGGAGATAGACACCATAGACCTGACCATGGTCATGGGCAACCTGGTGGCCACCGCCGCCGAAAGCGTCATGCAGGCCCAGGAACTGGGCGAGCAGGCCCGCCTTTTGGCCGAGCAAAAGGAGGCGGTGCAGTTTTTCGCCTACACCGCCTGCCACGACATGAAAAGCCCGGCCACCGGAGTGCATGGCTTGGCCCGCATGCTGGCCCAACGGGCCGGCCACAACCTGGACCAAAAGGGCCGTGCCATAATCGGCCAGATCGAAAAGGCGGCCCAACGCATCGAGGACCTGGCCCAGGAGGTGAACGCCTACATACGGGCCAAGGAGGCCCCCCTGAAGCTGACCGAGGTCAGCCTGCGGGAGGTGCTGGCCGGGGTGTCCGCCGAGATGGCCGAGCGGCTGGAAAAGCGCGGGGTGAGCCTGGAGCTGCCCCGGGATGAGGTGGTGCTCTCGGCTGACAGCGGAGCACTGGCCCGGGCGCTGACCAATCTGGTGGACAACGCCCTGAAATACGGCGGGCCCGGCCTGAGCCGCATCCGGGTGATCCACCAGGAGGACGGACCCTTCCACGTGCTCAAGGTAAGCGATGACGGGGTGGGGGTGCCCGCCGAACTGGCCGAGAAGTGCTTCACCCTGTTCAAGCGGGCCGACACCTCCCAAGGCACCGAAGGCACCGGCCTGGGGCTGGCCATCGTGCGCGAGATAGCCCGCCGCCACGGAGGCCTGGCCTGGCTGGACAACTCCCAGCCCCAGGGAGCCTGCTTCTGCTTTTCACTGGCCCGCGACCTGCCCAAGACCGCCCCGGAGGCTGCCCAAAACTAACCCCCGCCCAAGGGCGGGGGCCATGCCGGCCGCAAAAGGCGGGGTCTACTTCAGCTTGTAGGGATTGATGGTCATAACCGGCACCGGGGAGTTGCGCACGATGTTCTCGGCCACGCTGCCGAAGATGGCGTGCTCCAGGCCCTTGCGGCCATGGGTGGCGGTTACGATCAGGTCGATATCCTTCTCCTGGGCGTACTTGATCACCTCGCTGGATGGATCGCCGTTGACTACCGCGGCGGTGACGCCCGCCATATCGGCGAAGTGCCTGTTGACGAACTCATCCATCTTGCGCTGGGCGCCGGACTTGAGATCGCTCTCCATCTGGTCCAGGGAGGGATGGGGCACGAAGAAGCTGGCGTAGTGACCTAGGTCTTCCACCACGTGCAGGGTGTGCAGGGTGGCGCCGAGCTTTTCAACCAGCTCCTTGAGTAGGGGCAGCACTTTGGCGTGATGCTCGGTGAAGTCCACCGGGTACAGGATATTTTTTATCTGGGCCATCTTAACCTCCGTGTCCTCTTCCTTATTGCCGGGGCTTGGGCCAAGCTAGCCGAATCGGCCCCTCAAGTCAACGTCCAAGCGGCGGCGGCTTACGGAGTGGGTTTTTCCAGAGGCGGCTCGCCTTTGGTCAGGCGCTGGGCCACGGCCTGGTAAACGTCCTTGGCCACCCGGGGCGAAATCTGGGCCATGGCCTGGCTCAGGGACTGGGCCAGGTTTTGGGCCTTTTTGGCCGCCATGTCCCTGGTGGCCTGGTATTTATTCTGGAACATCACTCTTTTTACCGTTTCGCCCTGCTGAATGTCCAGCAAGGTGATCACCACTTCCAGCTGGGCCGCGGGCCCGCCGGCGCGGTCGTCCTCCCAGAATTTGACCAGCCCGCCCTCCACCACGAAACGAGGCATCTGGGGCGAAGCCGGGCCAAAGACCGCGGAGAAGCGGCCCGAGTCGGCCAGGTCCCGGGCCAAAAGCCCGGCCACCATGTCCGAAGGGTAGCCTTGCCAGCGGTGGTTGGCGTAATAGCCCACCTGGTAGCTGTCAGGCAGGTAGAGCATGCGCTGGGTGGTGAACTGGGGCAGGGCCCCGAAGCGCTCCACCTTGATGGCCGCAGGCAGGACCTTAACCCCGGCCGGGGCGGGCGGGGCGTAGGCCAGCAGATATTGCTGCACATACACCGGCGGAGAACCGCCGCAGGCGCTGAGCAGGGACAGGCCGGCCAAAACAAGCAGGGCGGCGAAAAGGGCCGGGCGGACAATGTGCCGGCGCGGGCGGTTCATGGCTATCTCCCTTCCTGGTGCGGCGGGGTGGCCGGGGGCCTGGAGAAGATCAGGTTGCTGGGGTCGCGCTCCAGGTTTTGCAGCAGCTCCTTGAGGTTTTCCGAGGCCTCGCGCAGGTTTTGCATGGTCAGTTGGGCCTCCAGGGCCAACTGGTAGCTGCGCTGCTCCAGCCCCTCGAAGAGCCGGCCGGCCCGTTTGCCGGTGGCGCCCAGTTCCATCTCTTTTATGTCGGCGCTCAACTGGTCCACCATGCCCTTGGCCGAGGCCACGGTCGCCTTGGCGCCATCGAGCACCTTTTTGCTGTCGGCCACCAGGGTCTTCATGGACTTTTCGTCCAGGGCGCGGTCGATCCGCCGGGCCAGTTCGTCCACCTTCACCGAGGCGTCGGCTATGCGCTCCATGGTCACCTGCAAGCGCTGGTCGGTGAAGAGCTTTTCCACGCTCTCCAGGGTCTTCTCCAGCCGTTGGCCCATCTGCTTGAAATTGATGGTCTGCACCTGTTGCATCACGTTGTCCAGGGTGGATACGATGCGTTGCAGTTCCGAGGGCCGCGAGGGGATGATGGGATACTCGGCCACGAAGTCGATCTTGGGCGAGAGGTCCTTTTCACCGGGCTTCTTGCGGTCCAGCTCGATGAAGGTGATGCCGGTGATGCCCGCGGTGGACAACTGGGCCACCAACTCCTTGGACAGGTCGCCCTCGAACTGGATCTCCATGATCACCTCGATGAGGCGGGAATCAGGGGCCACCCGAATGGCCTTGACCCGGCCCACGTCCACCCCCCGGTAGCGCACGGTGCTGTCGTTTTGCAGCCCCTGCACCGACTCGTTGAAGAAGGTGACGTATTTCTCGGCCCCCTTGAGGTACTGGGAGGCCCCCAGCCAAGCGATGGCGCCCACTCCCAGGGCCAAGCCCAAAAGAACGAACAAGCCCACCTTGAAGTTGGAAGCGTGGGTGGACATGGCTCCTCTCAGTTCCGGGGTCTGCGGTGGAAAAAATTGCTCACCCGGGGATCGCTGGATTTGTCACGCAACTCCGTGGGCGGCCCCACGGCGATAATCCCCTTATCGCTCTTGTCCAGCATAATAACCCGGTGGGCGATGGTGTAAATGGAATTGAGCTCATGGGTCACCACCACCATGGTGGTGCCCAGGGCGTGGTTGATCTTCAAAATGGTCTGGTCCAGCTCGGCGCTGGTGATGGGGTCCAGGCCGGCGCTGGGCTCGTCGAAAAACAAGATGGTGGGGTCCAGGGCCATGGCCCGGGCCAAGCCGGCCCGTTTTTGCATGCCGCCGGATATCTCCGAGGGCAGGTAATCTTCGTAGCCATTGAGGTCCACCACCGCCAATTTGAGCCGGATCAGCACCTGGCGGGTGGCCTTGCTCAACCGGGCGGTGTCGGCCAGCGCCAGGTCAACGTTCTCGGCCAGGGTCATGGAGCCGAACAGGGCCCCGCCCTGGAAGGCCACCCCGATCTTGCGGCGCACCTGGTTGAGAACCTTCTCGTCGGCGCTGGTCACCTCCAGGCCCTCCAGCCACACCCGCCCCTTCAGGGGGGCCAATAGCCCCACCATGCCCTTGAGCAAGGTGGACTTGCCGCAGCCGCTGCCCCCGGCGATGACCACTATCTCGCCGGGCTCCACCTCCAAGCTGACGTCCTTGAGGATGGGCTCGCGGCCATAGCCCAGGGTCAGGTCTTGCACCACGATGGGCTTGACGGCGGGGGCTGGGTTGGTGGCGGTCTCCGGGATCACGCATTGGCTCCTAAAGGAAGTAATACTGCACGACGGCGAAGATGCTGTCGGACACAACTATCAAAAAAATGCCGGCCACCACCGCCGAGGTGGTCACCCGCCCCACCGCCTCGGCCCCGCCCCGGGCGGTGAAGCCCCGCTGGCAGCCGATGCCGGCGATCAAGAAGGCGAAAATCACCCCCTTGGAGGCGCCCAGGAGGATGTCGTTGATGGTCAGGGCCTTCATGGTCTGTTCCACGTAGCTATAGACGGTGAGGTCCAGATAGGTGACCCCGATGACCAGGCCGCCGGTAATGGCCAAAAGGTCCGAAAACAGGATAAGCAGCGGCACCATCAGCACCATGGCCACCATACGGGGCAAGGCCAGGAAGGTGGCCGGGTCAAAGCCCATGACCTCCAGGGCCTCCACCTCCTCGCGCACTATCATGGTGCCTATCTCGGCGGCGAAGGCGCTGCCCGAGCGGCCGGCCACCAACACGGCGGTCATGATGGGCCCCAACTCGCGCACCATGGACAGGGCCACCAAATCGGCCACGTAAATGTTGGCCCCAAAGGTCTTGAGCTGGATGGCGCTCATGAAGGCCATGATGAGCCCCAGCAAAAAGCTGATGAGCCCCACGATGGGCAGGCCGTCCACGCCGACCTGCTCCATGTACAGCTCCGTGTCGCCCCAGCGCAGGGAGCGGGGCCGCCGGATGACCCGGCCCAGGGCCAGGATCAGGGTGCCCACAAAGGCGATGACCTGGGCCACGTCCTGCACGAGTTCGAGGGTGGCCTTGCCCATGATCGACACATAGCCGCCGGGGGGCCGCTTGGGCTTGGGGGGCAGGGGCGCCAGTTCATCGAAGCGGATGATATCCATCATCCCCTGGGCCCGCTTGTTCAGGCCCTGGAGCGTCGCCTGCACCCCGGCCTCGGCGGCTTGCTGCTGCAAGATGTTCAGCGCCATGACCCCGCCGGTGTCCAGATATTTCACCCCGCTCAAGTCCACGGTGAGGGTCTTGAGCCCGGCGGTGGCTAGAACCTGTTGGAACCGGGACAGCAGCTGGTCGGTGGCGTAGACATCCAGGCGGCCGCCGAGGGTCAAGGTTTTGGCCTCGCCTTCCCCTTGCAGATCGGCCTGGAAATTTTGCTTGTCTTGCTTTTGGGTCATCGCCTCGCCGGAGATTGGTGCAAACAGTGGCGGATCAGGAATTGAAATCCAGGGCCGCGAAATCCTTGTCGCTCACCCCCAACTCATCGTTCAAGGTATCCCCGAAGAAGGCCAGACAAACCGCTCCACGCGCCCGGCCCCCGTCATTCAGGGGAGAGCATATCATGTAAACCTTGCCATCAGTGGTGTAAAGGGTGAAATGGGAATTGTCACGGCCTTTGACCACCTGTTTTACCTTGTCGTATTGCGAATAATTCTTGCCCCCGCTGACCACGGCCACCCCACCGGGCGCCTGGGGATCGGGGTAGCCACCGGCCAGCACCACCCCACCCTGGTCCAAAACGCCCAGGCCGCAGGGCAGGTTCCCGCCCGTGCCCCCCGTTTCATCGTAGAGCTTGCGCATGGCCGCCATTAGCTCTTCGCGCTTTTCGGGCGAGGCCAGAGGGCCAAGCTGGGCCTTGGCCTTTTGCAAGTGCGCCAAAACCGCCTGGCGAAACTTATTGACCTTGCCCCCGGCCGGCTCCTGCGCTGATTGGCAGCCAAACCCGGTGGCCCAGGCCAGGCCCAGGATCAGGCAGGCGGCAAAAATACGGCGCGCTGTCAAGGGCACGGCCAAGCGTTCTCCGGCTGGGGGTTGTTCTAGGGTGCTGTCATCAGTCTCAGCCGTCATTGTAGCTTATTGCGGCGCATTAACCTAGCCCCAGCACCCAACGCAGCGCCAACTTGCCTCAAAGCCGGCGAAAGGCCCACAATGAAAACAGCGCGGCTCCGCGCCCGCCGCCCGATCAAAAACCATGGGATGGGGAATCATGAAAGCTTTAGGATTTTTATTGTCGCTTGTGGCCGTCGCGGCCCTGTTGGCCGTTCCGGCGGCTGCCTGCACCGGCATCACGGTCAAGGCCCAGGACGGGGCGGTGATCCACGCCCGCACCATGGAGTTCGCCCTTGACCTGCACTCCAAGGTGCTCATCATACCGCGCGGCTACTCCTTGGCCGGCATGGGGCCGGGGGACAAACCGGGGCTGCGCTGGAAAGCCAAATACGGCGCGGTGGGCCTGAACGCCTTTGGCCTGACCACCCTGACCGATGGCATGAACGAAAAGGGCCTGGGGGCGGGCATGTTCTATCTGCCCGGTTTCGCCCAGTATCAAAAGGTGACCCCGGCGGATCAGGACAAGTGCCTGGCTCCTTGGGACCTGGTGATGTGGATGCTCACCAACTTCACCAGCGTGGCGGAGGTTCGAGCCAACCTAGCCAAGGTGAAGGTCTGGCCTGCCACCGTCGCGGGCATCAGCGCCACCTTCCAGCCCCTGCATTATTTGGTCACCGACCGGGAGGGCAACTCCCTGGTGGTGGAGTATGTGGGCGGGCGTTTGCACCTGTACGACAACCCGATGGGGGTGATCACCAACTCGCCGCCCTTTGACTGGCACCTGAACAACCTGCGCAACTACGTGAACCTCTCGGCCAACGACGTGCCCATGCTGAAGCTCCAGGGCATCACCCTGTACCCCACCGGCCACGGCTCGGGCATGATGGGTCTGCCCGGCGACGTGAGCCCGCCATCGCGCTTCGTGAGGGCGGTGGCCTTTTCTCAAGCCGCCTTGCCCGCGCCCGACGGCCCCGAAGGGGTGATGCGGGCCCTGCGCCTGCTCAACTCCTTCTACATCAGCCGGGGCATGGCCAGGGACTGGAAAAACGGCAAGGTGAGCTACGGCAGGACCCTATGGATGGACGCCTGCGACCTGAAAAACCTCAAGTTCTACTTTGCCACCTATGACAACCTGACCCCCAAGGTGGTGGACATGAACAAGCTGGACCTGGGGGCCGCCGAGCTGCGGCGCATACCCATGGACTCCGGGCCGCGCTTTCATAACGTGACGGGATTGGTTAAGTAGATAAGGCTAGAAGATGCGAGGCGGCCGGGCGATTGCCCGGCCGCTTTTTCGTTGGTGGAATTGTTGGGTTTCGCTTCGCTCTACCCAACCTACGCTATCGTCTGGATGATCGGTGTAGGGGCGGGGTTTATCCCCGCCCTCCCCGCTATGGCGAGAGCAACTGCTTGCAAACAGAGATTGCTTTGTCGCCGCGCTCCTTGCGACGACAGACGGCCCCGCCCTACCCCAACCGCCCCATAAGTTGCTCCCTGAGCCCTTCCACCGCCATGTTGAGCAGCGGCTCCAGGTTCAAGATGTCGCAGGCGTTGTATTGCAGCAGGGTGCCCAGGGCGTCGGGGCTGCCGGCCAGGTGGTCTTGCCACAAGAGCACGGCCATGTAGCCGCCCATGTCGCCCACGCTCTCGGGCCGGGAGATGCCCAGGCGCTTTTCGATGCGCTTGAGCCCGCCCTTGTGCCCCAGGCGCTTGAGCACCCAGCGCAAATCGATGTGCACCGGCGGGACGATGAAGCTGGGGAACACGCTTTTCAATACCGGCAGGTCGAAGCTGGAGCCCGCGAAGCTGACCACCACCTCATACCCGGCCAGGGCCTGACCCGCCTCGTGCAGGTTCACCCCGGCCACGTACTGGGTGACTTCCATGCCGTCGTACACCCCCACCACGGTGATGCCGCCGAAGTCCTCGGGGTCGCCGCCGGTCTCGATGTCCAGATAGGCCACCCGGGAAAAGCGGGGCCAGAAGCGCCAGTGCTCGCCCGGTGGGATGGCCGATGCCAGCTCGGCCAGGCCGCCGGGGCGCTCCAGGGCGTCCAGGTTTCGCTCTATGATGGGGCGTCCCAGGTTGTAGACCGAGCGGGGGGCCAGGGCCTCGCCGCGCTCCAGGAAGTCCTGCCAACTGGTGAGCCCGGCCTTCCACAGGGACAGCTCGCGCTTGGGCCCCACGCTGGGGATATGGAGGAAGGTTCGAGTCAGCATGAAAAGTTTTCTGACAGGTTGAACGCCAAGGAGGCAGGCCCCTCTCGTAAGTCAGTTATAGAAAATAGGACTTGTCTTCGGCCCCCGGCACAGCCAGACGCCGCCATGCGGGGTCTGGCGAAGCCGGCCGATTTAAAACAAGCGCTTCTGTGCGCTATTACTGGGCCGCAAATCTAAATGCTCGTAGGCACGAGGCGTGGCCACCCTCCCGGCGGGGGTACGCTTGATATAGCCCTGCTGAATGAGATAGGGCTCGTAGACCTCTTCTATGGTGTGGGCTTCCTCGCTCACCGCCGCGGCCAGGGTGCCCAGCCCCACCGGCCCGCCGTCGAACTTCACGGCGATGGTGCTTAGAAGCTCCCGGTCCAGGCGGTCCAGGCCGGTGGTGTCCACTCCCAAACGGTTCAGGGCGTAGTCGGCCATCTCGCGGTCCACTTGGCCCCCGCCCTCCACCTGGGCGAAGTCGCGCACCCGCTTGAGCAGGCGGTTGGCCACACGGGGGGTGGCCCGGCTGCGCCGGGCGATCTCCGCCGCGCCCTCGGCGTCCATGACCAGGCCCAGGATGCGGGCCGAGCGGGTGACGATCTGGGCCAACTCCTCCACCTTGTAGAAATCCACCCGTAGCTGCACCCCGAAACGGTCGCGCAACGGCGGGGTGAGGAGGCCCACCCGAGTGGTGGCCCCCACCAGGGTGAAGGGGGGCAGGTCCAGCTTCACGGTGCGGGCGCTGGGCCCCGCGCCGATGACCAGATCCAGGTGGAAGTCCTCCATGGCCGGGTATAGCACCTCCTCCACCACGTGGTTGAGGCGGTGTATCTCGTCCACGAACAACACGTCACGCTCTTCCAGATTGGTGAGGATGGCGGCCAAGTCGCCGGCCCGCTCCAACACCGGCCCGCTGGTGGCGGTGATGCCCACATCCAACTCGGAAGCCAGGATGTGGGCCAGGGTGGTCTTGCCCAGGCCGGGATGGCCGTGCAACAGCACGTGGTCCAGGGCCTCGCCCCGCTGGCGGGCGGCGGTGATGAACACCCTCAGGTTGGCCTTTGCCTCGGCCTGGCCCACGTATTCGTCCAGGGAGGAGGGCCTGAGGCTCTCCAGGGCCTGGTCCTCCTCGCTGGGCGCTCCGTCCACCAATCTGCCGCGCAACTGATCGGGGCTCACGCTTCCTCCTCGCGTTTGGGCCCGTCCTGCGCATCATAGCAGCCAAGGCCCGGGTCCCATTGGCGAAGCGTATCAGGTTCCGCGCCGATTATAAAGGCATTGCCCGGCCGGCTGCCGCCCCGGGGGATGTCGGCTAATTGTCTGCGGTGCGTCACCGGGCCGTAACAATCTCCTCATAACATCTGAGCAAGGAAAAAACCTTTACGGCCGCGCGCGAGGCGCGGCGGCATTCACATCCGTTTAAGGAGGAAACAGCAAAAATGAAAAAAGGAAACTTGGCCAAAAGCCTGTTGGGACTGGCCCTGGGCGCGGCCATTCTCCTGGGCGTTGGCGCGGCCCAGGCTGGCGGCGGCAACATCACCATCACCGGCTCCACCACCGTGCTGCCCCTGGCCCAGAAGGCGGCCGAGGTTTTCATGAATAAATATCCCGGCGCGCGCATCAGCGTGGCCGGCACCGGCAGCGGCGACGGCATCAAGGCCGTGATCGATGGCACCGCCGATATCGGCGACTCCAGCCGCGACATGAAGCCCAAAGAGATGAAGCTGGCCCAGAAAAAGGGCGTGACCCCCAAGAAGTTCACCGTGGCCCTGGACTGCATCGTGCCGGTGGTCAACCCGGCCAACCCGGTCAAGGACTTGAGCATCGAGCAGCTCAAGGGCATCTACACCGGCAAAACCAAAAACTGGAAAGCAGTGGGCGGCCTGGACAAGACCATCGTGGTCATCAGCCGCGACAGCTCCAGCGGCACCTTCGAGGTGTGGAACCACAAGGTGCTGGGCAAGAAAGCCCGGGTGCGGCCCGACGCCCAGCTCCAGGCCTCCAACGGCGCCGTGGCCCAGGCCGTGGCCGGCAACAAGTACGCCATCGGCTACGTGGGCATCGGCTACCTCAACCCCAAGCTCAAGGGCCTGACCGTTGACGGCGTAACCGCCAGCCCCAAGACCGCCATTGAAAAGACCTACCCCATCGCCCGAGGCCTGTACATGTTCACCAACAGTGAGCCCAAGGGCGAAGTCGCAGGCTTCATCACCTTCGTGATGGGCCCCGAGGGACAGAAGATCGTCAAGGAAGAAGGCTTCGTCCCGATCAACTAAGTTCCCCGTCTTGACATAACCCACGGCCCTTGGCGGGGCCGTGGGTCTTAGGCAAAAAGCCGGCGGTCCGCCGGGACGGTCGACTACGCCCAAACGAACCCGAAAGGAGAGGCTAAATATGAGAGGAGTTGGCAAGGTAGCCGGAGCCATCTTTA
>JAHJPG010000043.1 GCA_018819925.1 Pseudomonadota bacterium
GACTTAAAATCCCCAGGGGCAATACCCCGTGCGGGTTCAAATCCCGCCCTGGGCACCAGTAATATCAACCGGTTAGGCCGCAAAGCCTAGCCGGTTTCTTTTCTTGGCATGCTCCGCTTTTGGGCCCATAAAAAGCACAAAACTGACACACCCCCCGGGGAGGGGGCTCAAAGCGCGCCGGCGGCCATGATATGGTGATGACGGATGAAATAAGTCTAACCGTTTGTTATGAAATAACTTGGTTTCGGGGAATCGTACTTTTGTGCTACTTGGGGGGATGAAAAGGACGAATCGGGAAGGCTTCCCAGGTATTTTGCGCCCGCCTCAGACGCACAAAACAGCATACCAGGAGCCCCACGTCGCATAAAAAGTAATCGCCGACCGCAAATCAATCAATCACCAACTTTAGGCTGTAGCCCTTTCCCGAGGGCCAGTCATCGCGAATCAATCCAATCCTCGCAACACCTTTTTTCCACGACCTCGGCTTGCCCTTCATAATGGCCGCCTGTAAATCGCCTAACATGTCCAACTGTAGCGACTCCTTGACAAGCTTGTTTGCATACAAAACCAGACTCTGACGAGCGGAGGTCTCGTTGGCTCTATCGTGAACGTTCAGCACCAGCTTTAATTTGGTGGCTGCGGTGGGGGTTCCCGCTACGTAATAGGCGATGTCATTGGCGGGCAGACCATCACTCAAGTCGAAATAACGACTGACACACCCCCGGGCACCGGCCAAATTTTTATACGACCCGGTTTTAATCCCCGTGCCATTCAAGTAGGAGCAGGCTTTTTCGGGCGGTGCGCTGAACTCGGCCCAAGCCGGGGGGGCGACGCCCATCAAAAGGATCGCCAAAAGAACCACTAACAATCTCATGCCGCCCCCCTTCTATATATAGTAGATGCCCCATATAGTAGATGCCCCTCAGACCTCCCGGCCGATCCAAACCACCTTGCCGATGACCTGAAATTCTTGGTCAGGAGTTCCAGCATCCACCTCCATTGGAGCATATTTGTGATTGTTGCTCAGTACGCGGATTTGCCCGCCGGGCAGTCTTTGAATGCGCTTAACATAAAGCCAACTGGACATCCGCACCACAAACAATATGGCCTTGTATAGTTGAAAGAATCCGACACGGGCGTCGGGCAGGCAATACTGCCTTACAAGCATCCTGCGCCGCGGCCACCATCCGCCCTTCCCCCGGGCCTCCCTTTTTGGCATCATAGGACTCCAAATTGGCCCAGCCGCAAACCAGGCGAGGGGGGAATGGACAAGACCGACAAGCTCAACCTTTTTTATCTGCTCAGTTTCCTGGCCCTGTTGCTATGGTCGGGCATCAAGCCCTATGACCGCTTCACCTGGTTTCTGGAGGTGCTCCCGGCGCTGATGGGCTTGGCCGCCATGGGCTACACCTACCGCCGCTTCCGCCTCACCCGGCTGGTCTACTTGCTGATCTGGATTCACGCCATCGTCCTGATCATCGGCGGGCACTACACCTATGCCCGGGTGCCGCTGTTCGACTGGCTAAGTCAGGCCTACGACCTGGGCCGCAACAACTATGACAAGGTGGGGCACCTGGCCCAGGGCTTCATCCCGGCCATGGTGGCCCGGGAGGTGCTGCTGCGCAACCGGGTGGTGACCCGCCGGGGCTGGCTGTCGTTCATCGTGGTGAGCATCTGCCTTGCAATCAGCGCCTTTTACGAGCTCATCGAGTGGTGGGTGGCGGTGTTCACCGGAGCCGCGGCCGAAGACTTCCTGGGCACCCAGGGCTATGTCTGGGACACCCAGAGCGACATGGCCCTGTGCCTGCTGGGCTCCCTGCTGGCCCTGCTGTTCTTATCGCGCCTGCACGACCGCCAGCTGGCCGCCTTGCCCTGATTCGGGTCCATAAGTAAAGCCTGGAGTTCACCATGGGGAATGCCTCCCGCTAGCGGCAGCCGGCTTCCTTTAGTTTTTGCTCCAGGGTGGCGATGCTCACCTCATAGGCGGCTATCTCCTCGGCTATCTGGGCCCTGGCGTCGCCGCTGTAGGCCTGCCAGGCGGCCCGGGCCTGGGACAAGGACCGGCCGGCTATCCGGCTTTGGCATAGCGCGATCATGGACTGGCAGTGGGCCGCCTCATGGGCCTGGCATTCTTCCTGGGCCCAGCTTTCCACGCAGTCAACATCCGGGTCGTCGGCGCAGCTGGTTTCGCACCAACACAGACTGGCGTGGCCCCGCTTGTTGCCGGCGACCACCTCCTCCCATTTCCAGAACTCAATGGAGCCGCGCACCCCGGAGCCCCCGGCCCGGGTACCGGCCAACCTCTGGGCCAACTGATCCTGGATGCCGTTGAACCCGCCCGTCACTTCCCGTCCGTCGGCCCCCACCACCGCCCCGGTGGAGCTGACGGAGTATTGCTTGTACCAGGCCAGCATCTGCTTGCGTTCGGCCAGGGCCAGTTCCAGGGACGCGCAGTCGTCGCTTCGCCGCGTGGCGTTGAAGTCGTATTTTTTGATCTTTTCCACGTCGCTGCAACTCACCACCCGGCCGTTCTCCTCGCGGTATTCAATGCGGTCGTACACCCAGTTGCCAAAGAGCCGCTTGCCGCCGTCAAAAGCCATGAACTCTAAATCGGTCTCGCGGGTGGGTTTCATAAGCCCGGCCTGCACGCAGATGTCCGGATTGCACACCGTCATCTTGCCCACGAACTTGATCCCGCTCATGGTGCCGTCGAAATACATCTGGGGAGCTTGCAGGCAGCGGGTGGAGCCTTGAGCTATGTAGCCCCGCACCTTGCCGCCCGATTGCTTGATGTGCAACACCCTGCCGCCTTCATCATAAAACCCGCACAACTCCACCTTCTGCCCGGCTTGTTGGGCGGTGTAGATCTCCGTGAAGGTGGTGGTGGCGTTGCCGGCCCCCGCCGTCACGGGGGTCAGCGCCGCCAGGATCATCAGCAAGATCAACACATGCCTCATGCTCTGCCTCCCGAGGGTGCATGCCGGGCGGCCGTGGGAATCAAGATAAACACGGGCCGCCTGCTGTGTCCCGTCGCCGCCAAGGGTTCGGGGGCGACGCGGTGTTTTTTTGTTCAGGCCCTGGCGCTCAAACCAACTGGACAAATTCCACCACATTGTCATCCGGGTCCCGCACCATGGCGATCTTCACCCCGGGCCTTATTTCACACAGATCCAGTTCAAAGAAGACGCCGAGGGCGGCCAGCTTGGCGCATACCTCCTCCAGGTTGGTGACGAGGAAGGTGACGTAACGGAAACCCAAACTCGCCATCAAACCCTTGGGCCCCGCAGGCGGCGCGGCGGCCGGGTCTATCAGCTTGAAGTCGCTGGTGCCGAAGCGAAGCCGGTGAAGGGTCCCGAAGGGCAAGGTGTTGCTGCCAACGTAATCAAGGCCGAGCGTATCGCGATAAAATGCCAGACTGGCTTCTATATCGCTGACCACCACGCCCAAATCGAGACTGTTCTTGGCGGGTTTCAACATCGCTGCCTCTCCTTATGCATGATAACCGTGTAAAACTTGAAGCAGCCTGCTTCTCGCAACCCTGCTTCTGCCGCATGTATCCGGCCAACTCCCCCTTGCGCCTCCCGCCGCTCACCGGCGGCAACGGCAAGGCCGCCAAGGCCGCCGGCGCTTGCCCTCCCAATCCGGCCCACGTCCGGCCACGGCAGTTCATCATAACCCAAAAGCCTCTCTGGCTGGCTAACGACTCCTTGCCCCGCGCTGGCAACCATCCCGAAAGAACGAAACAACCATCCCCTTACCAGCCCGCCCCATAACCGGCCGGGGGTCCGCGCCGCCCTCGGGCCGCCAAACTGCCAGGCATGCGGATTTTTCAGGCCCACCGCTGCACAATGTGACCTAACCTTCTAAATTTATTGACAACCATCCTTAATATTCTGTAGATAACAGAGGGCCTTGATCCGTCTTGGCGATTGTAGAAGGGGCCCGACTTGTTCAGCGGAAATCTTTTTGCGCTATGCACATGAGCCGCCCCGGCCAAGCCGGGCCGCCGGCAGAGGCCACGCGCACCCAACAACCTGCGTCGTTGTGCGACGCCCCCGAAGGGAAGACAACCATGAAGACCTACTCCATTGCCAACATCCCCGGAGACGGCGTGGGCTCTGAGATCGCCCTAGAGGCGGTGAAGATCCTCAAGGCCGTGGGCGACAAGTTCGGCTTTTCCTCCAAGGTGGAA
Organism: Pseudomonadota bacterium; assembly: GCA_018819925.1. Lineage (GTDB taxonomy): Bacteria > Desulfobacterota > Desulfarculia > Desulfarculales > Desulfarculaceae > Desulfoferula. The sequence goes on from JAHJPG010000043.1 coordinate 4,193, forward strand.
GGCTTCGGCTGGGGCTGCGACTATTTTCTGAAGCACGGCGAGATGGGCCCCAAAGACAAGCTGGACACCCTCAAGGACTTTGACGCCATCTTTCTGGGCTGCATCGGCGACGCGGCCAAGGTGCCGGACCACGTTTCGCTCACCATCCTGCTGGAGATCCGCAAGGGCTTTGACCAGTACGTGAACCTCAGGCCCATCAAGCTCTACCCCGGGGTTTCCACCCCCATCCGCACCGCCACCCCCCAAAGCGTGGACTTCATGGTGGTGCGCGAAAACACCGAGGGCGAATACTCAGGCACCGGCGGCTACTTCAAGCCGGACCAGCCCGAGGGCTTCGCCTATCAGACCGCCATCTTCTCCCGCAAGGGCTGCGACCGGGTGATCCGCTACGCCTTTGAGCTGGCCCGGGGTCGCCGGGGGCTGGGCGACGGCGAGCAGGTGGGCATGGTCACCAACTGCACCAAGTCCAACGCCCTGAACTACTCCATGGTCTACTGGGACAAGATCTACCGCGAGGTGGCCGCCGATTACCCGGACATCAAGCAGGACATGGCCCTGGTGGACGCCATGACCATGTGGATGGTGAAAAACCCGGAGTATTTCGACGTGGTGGTGGCCAGCAACCTCTTCGGCGACATCATCACCGACCTGGGAGCCATGCTTCAGGGGGGCATGGGCTTTGCCGCCGGCGGCAACATCAACCCGGAGAAGGACTATCCCTCCATGTTCGAGCCCATCCACGGCTCCGCCCCCAAGTACGCAGGCAAGGGGGTGGTCAACCCCATCGCCTCCATCGAGTCGGTGCGCATGATGCTGGACCACCTGGGCGAGGCCGAGGCGGCCCAGGCGGTGCAGGACGCGGAAATCAAGGTGCTGCAAGAGGGCCGGGTGCGCACCAAGGACATGGGAGGCACAAACAGCACCCAGGAGGTGGGCGACGCGGTCAAGGCGGCCCTGCTTTCTTAGAAACCCTTCACCAAAACGAAGACAGGGGCGCGCGGTGAGTTACCGCCGCCCCTGTTTTATTGTCCGGCGCATGCCTGCTACGAGCCAGCCGCCTCCCGCACCGCCGCCCAGGCCTGGTCGGCCCGGTAGGAGCTGCGCACGTATGGCGAGGAGGCCACGTACTTGAAGCCCAGGGCCAGGGCCTCCTGCTTGAACTGCTCGAACTCGTCGGGGGTCACGAAGCGCTCCACCGGAGCGTGCTCCATTGAGGGAGCCAGGTACTGCCCCAGGGTGAGGATGTCGCAGCCGGCCCCGCGCAGGTCGGAGAGCACCGCCAAAATCTCCTCGCGGCTCTCGCCCAGACCCAGCATGATGCCCGACTTGCTGGCCGTAGCGGGCGACACCCGCTTGATGGCGGCCACCACCTCCAAGGAGCGCCGGTAAACGGCTCCCCGGCGCACCGGGCCGTAGAAGCGGGGCACGGTCTCCAAGTTGTGGGCGATCACCCGCGGCCCGGCCTGGGCCACCATTTCCAAGAGGTCCACCCTGCCCTGAAAGTCCGGGATGAGCACCTCCACGCTGGTCTGAGGCAGGGCCTGCTTGACTGCCCGCACCGCCTGGGCGAACTGGCCCGCCCCCTGGTCGGGCAGGTCGTCGCGGGTCACCGAGGTGATGACCACGTGCTTCAGCCCCAGCTTGGCGGCGGTTTGGGCCAGGCGGGCGGGCTCCTCTGGGTCCGGCGGAGCGGGGCGGCCATGCTTCACCGCACAAAAGCGGCATCCCCTGGTGCAGACGTCGCCCAGGATGAGGAAGGTGGCCGTGCCGCAGGCGAAGCACTCGCCCTGGTTGGGGCACTGGGCCTCCACACACACCGTGTTGAGCGCCTGCCCCTCCATGAGGGCGCGCATGCGGCGCAGGCTCTCCTGGTCCGGCGCTTTCTGCACCAGCCAGGCGGGACGGTTGTGGGGGGTTCCTCCCGAGGACATATAGCGCCTCTACTCTCCCGGCCGCAGCAGATACTTGACCCCGGCCTGGTCCCGGGAAAGCTCAAAGGCCCTTTGCCAATGGCTCAGGGGAAGCTCCGCCGAGATCAGGGGCCTCAGGTCCAGGGAGCCGTCGCCCAACAGGGCCAGGGAGCGCTCCCAGGTTTGCCGGTTGTGCACGAAGGCCCCGCGCAGGACGACCTCCTTGAGGGTGAGCTGGTCCAGGTCCACCCTGGCCGCCCCGCCGGCCAGGCCCACCTGCACCACCTGACCCTGACGGCGCACATTAGCCAAGGCCGCGCTCAGGGCGGCCCCGGCCCCGGAGCACTCCCAGGCCACGGCGAAGCCCTGGCCCTTGGTGAACTCCTGTGCGGCTTGGCCCAGATCCTGGCGATCCACCATGACCACCTCACCGGCCCCCAGGCGGGCGGCCAGATCCAAGCGGGCCTGGTCCTTGGAGGTGCCGCAGACCAAGGCCGGCACCCCGGCCTGGGCCAACACCAAAAGCACCAGCAGGCCGATGGGCCCGGGACCGCTGACCAGGGCCGGGCCATGGTCAAAGGCCACGCCCCGCTCCAGCACCGCGTGCACCGCCACGGCCAGGGGCTCCACCATGGCCCCCTGCTGGAAGCTCACCCCTTCGGGCAGGGCGTGCAGGCCGTCGGCCCGCACCACGGCGTACTCGGCCATGCCCCCGTCCACCCCGTAGCCATAGGCCAGGCGCTCGGGGCAGAGGTTGCTCTGGCCCTGACCGCAATACACGCAAACTCCGCAGGAGTAGGCCTGGCTCTCGCTGACCACCCGCTGGCCCGTTTGCCAGCCGCTCACCCCGGGGCCCAGCTGGGCCACCTCGCCGGCGAATTCGTGGCCCAGAGTCACCGGCGGGCGCACCTTATCGAAGCGGCCCTCCCAGATGTGCAGATCCGTGCCGCAGATGCCCACGCTCTTAACCTTGAGCAGCACCTGGCCGGGGCCGGGCGAGGGGGTGGAAATCTCCACCAACTCCACGTGGCCCTCGCCGCCAGCCAGCTTGCGTAACGCCTTCATCGCTTGTCTTTCCCGGGCAGGCCCGCGGGGCCTAGTCCATGAACATGCCGCCGTTGATGTCGATGATTTCGCCGGTCAGGTAGTCGCTGTCCGGACCGGCCAAGAACACCGCCACTGCGGCCACCTCCCTGGCCTCGCCCACCCGCCCCAGGGGGATGGTGGTCTTGTAGGAGGTGTAGTCGCCCTTGGACAGGCCCTTGCTCATATCCGTGGCGATCACCCCCGGAGCCATGGCGTTGACGTTGACCCCAAAGGGGGCCATCTCCCGGGCCAGAGACATGGTAAAGCACATGATCCCAGCCTTGGAGGCGCTGTAGGCGCTGCCGGCGGCGATGCCCCCCATCTTGCCGGAGATGGAGCCCAGGTTGATTATCTTGCCCGAGCCCTGCTCCCGCATGGCCCCGGCAAAGGCCTTGGAGCATAAAAAGGTGCCCTTGAGGTTCACGGCCATCACCCGGTCCCAGTCGGCCTCGTTCAACTCCAGCACCGTGCCGGGGATGCAGATGCCCGCGTTGTTGACCAGAATGTCCAGGCCGCCCCACTGGGCCAGCAAATCACCGGCGGCCCGCTCCACCTGCGCGCCGGAGGACACGTCCACCTTGGCGGTGATGGAAAAGCGCTCCGGCGGCAAGTTGGCCGCATCCATCTGCCAGTCCCAAATGGCCACCTGGGCCCCCTCGTCGGCCAGGGCCGTGGCGATGGCCAGGCCCAGCCCGGCGGCCCCGCCGGTGACCAGAGCCCTCTTGCCCATTAAGCGCATGGATCAAGCCCCCTCGCTGTATTCCACCAATTCTATGGTAACCCCTTCGGGGTCCTTCATATAAGTGGCCAAAACCCCGGGCCTGAGCACCTGGGGCGGGCAGTTGAACTCCACCCCCGCCTTAACCAGACGGTCGTAAAGCTCCTGCAACCCGGTCACGGTGAGGGCGAAATGGATCAGCCCGTAGTCGCATTGCCGTCCCGAGCCCACGGCCTGGCCCTTGGGGCTCTGGTAGTCGAATAGCTCGATGCGGGTGCCGTAGCCCCTGAGCATGACCATGTGGGCCTTCACGTCGTTAAGGCCCACCACCTTGGACATCTCCTCTCCGCCGCGCTGGGGGTGGTCCCACTCCACTTCGAAGCCCAACAAGTCCCGGTAAAAATGCAACGCCCGGTCCAGGTCGGCCACCGAGATGCCCACATGATGCCATTGTGCCTGCACGATCGTCACCGCCTTGCGCGAAAAAATTAAAGGGCCGGGCAGGCCGCCACGGGGGGCGGCCCACCCAGCGGAGGGGCTACTTTTCTTTGTAAGGCTTCCAGCCGCTCTCTTCCAAAGTCAAGCTGACTTCGTTGGCCGGAAGCACCATGACGGGGGTGGGATAGGCGAAGGGATAGTACTTGGTCTTGCCCTTCACCACGCCGACCACTGCCGGACTCTGGTTCTGGTGGTCCTGTTGGCGCATGGTCATGTTGCCCACGGGACCGGTGTAAGTCATGTTCTCAAAGGCCTTGATGACCTTGTCGGTGTCGAAGCTGCCGGCCTTCTTCACCGCCTCGATGTACATCTTGGTGCCCAGGTAGGCCTCCATGATCACGAAGCTGGGCCACTTGCCGCCGCTGGTCTTGTGGAAGGTGTCCTCGAACTCCTTGGCCCGGGGGTTGTTCACGCCCAACAGGTACATGTTGGCCTGCACGCAGCCGATGGCGGCATCGCCGGCCACCGCGCCCACAGCGTCGTCATCCAGGAAGGTGCAGCCGATGGGCAGTTTCATGCCCAGGCTGCGGGACTGCACGATAAGCTGGGTCAGGTCGGTGCCCCAGTTGCCGCTGATCACGTAGTCGGCGCCCGAAGCCTGGATCTTGCTGATGTAGGGACCGAAGTCCTTGTTGAACACCTTGTGAAACTCGCTGCCCACCACCTTGGTGCCGGGAGCCAGCTTCTCGATGAACATCTTGTAGTACTTGGCCACGTCATGACCCCAGGAGTAGTCCTGGTTGATCAAAAAGACCTTCTTGTAGCCCTTTTTGGCGAAGTAGTGGGCCAGGGCCTTGACGTGCATGCCCGCGTTCAGGCAGGTGCGGAAGGTGTAGGGAGTGAAGTTCTCGCCGGTGATGCCCATGGCCTCGGCGTTGGTGTCCAGGTAGATCTTCTTGTAGCGGGGCATGGTCTGGGCGATGGCTCCGCCCACGCCCGAGGAGGAGCCCTGGATGATGACCTCGCACTTGTCCTGGAGCACCATGCGCTTTACGTTGCGCACCGCGACTTCGCCCTTCATCTGGTTGTCCATGACCACCAGCTCGATCTTCTTGCCCAACAGGCCGCCGGCGTCGTTGGCTTCCTTGACCGCTGCTTCAATACCCCAAATGGTGCGGTCGCCGTTTGATTTGAAGGCGCCGGAACGGATCTCGTTGACCCCGAATTTCACCACGCCCCCGGCCATGGCCGCGGTAGCCACCATGGCCAAGGCAGCGGCGATAGCCAGCACTAAACCTATTTTCCTCATAGTCCTACCTCTCTCCCTGGTAAAGTTGCCGGCCGCCGAAGCGGCCTTTCAAAAATGCTTTGTTCCATCAAACCTCCAGGTACTCCTTGCGGATATCCTGGCGTGCTTCCAACTCGGCCGGCGTGCCGGTCCACTTGATGTCGCCCTTGCTGAGCACGTACAAGCGCTGGGCCAGGCCCAGGCACACGTTGAGCTTTTGTTCCACCAACAACACCGTGGTGCCGGTGCTGTTGATCTGGTGGATCACCTCGTTGACCCGCTCCACGATGATGGGGGCCAGGCCCTCGGTGGGCTCGTCGATGAGGATCAAATCCGGGTTGCCCATGAGGGTGCGCACGATGGTGAGCATCTGCATCTCCCCGCCGGAGAGCACCCCGCCCTTTTGGTTGCGGCGCTCACCCAGGCGCGGAAAGTTGTCATAGGCCCGCTCCAGGGTCCAGCCGTCTTTCACCTGCTTGTTCAGGTGGCCCGGCTTTATGCCCATCAACAGGTTCTGATGCACCGTGAGGTTGGGGAATATCCAGCGCTCCTCGGGCACGAAGCCAAGGCCGGCCATGGCGATCTGGTGGGGCTTTCGGCCCGCGATCTCTTGGCCCTTGAAAGCGATGGAGCCCGAAGCCGGGGGCACCAAGCCCATGATGGTCATCATGGTGGTGGTCTTGCCCACCCCGTTGCGCCCCACCAGAGCCACGATCTCCCCCTGGTTCACTTCCAGGCTGATATCAAAAAGCACGTGGCTCTCGCCGTAATAGGTATTGACCTTGTCCAGTTTCAGCATGCGATTCCCGTCCCCAGATAGGCCTCTTGCACCTTGGGGTGGTTGCGTATCTCCTCCGGTGTGCCGCTGGCCAGCACCTCACCGTAGCTGATCACCGTGATCACGTCGGCCAAGGAGAACACCACCTCCATGTCGTGTTCGATAATCATCAGGGTCTTGCCCTCGGTCACCCGGTCCACCAGCTTCACCGCCTCCCGGGTCTCGTCGATGCTCATGCCCGCGGTGGGCTCGTCCAACAGGATCATCTCTGGCTGGGAGGCCAGCACCAGGCCGATCTCCAGGGCCCGCTGCTCGCCGTAGGCCATCTCTCCGGCCAGGTGGTCGGCCTTGGTGTCCAGGCCGATCTGCTCCAGGATGCCCATGCTCTCCCGATTGATCTCTTCCATGCCGGCCACGGTGCGCCAGCAGTTGAAACGCACTCCGTGACGCGAGAGCACCACCGAGCGCACATTCTCCAAAACGGTGAGCCCTGGGAACACGTTGGTAATCTGGAAAGAGCGGCCCAGGCCCAAGCGGTTGATGCGGTAGGGCTGTAGGCCGCTTATTTTTTGGCCCTTGAAATAGATGTCCCCCGCGCTGGGCTTGTAGTGTCCACTGAGCAGATTGAAAAAGGTGGTCTTGCCCGCGCCGTTGGGGCCGATAATGGCGTGGCGCTGGCCCTTTTTCACCGCCAAGTCAATGCCGCAGATGATCTCCAGGTCACCAAATTTTTTCCACAGTCCCTTGACCTCCAACATATTCATGGCTTAACCCTCCCCCTTGGCGGCCGGGCTTAGTTTTTGGGCCCTAGCACTCCAAAAGCGGTCCTTTAGCGAAATCAGAAGTCCGCTGAGGCCCTGAGGCGCGTACATGACCAGCAGCACGAAAATAATTCCCTGGATCAGGGTCCAGTGTTCGGTCAGGTCGCTAAGGATCTGGTTCAGGTAGGTGAGGAAGCAGGCTCCCAGGATGGGGCCCCAGAAAGTTCCCGAGCCTCCCACGAAGGTCATGATCAAAACGTCGGTGGCCTTGTCCAGGTTGATGAAAGTCACGGTGACGAACTCTTGGAAAGCCCCGGCCATGCCGCCGGCCAGGCCCGCGAAAAAGGCGCTGATTACGTTGACCGCCACCTTGGACAAATACACGTTGTAGCCGATGAAGCGGGCCCGGTCCTCGTTTTCCCTCAGGCATTCGTTCAACCGCCCCAGGGGGGTGCGGGTGAAGTGCCAGCAGAACCAGGTGCATAGCAGCACCACGATGAGCACGAAGTAGTACCAATGCACCGTGGAGAACATCTCCACATCGCCCAGGAAGGGGATGTACAGGTCCGGACGCATGGCCGCCACGCCGTCCTCTCCGCCGGTGAGCCCCCGCCACTTCTCGGCCCCGGCGTAGATCAGGGCGTTGAAAGCCAGGGTGAGCAGAGCGAAGTAGGTGCCTCCCAGGCGCACCACGAACAGACCCAAGATTACGCCCAGGATGCCACCGGCCAGGCCCGCGCCCAGGATGCCGGGCAGCAGGCTGAGGCCCAGCTTCTTGAACAGGAGTATGGAGGTGTAGGCCCCCACCCCGAAGTAGGCGGCGTGGCCGAAGGAGAGCAGCCCGGCCTGGCCGAAGAGCACGTTGTAGCTCAGGGCGAACAGGGAGTAGATGATCATGGTGATGATCAGGTTGAGGGGATACTCGCCCACCAGGGCGGGCATGGCCGCCAAAACCGCCAGACCGGCCACCAACAACAACCGCTTGAGCCATGCGCTAGGGATCATTTGCTCTCTCCCAACAGGCCGTGGGGCCGGAAGATCAGCACCAGCGCCATGAGCAGAAACTCAAAGAAGATGGCGAACTGAGGCAGGATGAGGATTCCGATGGACTGCAACTGACCTATGAGCAGGCTGGCGATGAGCGCCCCTTGGATGGAGCCCAGGCCGCCCACCACCACCACCACGAACAGGTCGATGATGATGGTGGAGGCCATGGCCGGGTTGGTGATGAGGTAGGGGCCCCCGATCACCCCGGCCAGGCCGGCCAACCAGGCCCCCATGCCGAACAGGACCAGAAACACCAGGGGCACGTTGAAGCCCAGAGCGCCAACCATGCGCTTGTTGGCTACCGCCGCCCGCACGATGATTCCCGCCCTGGTCTTATACAGAACGAAAAACATCAATATGAACACCACCAGCGATACGCCCAGGATGAACAGCCGGTACACCGGATACTGGGTGCCCAGCAGGGGAATCGACCCGGCCAGCAGGGAGGGCAACACCACCAACAGCGGCTCGTTGCCCCAAAAGATCTTGACCAGCTCTTCGATGATGTAGGCCATGCCGAAGGTGAGCAGGAGCTCGTGGGCATGTCCGTAGGAGTGAACCTTGCGCAGGAAGAAACGCTCTATGATCACCCCGGCCAGGGCCACCACCAGCGGAGCCACCAAAAGGCTCAACCAGAAATGACCGGTCCACTGCAAGATGGACCAGGAGAAGTAGGCCCCCATCATGTACAGGGCGCCGTGGGCAAAGTTGAGCACGCCCATCATGCCGAAAATCAGGGTCAGACCGGAGGCCACCAAGAACAGCAGCATCCCGTATACCAGTCCATGTAGGGCCTGCACGGGCAACGCGGCCAGGGTATCCATGGGTCTCCTTAAAAATTCGCTCCCGCCAAAAGGCTGGCCACGCGGCCCTCCGTTAAAACCGCAGTGGTCGGGCCAAAGGCGCAAAGCATTTTTTTACAAGTCCCCGGCGGCCGAAGGCTCCCCCCCCCGGCCGCCCCATCTCATCCCGGGCTCAGGGTTTGTGGATGGCCCGCCCCAGGCAATCCAGGGCCGCCTCCTTCACTGTTTCGGCCAGGGTGGGGTGGCCCATGACCACCTCGCCCAGGTCGTCCACCGTGGCTTCCAGGTCCATGGCCAGGGCCACCGCGCCGATGAGATCGGTGGCGTGCTGGCCCACGATGCAGGCGCCCAATATCTCGCCCAACTCCGGGTCGCTGACGATCTTCACCAGACCCTGGTCCTCGCCCATGGCCGCGGCCTTGCCGCTGAAGCGGTAGGGGAACTTGCCCACCTTCACCTTTAGGCCCCGGCTCACGGCCTGGGCCTCGCTAAGGCCCACCGAGGCCACCTCGGGGAAGGTGTAGATGCAGTTGGGGATGCGGTCATAGTCCATTTGGCGGCCCACGCCCATAAGATTCTCCACCGCCACCACCCCCTCTTCGGAAGCGGTGTGGGCCAGCATGGACTTGCCCACCACGTCGCCGATGGCGTAGACCCCGGGCACCGAGGTCTCCATGCGGGGGTTTACCTTGACGAAGGGGCCGTCCATCTCCAGGCCCAGGGCGTCGCGGCCCCAGCCATCGGTGTTGGGCGCGCGGCCCACGGCCACCAGCACCAGCGAGGCCTTGAGGGTCCGCTCATTGCCCGCCGCGTCGCTGATCGCCAGGGATGGGCCGCTCTTGCCCTTGGTGACCTCCCGGGCCCGGGCCCCGGTAATTATCTCGATGCCCATCTCCTCCAAGGCGCCCTTGAGGGCCGTGACGGCCTCCGGGTCCTCGCCCGCGATGATGGTGGGCAGCAGTTCCACGATGGTCACCTGGGAGCCCAACAGGCTGAAGATGGTGGCCAACTCCACCCCGATGACCCCGCCGCCGACGATAACCAGCGACTTGGGCGCTTCCCGCAGAGTTAGGGCGTGGTCGCTGTTGATGACCTGCTTGCCGTCCACCGGGATGGGCGGCACCTCGGCCGGGCGCGAACCGGTGGCGATGATGATCTTGGCCGCGCTGACCCGCTTGGCCCCGTCCGGGCCGCTCAGTTCCAGGGTGTGAGGATCAATGAAACGGGCCTGGGCCTTGGCCAGGGTCACCTTGTTGGCCTTGAGCAGGCCCTCCACCCCGCCGGCCATGCGCGAGACCACCTCGTCCTTGCGCTGCATCATCTTGGCCAGGTTGGCGGCCAGCTTGCCCGCGCCGCTGTACACCCCGGATTTGCGTATCTGGTGCAGGGGGTGCACGTCGGAAAGAAGGGACTTGGTGGGGATGCAGCCCCGGTTCAGGCAGGTGCCGCCCA
>JAHJPG010000044.1 GCA_018819925.1 Pseudomonadota bacterium
AGGTGGCTTTTGCCCAGGCCGGTGCCGGAGATGAAAAACAGGCTGTTGGAAAACAGCCCGCCGCCCCCGGCCAAGGCCTTGGCTGCGGCAAAGGCGAACTCGTTGCCCCCGCCGGCCACGAAATTATCGAAAACATAGCGCTGGTTAAGGCGGGGGGCCTGCATCCCGCCCATGCGGGGAAGCTCCAGCTGGCGAGGCCCCGGGGATGGGTCCGGGGTCGGGCGGGAGACCCGGCGGCGTGCCGGTTTGACCGCCTCCAGGCGCAAGCTCAGGCCGGGCCGCAGCATGTTAAGGCGCAGGTTTAGGGTGGGCGCGAAACGCTCGCTGACGGTGTTGAGGTGTAATTGGTTGGGGCAGCGCAGGATCAATTGGGAGCCCTCCAGGGCCCGGGGGGTGAGGGGCTCCAACCACAGGCCGGACTCTTGCGGGTCCAACTCGCCATCCAGACTGCCTAAAAGCTCCCGCCATAAAGCCGTCGCCTCGGCTGGCCCGGCCGAGGCGATGGGGGAGGCATCCAATATCGGGGTGCTGTACTTATGTGTTTGGCCGTAGTTCATGGTTGAGGAAAAAAAGCCCCCGTTAATCCGCGACAAGGCGGCATTAATAAGTAAAATCTGACGTTAATGAAGATTGACCCGGTGCGACTTTCAGCCTGGCCCATAATGGCTAATCGCCCCGCTGGCCGTCAATCTCCATATGCCTGGACCTGATCCATGGCGGACCTGCACTTGGGCACAACAGTAACCGTTTGGTTTCACTCCAAATATGCTTCGACTTTCCATAGGGGCCTGAATGATGGCCTTTATGAGCGGTTAAGCTAAACTCTCCCCATGCTTAGGTTTCTCACAAATGTCACAAGTGTGCCATATTTTGGCCACACATCACAAGTCGCGTTTACTATTAATTACGCCGTTTTTCGGCTATTATCACCATTTTTTAGCTTTCATGTTGGCCTCGGTGGATAACTAACGGGAAATATGACCAAAGACGCCGCGGGGACCCAGGGAGCCAGCTCAAAAAAATGTCCGTCCCGGCGGGGCCTCCCCCGGAACGGACGCGGGCCTCAAAAAGCGAACCCCAGATTACACGTTGAACGCCGAGTTGACCATGCCTCCCGCCGGAAGCCGGCGTTGCCTGGGAAGCCTGGAAGGCCGCCGTCTCGCCGGTTGAGATGAGTGTGGATGCGGGTCACCTCCACCTTGCTCAGGTGGCCCGGCATCTATTGTTTCACCGGGATGCTCACAGCGCCATGTCCAGGGGCGCGGCCTCCTCCCCAAAGGCGGCCGCCACGGCCGGATGCACGATGCGCCCGCCGGCCACGTTGACCCCCAGGGCCAGGGCCGGGTCGCGCCGGGCCGCGGCCAGACCCTCCCGGGCCAGGACCAAGGCGTAGGGAAGGGTGGCGTTGGTCAGGGCGAAGGTGCTGGTGCGGGACACCGCGCCGGGTATGTTGGCCACCCCGTAGTGGATCACCCCATGCACCGTGTACACCGGGTCGGAATGGGTGGTGGGGCGCATGGTGGCCACGCAGCCCCCCTGGTCGATGGCCACGTCCGCGATCACCGAGCCGGGCTCCATGGACGCCACCATGTCTTCGGTGACAAGTTGGGGGGCCTTGGCCCCGGCCAGCAACACCGCTCCGATCACCAGGTCGCTGGCCGCGCAGGCCGCGGCCACGGTGTCGGGCAGGGAATAGAGGGTGGTCACCCGCCCGCCGTAAAGATCGTCCAAATAGCTCAGGCGGGGTTGGGAGCGGTCGATGGCCGTCACCTGGGCCCGGAGGCCCAGGGCCATCTTCAGGGCGGCGTGGCCCACCACCCCGGCTCCCAAGATGGTCACCCGGCCGGGCCGCACCCCGGGCACCCCGCCCAAGAGCACCCCCCGGCCCCCCTGGGGCCGCTCCAGATAGTGGGCCCCGGCCTGCACCGCCATGCGCCCGGCTACCTCGCTCATGGGCACCAGCAGGGGCAGGCTGCCGTCGGCCAGTTGGATGGTTTCGTAGGCCACCGCCTGCACCCGGTCCTGGACCAGACGGCGGGTCAGCTCGGGCTGGGCGGCCAGGTGCAGATAGGTGTAGAGCAAAAGGCCCGGCCGGAAGTAGTCGTATTCGCCGGGCAGCGGCTCCTTGACCTTGACCACCATCTGGGCTCCCCAGGCCCCGGCCGCGTCGGTCAGCTCGGCTCCGGCCTTCAGGTAAGCCTCGTCGGCGATGCCCGCCCCCAGGCCCGCCCCGGCCTCCACCAGCACCTGGTGCCCGGCAGCCACCAACTCTTGAACTCCGGCCGGCACCATGGCCACCCGGTATTCTTCGGCCTTGATTTCCTTGGGAACCCCTAGCAGCATGCTCCATCTCCTGAGTGGGAAAAATCGTGGGGGAAATTATCAACTGTCACTAGACCATTTTTGTACCCCTTGTCCCCGCTCTTTCAACCGCTGTCAACCATTTTGCCACCATTTATCCACTTCATGCCTGGTTTTCGTGACGCTTTTTCCACAACCAAACCAGGGTTTTAATGATTTTTACCACCGTTTTCGTGCTGTTTTCCGCTACTTGTCAACCAAATCCCACCCGCTTTTAAACCGGATTAAATATAAATAAATCATCATGTTGACTTAGTTTTCCACCGAAAGTGCGCGAGCAAGCGGTAAACCGCGATAGCCGGGCGGAATATTTTATTGGCCGCCGTCCATGTACGCACGGGCGCCTGGGCTGGCGGAACCGGCGGCGCTTGCCCCGGGGCGGGAGGCGGTGCTAGGCTCTTTAGCTAGCGGGCGGCGCGCGCCCGGCTGGGAGGTGACAACTTGCTGGATCTGCACAGCCACGTTCTACCCGGGCTGGACGACGGGGCCGCGGACATGGCCGAGGCGGTGGCCATGTGCCGCCTGGCCCTGGACGACGGCACCAAGGTGCTGGCCGCCACACCCCACTGGTATCCCAGCCGGCAGCCGCCCACGGCCCAGGATATTGCCCTGGCCGTGCAGGGGCTTAGGGACGAGCTGGCCGCCCAGGGACTGCCGCTGGATCTGGTGGCCGGAGCCGAAGTGGCCCTGGACCCGGACCTGCCCCGGCTGGCCCGGGCCGGGGTCCTGCCCACCCTGGGGGGCGGTCCCTACTTTCTCTTGGAGTGCCCCCCCCACACCAGCCCCCGTTTGCTGCCCGATCTCATCTACAGCCTGCGCCTGGCCGGCCTGCGCCCCATTTTGGCCCATGCCGAGCGCACCTGGGAGGGCGGGCGGGATTGGGGTTGGTTGTCCGGGCTGGTGGACCAGGGCTGCCTGGTCCAGGTGACCGCCATGAGCTTCACCGACCGGCTGGGCTCCGGGGCCAAGAAGGCGGCCGAGGCCCTGCTGACCCAGGGGCTGGTCCACCTGGTGGCCAGCGACGCTCACTCGGCCTCCTGGCGTCCGCCGGGACTCAGCGAGGCGTCGGCCATGTTGGAGCGCCTGGCCGGCCCCGGGGCCGCCGAGGCGCTCTTGTGCCTGGCGCCGGCGGCGGTGTTGGCCGGGGAGGAGCCTCCCCCCGTGCCCTTGCCAACCCGGCGGCGCATGTTCTTCTGGCGCAAATAGGGACGCATGATGGATCTCGACGCCTTCTGGCTGATGAACATCTTGGGCTCGGCCCTGTTCGCCCCCGGCGGGGCCATGAGCGCCGGGGGCGAGCATTGCGGCAACCTCCCCGTTTTCAGAGGCAAGAGGGCGTAGGCGGCCATGGGCCACCCTCCGGCCAGCGGCCTTGCCCGAGGCTTGGCCATGCTGTTGGCCGTGGGGGTCTTGGCCCTGGGGGCCATGTGGCTGGCCGGGGGCGCCCGCCTTTCGCCAGACTCGTACCGCTACCTGGGGGCGGCCCAGGACATCAACCAGCACCGGCCCCTGGTGGGCCAGAAGCAACTGGCCCCCGGCTACACCCGCCCCCTGGCCTGGCTGCAAAGACAGGGCCTGGGGATGGCCATGGGGGTTCAGGTGGTGGTGCTGGTCCAGTGCCTGCTCTCGGTTGCCGCCGCCGGGCTGGCCTATGCCGCCCTGGCCCCCCTTTGGGGCCGCCGCGCCGCCTTGCTGGGGGGGCTGCTCTATTTGCTGCTGCCCAACCTCCAGCGCTGGAACATCTATGTGCTCACCGACGGCCCGGCCAACAGCATGCTGGTGATGGTCATGGCCGCCACCCTCATGCTGCCCCGCCGCCCCTGGGCCCTGGCCCTGCTCTTGGCCGCCGGGGCCTGGCTGGGCCTGCTGCGCTCCGAAGGCTTCCTGTTCCTGGTTCCGCCCTTGGCCTACCTGGCCTGGCGGCGGCGATGGCTCCCGGCCGCGGCCCTGGCCGCCCTGGTGGCCGCCCTGGTCCTGGGCCAGGACATGGGAGGGGCCGCCGCGGCCCAGGATATGCTCAACCAGGCTCGCCAGGGCGTGGTGGTTTGGGAGATGTCGGCCCTGCCCCCCCCGCCGGAGTTGGCCGCCCTGCCGGTGGGGAACTCGGTCCAGTTCTACTGGCACGCCTTGACCGGCCATCCCGGCTGGCTGGCGCGGCTCATGGCCCTGCGGGGCTTTTGGCTGCTGGCCTACGCCTATCCGCCCCACCATCCCCTGTGGTACGCGGTGGCCGCGCCGGCCCTGGCCCTGGCCCTGTATCTGCTGGCCGCCCGGGGAGCCTGGCGGGCCGGGGAGCGCCGGCCCGAGTCGGCCCTGATCTGGGGGTTTTTGGCGGTGTCTTTGGCCTTGGCCGGCCTAACCTACGTGGCCTCGGACGGGCGCTTTCTCACCAGGCCACTGTGCTGTCTGGTGTTTTTGGCCGGGGTGGGCCTTCAGGGCCTGCTGCCGGGCGGGCGGGGAGCCCCGAGGCTGGGCAAAAGATAGGCCGCCGCGCTGTCTTGCGCGGCGGCCTTAAATTGTCGCTGAGAGGGGCGTCTAGGTTTTGTCGGCGGGCTTGTCCTCGAGCCGATCTGATTTGGCCGAGTTCAGCTCTTCCTTTTCGTCTTCCTTGACCCCGCCCTTGAAGTTCTTGATGGCCTTGCCCAGGTTGCCTCCGATTTGAGGCAGCTTGCCCGCCCCGAAGATCAAGAGAACGATGACCAGGATGATAAGAAGTTCGGGAATGCCTATCCCGCCGATCATAACCTCAGCCTCCATCCTGGCAAAGCGCCGTCAAGGCCCTCAGTCCAGGTGTTCCTCCATGAGCTTCAGAAAGGCGGGCGAACCCCGGAACTCCTGGTTGGCTTGCATATAAGCCAACCAATTGCGCCAGGTGCCGGCCCATTGAGGGGTGTGCCAGAATGCTTCGGGCTCGCCCCCCTTTTCCAGGCGGCGAAAAGCCTGGTATTCCTCTTGGCACACCTCGCAGAAAGGGTAGGGCATTTCAGCTGGCGGCGCGGCCACGAACTCCACGGCCTGGCCGCAGTGAGCGCAACGCCGGGGGCACAATCCGCAACTGAGCGCGCTGGCCACGGCCTGGGCCCGGCGGCGGTCCCTTCCCTCGGCTATGCGGCGCTCCTTGCTTTTGCGCCCTTTAAGGTCGATGACCTCGGCCACGGAACACCCCTTAACCTTCTACCAATGCGATTAAACTCTACCAGCGGCCCCGGGGCCAGTCAAGCTGGGGGGCGCTGGGCCAGGCCCCGGGCGATGCCCGAAACCATGGCCTGGGCGGCGGCCACCGGGTCGGCGGCGGTGCGGATGGGGCGGCCCACCACGATGTGGCTGGCCCCGGCGGCCACGGCCCGTTCCGGGGTCATCACCCGCTTCTGGTCGTGGGCCTCCCCGCTGGCCGGCCGGATGCCGGGGCAGACGATAAGCGCGTCCGGGCCCAGGAGATTTCGCACCGCGTTGGCCTCGTGCCCCGAGCAGACCACCCCGGCGCAGCCGGCGGTCAGGGCCAGGGAGGCACGCTTGAGCACCAGGGCTTGGGGGTCGCACAGCTCGGGGGGATAGCCCATGGCCTCCAGTTCTCCGGGCCCCAGGCTGGTGAGCACGGTGACTCCCAGCAGGCGCGCCTTGCCCAGGTCCATGTCCGCGAAAATGCCCGCCTGGTCGGCGTGGCAGGTGATGAGATCCACCCCCAGGCCCGCCGCCGCCCGGGCGGCGGAGCGCATGGTGGCGGGGATGTCGTGCAGCTTCAGATCCAGGAATATGGCCCGGGCCCCGGCCCGGCGCACCCGCTCCACCACCTCGGGCCCGGCGGCCACGAACAACTCCAGGCCCACCTTGAACACCCCCACCTCCGGGGCCAAAAGGCGCACCAGGTTTTCGGCGTCGTCGGCGTTGTCCACATCCAGGGCGAATATCAGGCTCTCGCGTGGGGTCATGGGGCCATCTCCTCCAGGTTCAGCGCGTCGTATTCCCGGGCCAGCAGGACCAGCTCGCCCTGCTGGCGAAAACTGTAAAGACTGTCGCGGCCCACCACCAGGTGGTCCATCAGGGTGAGGCCCACCCCCCGGCAGGCAAAATATAACTGACGGGTCAAGCGGCGATCCGGCCCGCTGGGGGCGGGGTCGCCGCCGGGATGGTTGTGGGCGGCCACCACCTCGGCCGCCCCGGCGGCCAGGGCCCGGGCCACCACCTCCCGGGGGTAGACCACCGCCTGGTTCAGGGTGCCGCTGAAAAGGTCCTCGCTGGCCAGCACCCGGCGCCGGCCGTCAAGGAGCAGCACCCGAAACACCTCCTGCTTCAGGGGCCCCATGGTCAAAAGCAGATACTCCGCCGCCTGGGCCGGGTCGCTCAGGGCGGCCCCGTCCATGAGCCGGTCCTCCAGGTAGCGCCGGGCCACGGCGGGCACCAGCTTGAGGCCCAGGATGTTCTTGGGGCCGATCCCCTTTATCTTGGCCAGCTCCTGGGGCGCGGCCTCCAGCACCGCCCGCAGGCTGCCCAGTTCCTTCAGCATGGCCCGGGCCTGCTGCTTGCAGTCGCGGCGGGGGGTGGCCAGGGTGAGGAGCAGCTCCAGGGCCTCCTCGTCGGTGAACTTGCCCAGGCCGTGGGTTAGGAACTTCTCCCGCAGGCGCTCGCGGTGGCCCGCTCCGGGGTGGGGGTCCGCCGGCATTATTGCCACACCCCGGCTATGGGCTTGGCGCAGGAGGGGCACAGCCCGTGCTTGAGCGTATGGCCCCCCACCGCATAGCCCCGCCGCTTGACGACCTTTTCCCCGCAGCCGGGGCATTTGGTGCTCTCGTCCTCGTGGCCCAAGACGTTGCCCGGGTACACGTAGGCCAGCCCGGCCTGCAGGCCGATGCCCATGGCCATCTCCAGGGTGGCCACCGGGGTGCGCCCCGGGCCCCCCTCCTCGGCGTATTTGTAGCGGGGGGTGTAGGCGCTGAGGTGCCAGGGCACCTCGGTGGAAAGCTCCCGGGCGATGAAGCGGGCCAGGTTGCCCAGCTCCAAGGGGGCGTCGTTCTTGCCGGGGATGAGCAGGGTGGTAACCTCCAGCCAGATGCCCGCCTGGTGCATGCGCTTCAAGGTGTCCAGCACCGGCTGCAGGGAGGCCTTGCACTCGCGGCGGTAAAAGCCCTCGCTCATGGCCTTGAGGTCCACGTTGGCCGCGTCCAACAGCCCCTGGCAGGCGGCCACGCAGTCGGCCGACTCGTAGCCGTTGGTCACGAACACGTTCTTGAGCCCCGCCTCGTGGGCCAGCTTCATGCAGTCGTAGGCGTATTCAAAGAAAATGGTGGGCTCGGTGTAGGTGTAGGAGATAGAGGCGCAGCCGGCCCGCTTGGCCGCCTCCACGATCTGGCGGGGGGAGACCTCGCTCCCGCCCGGCCCGCCGCCGGGGATGTTCTTGCCCCCCTCGCGGGTGTACTGGCTGATGTCCCAGTTCTGGCAAAAGGCGCATTGGAAGTTGCAGCCGATGGTGGCGATGGAGTAGCTGGTGGTGCCCGGCAAAAAGTGGAACAGAGGCTTTTTCTCGATGGGGTCCACGTTGCCGGATATGGTCTTGCCGTAGACCAGGGAGTAGAGGGTGCCGTCCTGGTTTTCGCGCACCTGGCAATTGCCCCGCTTGCCCGGGTCGATGAGGCAGCCGTGGGCGCAGAGCCGGCAGCGCGCCTTGCCGCCGCTCAACTTGTCGTAAAGCATGGCCTCGTGCATGGCTTTGGCCTCCTTATTAAGGCCAGACTAGCACAAGGCGGGCCGTGGTGCGCCATCCCACCTGTTTCGAGCCCTCTAACAAAACCCCGGAGGGTGCTGTATCCCTCCGGAGCGATCAATGCGCGTCCAGGAGCTGGGCGCGGGTGGCTATATCCAGGGCAGGATCAAGAAGGCGATGGAAGTGATGACGAAGTAGACCAGGAAGACCACCACGAGGTAGCCCATGATGTCGCGGAAGTTGAGCTTGGCCACGGCCAGCATGGCGATGGCCCAGAAGGGCTGGATCATGTCGGTCATCATGTCGCCCCAGGCATAGGCGATGATTGTCTTGTGGGCCGGCAAGGCCAGGGCCTTGCCCGCGGGCAGCAGGTAGGGCGCGGTCATCAGCCACTCACCGCCGCCCGAGGGCACCAGGTAGTTGAGCAGCCCGCCGTACCAGTAGGCGAACAGTAAGAAGGTGCCGGTGCTGCTGATGGTCACGAAGGCCTGGGTGAAGACCTTGGACAAGTCGGTGAAGTAGATCAGGCCGAAGATGCCGGCGTAGAAGGGGAACTGGATAATGATCCCCCACACCGCCTTGCCCGCTTCCATGGTGGCCATCAAGAAGGACCAGGGCCGCCAGTGGAAGAGGATGCCCAGTATCAGGAAAAAGAAGATCACGTTGTTCAGGGTCAGCCAGTTGCCCACGGGTTTGCCGGCCAGATAGGAGTACAGGGCGACCGCCCCCCCTACCACGATGATGATGTTGAATCCGGGCCACCAGTTCATCCAGTCGGAGGGGGTCTTGGTTGCCCCCCGTTCGGGCGCTTCGTATAGTTTGAGCTTTTCCATCAGCTCAGGCTCGACTACGTATGTATTTTCGGGGGTGGGGTGCATACGGGCCATGACCCAAGTGACCACGATGATCACCACCGCCACCAGAATGAGGTTGAAGGGAGTGAAGATAGTTTCGCCGGTGGAGACAGCCCCGGTGATCCAGCCCTTTTCCGTGGCCAGTTTGACCATCTTGTCGCCCGGCGAGGCCATCATCAGGGTGGCGGAGCCGGTGAGCCCCGCGTGCCAGGTGCAGCCCAAGCCCAGGTAGGCCGCGGCCACCAACAAGCGATAGTCAACCTTGGGATTGCGCCGCACGATGAATAGGGCCAGAACCGCGCTGCCGATGATGGAAAGGCCCCAGGATATCCAGGCAGAAAGGGTGGAGAACAGAGCCATGACCACTATGGCCTGATAGGGCTTGTCTTTATTGGGCAGGCCGGCCAGGCCGTCCAACAGGCGTCTCACCGGCGGCGACAGGGCCAGGATGTAGCCGGTCATCATGATCAGGCACATTTGCATGGCGAACTGGAGGTATAGCCAGAAGCCCTTGCCCCAGGCCACCACTCCGCCATACAGCCGGCTGCCGAAGCCAACCTCGGCCTTGAACCCCCAGATCAGGGCCAAGACGTAGGCGATCATGCTCAGGATGAATACGATGACCAGGGCGTCGGGGATCCACTTTTCCGTCCACCTTGTAAGGGCAATGCCCGCGCCAGCCAGGCCCTCTTGTCCGGTTTGCTTTTGCACTGCTGCCATAGTCTCCTCCTCATATTAGAGACATGGTGTATTGCGAAATGCCCTGGAAGTGCCGGACAATGAAGCTGGCTTGGTTTCGTCCCTGTCCTCCCCAATACAGGGATTCCCCCGGGCCGGAGCCCGGCGGTAGCTTTCAGGACACACCAAAGACCTTTATGGTCTCCAAGCTGGTCTAACTAACCGATGAGTTTGGACCGCGTTGCGGGCCCGGGAGATAGCCGGAGGGTGTGAACTCTAGTGGGCCACGGATACGAACAGCCATTGCTGAAAATCCGTGAAGCTTGACCTAGCAGTCACTTCGTTCATGGCTACTCCACTTGGTTGGCAATGTCAAGTGACATGGCCATGGCCCCAGGCCCGAGTTGGCGGGTCACCCGCACGGCTCACTTGAGATATACATTGCCTTTGGCGGTAATTACCCCTAGCATGGGCAGCGCCGATAATGGACAATCCCTTGCAACTGGTTCGCACGACATTGAACAGACACTAGGAGCGATCATGAGGATTGGTAGAGCTTGCGCGGCCTTGACTATGCTGCTTTTCACCCTGGCCTGGGTTTCTCCGGCGGCGGCCGGCGACAATCCCTTCAAGATGGCGCCTCCGTTCAAGTCCGCCATCATCAAGTACAAATACGAGGGCACCCAGAGCGGTCAGGCCACTACCTATTACAAGGGCTCGGTGCAGGCCGAGCACAAAAAGGTGGCCACCAATATCCTGGGCATGGGCAGCGAGGACAACACCATCACCATCACCGAACCCCAACGCATCACCTCGGTGGACCTGAAAAAGGGCGAGGCTTTTTACACCGGCAACTACATGACCTACATGGCCCAAGAGTATGACAAGCTCTCCTCGGCCGAAAAAAAGACGGTGAAGAAAAACGCCGAGGCCATGGGCAAGAATTTCATGGGCATGATGGGCGGCAAGCCTCAGATCAGGCAGGGCACCTTCATGAACCGCCCGGTGGACATCGTGAAGGTCATGGGCCTGACCTCCTACACCTGGCAGGGCAAGCAGGTGGTGCTCAAGCAAGAGGGCGGGATCATGGGCATGCAGATGAACATGACCGCCACCAGCATCAAGACCGGGGTGCCAGTGCCGGCGGACAAGCTGCAAGTGCCCGCGGGCATGAAGGCGGTGTTCAATAAGGAGGCGGACCAGCAGCAGAAGGACATGGCCAAGCGGGTCATGGGGATGCTCAAGGACCCCGAGTTCGGCAAGAAGCAGGGCCAGGCCTTGGAGGAGGCCACCCGCAAGGCCAGGCAGGAGCAGGACAAGCAGGCTCCCGCCTCCGGCGGCGAGGCCTCCCAGGCTCCCTCCGGGGACTCATCCTCCGGCCAGGAGAACCAGGGCGACGTGCTGCAAAAGGGCCTGGACGCGGCCAAGAAAATTTTCAAGTGGTAAAACGCCCTCCGGCGCCGGGGGCTGCTCCGGCGCGGGAAGGGTGTTTAACGGGTTGGTCTTAACTTAATCGACCTAACTTACTGCTTGTGGCAGCGAATCAAAGCCAAACAATCCTTGGTCCTTGAGATATCTGTAGGATTGCGGAGGGACGAAATTAGGTTGAAAAGCATATGGGTCAATGCTTTCTCTGTATTTTTTTACATTTCCCACTTTAATAGCATAGCCCCTTTTGCTCCCACCAAAATATTTTATAAAGAATTTTTTACTGATGCCGGAATAATCTTTCGTGCCTTCCCATAGTTCTTCTGGGACGCCTTCAATTACGTCTGCTATTTCGAATTCACCTATTATCAATCCTACAGGCTGGGTAACATAAATAACAATTGATGATACCCCAGAGCGGCGAAATAATTTTCTCCTGTATTCGTATTTTTTCTCACCTGAAAATATTTTTTCTGCATATTCAGGTTTAATTGATAACAGTACCTTCATAAACCTGCCCCATCTCTATGATTTTGGTAAAGGAAACTGGGGGTACGGCCATAAATCCCCAGTAGGCATCACGGTCTAATC
>JAHJPG010000045.1 GCA_018819925.1 Pseudomonadota bacterium
CGGGAGAGGGGTCCTTGCCGTCGCCCAACAGGCCCGCCCGGCCGATCTCCAGGCCGCGCAGGCCCTTTTGCAGCGCCTCCTTGAAGGTGCGCCCGATGGCCATGGTTTCGCCCACGCTCTTCATGGCGGTGGAGAGCACGTCCTCGGCCCCGGGGAATTTCTCGAAGGCCCAGCGGGGAGCCTTGACCACGCAGTAGTCGATGGTGGGCTCGAAGGAGGCCATGGTTTCCTTGGTGATGTCGTTGGGCAGCTCGTCCAGGGTGTAGCCGATGGCCAGTTTGGCGGCGATCTTGGCTATGGGGAAGCCGGTGGCCTTGGAGGCCAGGGCGCTGCTGCGGCTCACCCGGGGGTTCATTTCGATCACCACCAGGTCGCCGTCGGCCGGGTTGACCGCGAATTGCACGTTGGAGCCGCCGGTCTCCACCCCGATCTCGCGCATGATGGCGATGGAGGCGTCGCGCATCTTCTGGTATTCGCGGTCGCTCAGGGTCTGGGCCGGGGCCACGGTGATGGAGTCGCCGGTGTGCACCCCCATGGGGTCCAGGTTCTCGATGGAGCAGACGATGACCACGTTGTCCTTGCGGTCGCGCATCACCTCCAGCTCGAATTCCTTCCAGCCCAGCACCGACTCCTCGATCATAACCTCGTGGGTGAAGCTGGCCGACAGGCCATGGGCCGCGGTGCGCTCCAGGTCCTCGCGGTTGTAGGCCACGCCGCCGCCGGTGCCGCCCAGGGTGAAGGCGGGGCGCACCACCACCGGGTAGCCGATGCGCTCGGCCGCAGCCATTACCGAGGGCAGGTCCCGGCAGATGTCGCTCTCGGGCACCCTGAGGCCGATGTTGTTCATGGCCTCGCGGAACAGCTCGCGGCTTTCGGCCTTTTTGATCACCTCCGGGGTGGCGGCGATCATCTCGATGCCCAGGCGCTCCAATATTCCGGTTTCGGCCACCATCAGGGCGGTGTTGAGCGCGGTCTGGCCGCCCAGGGTGGGCAGGATGGCGTCGGGCCGCTCGGCCTTGAGCACCTCGATGACCACCTCGGGGGTGATGGGCTCCACGTAGGTGCGGTCGGCCATCTCCGGGTCGGTCATGATGGTGGCCGGATTGGAGTTGACCAGCACCACCTCCAGGCCCTCTTCCCGGAGGGCCTTCACCGCCTGGGTGCCCGAGTAGTCGAACTCGCAGGCCTGGGAGATGATGATTGGCCCGGAGCCGATGATCATGATTTTTTTAAGGTCGGTGCGTTTGGGCATGGCAGTCGGTTGTCTTTTCCCAGCGAGTTTTCACGCGATACGCATGTCGGCAAGCGGCGGGTTGTCGCGCCAACTTCCCGTTTTTGATACCCGTTTAGTTTACCCCTGGCGAGGGGGTTGTCCCGCCCCGATTCACGGCGAACTTAGCGCCAACCCCTGTGCCGCCAGCGCCGGGGGTGGTATCGGTCCACCAGCATGGCCTTGGGCATTCCCAGGGGCGAGGCCGGTCCCCGGTGGCTAGCTGGTTTTGGAAGCGCTCACAAGGCTTCCCGGATCCCTACTTTCGTCTAAGCCAGGGGCGCCTTGGTCCGCATCATCTCCTGGAAGCGGTCGAACAAGTAGTCCGCGTCATGGGGCCCCGGCGCGGCTTCGGGGTGGTATTGCACGCAAAACAACGGCACCTGGCGGTGGGCCAGCCCTTCCAGGGTGCGGTCGTTTATGTTCAAGTGGGTCATCACCACCTGGGGGTCGTCGATGGTGTCGGCGTCCACGCAGAACCCGTGGTTCTGGCTGGTGATCTCCACCTTGCTGGTTTTGAGGTCCATGACCGGCTGGTTGGCGCCCCGGTGGCCGAACTTCAGCTTGAAGGTCTTGCCGCCCAGGGCCTGGCCGATCATCTGGTGGCCCAGGCAGATGCCGAAGATGGGGGCGCGGCCCAGCAGGTTCTTGACCGTGTCCACCACGTAGGTAACCGCCGCCGGGTCGCCGGGGCCATTGCTCAGAAACACGCCGTCGGGCTGAAGCCCGAGTATGGTTTCGGCCGGGGTGGAAGCGGGGACCACGATGAGCTTGTTGCCCCGTTGCGCCAGGCGGCGCAGGATGTTGTACTTGATGCCGCAGTCCAGGCAGACCACACGGTGGCTGCCCTCGCCGCCGGCCCAAAGCTCCTCGGGGTCAAAATCGCCGCTCAGGTCCAAATCCGGACCGGGCCGGCCGTCCAGCCAGCGGTAGGGCTGTTGGCAGGTGACTTCCTTTACCAAGTCCACGCCCACCAAGCCGGGGCTGGCCTGGGCCTTGGCGGCCAGGCTGGCCGGGTCCAGGTCCTGGGTGGAGAGCACTCCGCGCATGGCCCCCCGGATGCGCAGATGGCGGGTGAGGGCCCGGGTGTCCAGGCCTTCAACTCCCATGACCCCGGCCTCTTCCAGATAATCCCCCAGGTTCTGGCTGGAGCGGAAGTTGGAAGGAAACTCTTGGTATTCCTTGACCAAAAAGGCGCTGACCCGCACCTCGTGGCTTTCCGGGTCCTCGGAATTGACGCCGTAGTTGCCGATGAGGGGGTAGGTCATGGCCAGCATCTGCCCCTTGTAGGAGGGGTCGGTGATGGCTTCCTGGTAGCCGGTCATGGAGGTGTTGAAACATACCTCGGCCGCCACCTCGCCAGAACCGGCGAAGGTGCGGCAGGGGAAGCTGGTTCCGTCTTCCAAAACTAGTAGGGCATCTAGGGCCACTGGCTATTTTCCTTAAGCTTGTGAACCACTTGGGAGTGATCCAACGGGCTTAACTCCGTTACGATAAACTCGCGCACCGCCTCCCCGGGAGGCGTGCCTTGTTTGTAACACAGAAAGGCGGTTTTTACACCCATGGCCTGGGCCGCCCGGCTGGCCAACAGTGGCCAGATCACGCCCAGGTCGCCGGTGAGGGGCAGGGCCCCGGGCAGGCGGGCGAAGCCGCTCATTTCCATGCGGAAAGGCAGCTTTAGGCCGGTTGCCTTGGGACGGCCCTGGTCTATGGCCTGGGCCACCGCCTGGTCCTCGCGCTGCAGTCGCCAGGCCCGCTCCAGGTTGGGGTCCAGGTCGATGCGCACCACCGCCTTGCGCTCCAGGCTGAAGGTGTCCATGCCCTCGTGGCGGGCCCACAGGCCGTGCCCGCTGTGCAGCTCAAAGGGGCCGTCGTGGATCTCCTGGGTGAGCGCCACCCCGCTTTCGATTATCATATCCGCCGAAGCCAACAGAGCGGCCACCCGGGCAGAGCGGGCGGATATGCTGATGGAGTCGCCCACCGCCAGGCCCACCTGGCCCCCACCCACCAGTTGGGGCACGGTGACCAGGCAGGGCACCCCCCGGCGGGCGCAGGCGCCCAGCATGGTCAGGGAGTCGCAGCCCAGGCCGGCCACCGCCTCCAAGGGCAGTCCCGCCGCCCGGGCCAGGGGCTCCAGCCGCCTGGCGATGCGCTCCACCCACAAGCCGGTGGGATAGGCCAGGTTGCCGGCCACCTTTATAATCTCGTTGCCCGGGGCCGAAACCATCCGGCGGTATAGATCGCGGTCGATGATGGTCTGCCGGGCCAAATTGGTGAGTTGCTCCGGGCCGAGCAGGGCCACCTCCACCTTGCCGTCGGCGGGCAAGGCCCCCGGGTCCAGGCCCAGCTTGGCCCCCTCCACCCGGCGCACCCGCTCCAAGACCCCGGCCATCTCGTGGCCCACCACCGCGCTGGAGGTGAGCACTCCGTCCACCAGGCCCAGGCGCACCAGCTCGGCCACCATGCAGGTGGCTCCTTCGTGCAGATTGGGGCCCGAGCCGGTGGCCACCACCACCCGGCCCCCGGCCTCCTTCACCTGAGCCCACAAGCGCACCACCCGGCTCAGGCGGCGCTTGGTCTCGGGGTCCAGGGTCTTGGCCAACTGAGCAAGGGCGGCCTGGCTCACCAGGGGGCGGGAAGTTAGTTGGGGCTGATGCTTGGGCATTGCTGGCTTATGCTCCTCGCTTGGCCAAGGCGTCCAGGATGTGACCCGCCGCAGCCCGGGCCGCTCCGGACCAGCCCTCCACCACCAGGCGGGCGGCCCGGCCCATGGCGTCGGCCCGCTCCGGTTCAGCGAGCAGGGCGCTCCACCAGGCGGCCAACTCTTCGGCGTTACTTATTTTGCGGGATGCACCCGCCCGCTCAAGGGTCTGGGCGGCGTCCAGGAAATCGGCCATGTCCGGGCCATAAGCCACTGGCACCCCCCAGGCGGCGGGCTCCATGGGGTTCTGCCCGCCCAGCGGCGCCAGGGAGGCCCCCACAAAGGCGGCCGTTGCCAGGCCGTACAGGGTCAGGAGTTGGCCCATGGCGTCCACCACCACCACTTTGGTTTCGGCCCGCCGGGGCTGGGCGGGGCCAAGGTCGCTCCAGGCCTGGGCGCTCAGGCCCAGGTCCCGGCTGGCGGCCAACCAGCGGGGAGCTTTCTCCACGTGGCGTGGGGCCACGGCCAGCACCGCATCTGGGTGCTGCGCCAAGACTCGCTTGAAGGCCCCCAGCACCGCCTGCTCCTCGCCGGAGCGCACGCTGCCGGCCACCAGCAGGGGAGCCCCGGCCAGAGCCAAACGCCCAGCCAACGGCTCCGGGTCCAGGGCGGCCACCCGCTGGGCCAGCCCGGCGTACTTGGCGTTGCCCTCCACCCGCACCCGCTCCGGCGGCGCGCCCAGGGTCTTGGCCCGCTGTGCGTCCTCCGGGCCGATCATGCTGAGGAGAGCGAAGCGCTCCAAACAACCGGCCACCAGGGTCCGGGCCTTCATATAGCGCGGGAAGCTGCGCGGGCTGATGCGGCCGTTGAGTAGCAGCAGTTCGCAGCCGCGATTATCCAGCCAGGCCAGGAAGTTGGGCCAAAGCTCCGTCTCCAGGGAGGCGTAGACCTGGGGCCGCACCCTTTGCCAGGCCCCGGCCACGGCCCAGGGGGCCTCCAGGGGGAAGGGCAACACCCGGGCCCGGCCCGCGAAAAGCTCGGCCGCCCGCTCCAGGCCCTTGGCCGTGGATGAGCTGACGCTGAGTTCTATCTCCGGCCGCCGAGCCCACAGCTCGTCGGCCACGGCCTGGGCCACGGCCACCTCGCCCACGCTCACCGCCTGTAGCCACACCCGAGGGCCCTTGCCCGCTGGGCGCTGGTCGCGGTAGAGCCCCAAACGGGGCCACAGCTCGCCCCAGCGCCGGGCCAGGCGCGAGCCAAGCCACAGGCCGGGCAACGCGGTGCCGGCCAGGCCCAAGGCCAGGTTGTAAGCTATCAGGGATTTGCGCATTGCCGCCCGCCAGCCGCAAGAGGCCGGATATTCAAAAGGTTCCACCATTTATAGCGGCGACGCTCCGGCTCGTCAAGGAGCGCCGGACTCACTCCTGGTTCATGGGGCTGGGCAGGCTGGGGCGCGCCGATAAAAAGTCCAGCAGTATGGCGTTGATGAGCCAGGGCCGCTCCAGGGGGCCGTAGTGAGTGACACCCGGAACCACGGCCAACTGCCCACCGGGCAGGGCGCGCACCATGTCCCTGGCGTGGTCCAGGCGCACCAGGTCGTACTGGCCCAGCAGCACCAAAGTGGGGGCCTCGATGGCGGCCAAATCCTCGGCCAGGAGATTGGGCGAGGATAGCCACATGTCGCGCACCGTGTCCACCAGGCGGGGCAGGTGCTCCGGCCCCATGGGGGTGTGGGCGGCCAAAAGCTCCCGGTCCTCGGCGGGCAAGCTCTCCCAGGTCATGGACTTGGCCAGGTTGTAGAACTCGTCCACGTAGCCGCAAACATGGGCGGCGGTGCCGATGAGGGCCAAGCACCCCACCAGCTCGGGGCGGTCCCGTGCCAGGTAAAGGGCCAGGGCTCCGCCGTCGCTCCAACCCACCACCTTGGCCCGGTTCAGGCCCACCGCCTGCATGAAGGCGGCGGCGTCGGCCGCGTACAGTGGATAGGAGTGGGGCTGGGGGCAGTCGGCGCTGCGGCCGTGGCCCCGGCGCTCGGGCAGCCACACGCGGTAGTGGGGCATCAGCCCGCAGACCAGGCTGTGCAGCGACTCAAGGGTCACCAGCCCGCCCATGAGCAAGAGCAGGGGCTCGCCCGAGCCATGCACCTCGTAATAGGTGCGCACCCCGGCGATTTCGACGTACTCGCCGCCCTGGCCCAGGGTTTGGCCGTCGGGCAGGAGTAGGGGGTTTTGTTCCGTTGCGGTCATGGCTTCCCTCAGTGCGCCTCGGCCCAGTTGGCTCCCCAGCCGATGTCCACCTTCAGCTCCACGGCCAGCTTGTACACCCCTTCCATCTCCTGGCGCACCCGCTCGGCGAATGGCTCCACCTGCTTGGCCGGCACCTCGAACACCAGCTCGTCGTGCACCTGGAGGATCATCAGGGCCTCGGGGTATTCGACGTCGATCATGGCCTGCACCTTGAGCATGGCCAGCTTGATCAGATCCGCCGCCGTGCCCTGGATGGGGGTGTTCAGCGCGATGCGCTCGGCCCCTTCCCGAGCGATGCGGTTGCTGGAGTTGATTGCCGGCAAAAAGCGCCGCCGCCCCAACAGGGTGGTCACGTAGCCCTTGTCCCGGGCGCTGGCCAGGTTGGCCTGCTGGAAGGCGGCGATGCCCGCGTAGCGGCCCAGGTACTTGCTGATGATGTCCTGGGCCTCCTTGTTGCTGACGCCCTGCTCCCTGGCCAAACGGAAGGCGCTCATGCCGTAGAGCACCCCGAAGTTCACCGTCTTGGCCCGGGCGCGCATCTGTTTGGTCACCAGGCCGGGCATCACGTCGAACAGACGCGCCGCAGTCTGGGTATGCACGTCCAGGCCCTGGGCCATGTCTTCCAAGAGCAGCGGATCGCGGCTCAGGTGGGCCAGCACCCGGAGCTCGATCTGGGAGTAGTCGGCACTGAGCATGACCATCCCGTCTTCCGGGATGAAGCACTGGCGGATGCGCATGCCCAGCTCGGTGCGCACCGGGATGTTCTGCAAGTTGGGGTCGCTGGAGGAAAGCCGCCCGGTGGCGGTGACCGCCTGGTTGAAATTGGTATGCACCCTGCCGGTCTCCGGGTTCACCAAGGCGGGCAGGGTGTCCACGTAGGTGCCCTTGATCTTGCTCAGGGTGCGGTAGTTCAGAAGCTCGGCGGGCAGGGGGTGCTGGGCGGCCAGGATGGTGAGCACGGTGACGTCGGTGGAATAGCCGGTCTTTTTCTTGGTCTTTTTCACCTGGGGCAGGCCCAGTTCTTCGAAGAGCACCGTGGCCAGCTGCGACGGGGAGTTCAGGTTGAACTCATGACCGGCCAGCTTGTAGCAGGAGGCCTGCAACTCGGCCAGCAGCCCGCCCAACTCCTTGCCCAGCTCAGTGAGGGCGTCCACGTCCAGCTTGACCCCGTTCATCTCCAACCGGGCCAACAGCGGCACCAGGGGCATCTCCAGGTCCAGGAACAGGGGCTCCAGACCGGCCTCTTCCAGGCGGGGGGCCAAGACCCGGGCCGCCTGCCAGGCCACGTCAGCATCCTCGGCGGCATAGGGCGTGGCCTTGTCCAGGGTGGCAAAGGCGAAGCTTTGGTTCTTGCCGCCCGTTGCCTCCTCGTAGGGGATGACGCTGCGCCCCAAAAACTCGGCGGCAATGGCCGCCAGGCCGTGGGAGGTCTTGCCGGGGTTCAAGAGGTAGCTGGCCACCATGGTGTCAAAGGCGATGTTGGCCAAAGGCGCGCCCGCCCTGGTGAGCACGATGTGGTCGTACTTGAGGTTCTGGCCGATCTTGGCCACCTGGGGATCGGCGCACAGGGGGCGCAGCAGATCCAGGGCCGCCTCGCGCTCCATCTGCTTTTCGCCCGGGGCCAGTTGGTGGCCCACGGGCACGTACACCGCCTCGCCCTTTTTACAGCACAGGGAAAAGCCCACCAGCTTGGCCAGCATGGGGTCGATGCTGGTGGTCTCGGTGTCGATGGACACCCGGCCCTTGGCGCGGGCCTTGCCGATCTCGGCCTGGAGTTCTTCGGGCTCCACCACCAGGCGGTAGTTGCCCTCCACCGCCACGGGCTGGGGCGCGAACTGCTTCATCAGGGAGGTGAACTCCAACTGGGCCAGCACCGGGGTTATCACCTCCGGGTCCGGCGGGGCCATGGCGAACAGCTCGGGCGAGAACTTCAGCGGCGCATCGTCGGCCAACCGAGCCAGCTCCCGGCTCATGCGCGCGTCGTCGGCATGGGCCAAGAGGTTTTCCTTGAGCTTGGACTTCTTCATCTCCGGCGCGGCGGCCAAGACCGAATCCAAATCGCCATGCTGGCCCAACAGCTTCACCGCCGTCTTGGGCCCCACGCCGGGCACGCCGGGGATGTTGTCGGTGCTGTCGCCGGTGAGCGCTTGCAAATCCACCACCAGCTCCGGAGCCACGCCCATTTTGGCCAGCACCTCGGGCGGTCCCAGGCGGATTTCCTTCATGGTGTCCCACATGATCACGTCTTGGCTCACCAGCTGCGACATGTCCTTGTCGCCGGTGACCAGCACCACCTTGTAGCCCTGCTCCGTGGCCTGGCGGGCCAGGGTGGCCATGAGGTCGTCGGCTTCGTAGCCCTCCATCTCCACGGCCGGGAGGTTCAGGGCGGTCACCACCTGGCGCACCAGGGGCATCTGGGACTTGAGGGCCGGGTCCAGGGGCGGGCGGTTGGCCTTGTAGGGCTCGTAGAGCTTGTGGCGGAAGGTGGGGCCCTTGGCGTCGTAGACCACGGCCAGATGGCTGGGCTGGGCCTCGTCCAACACCTTTAGGAGCATCTGCACGAAGCCGTACACCGCGCCGGTGGGCACCCCGCCGCTGGTGGTCAGATTGCGTATGGCGTGGAATGCGCGGTGGATGTAGCTGGAGGCGTCCAGCAGATATAGGGTGGGCTTGGCCACTATGAGGCTCCCGTTAGTTAGCTAAGGTCTACTTAGATGGTTTTCCTAATTCTTCAATCAGTATACGGTGGGCACCTTTAAAGTCAGTCTCAAAAAACTTAAACCGATTGTCTGTTTTCAGCCCAGGGCCTAGCAGTTCTTCAAATCGCTCTTTAACGTCGGGATCAGGATTGAAAACCCAAAAGTGGCGAATGCTTGCCTCACTAAAGGTTGCAAGTGAAAAGAGGTATCTGAAAAAGATGTCTGTAGGAGGTAAGGAATATCCAATTACGTAAATTGCCTCGGCATCTGCTAGTGCGTCGGCTGCAGCTTCCCAAACCGGCTCGATTTTTTTATGAAACTCTCGCTTGCTCCACGAAGGAGGGACAATAAATGGTCCTTTTATAGTTTTTCCCTCTTCATTTATTTCTTTACGTAACAAACTGCCGATTAATATCGGACTATTATCTGCCTGCCCGATACCTTTGCTACTTAAAAATTTACCAATACTCCATGCATATATTCCATCCTCTTCGTCATCCGTGTATCCCCAGTTTACCGAACCGTGCAATTTGATTAATTTCCAGCCCTCTCCTATGTCGTTAGGATCGAGACAATAAGTAATAGGTATTTCGTTCAAATGTAATGCGTAGTCTAGGGCAACATCATAATTGAAGGTAATGATCGTTGGGGGAGATGGACTTGAGTAAGGAACGTTGCGTTCTTTTTCTATAAAGTGCTTTTCCAAGAAGCCAATAAAATCATAATATGTTCCTTTAAGCTTTTGAGGTGGAATGGAACGGTTATTTACTCTTGTACTTAAATCAACAGTTACGGCTATTAACTTTTGTATGTTTTCGTATAATTGTTCCAATTCGTTACCACGAAATGAGCCAAGTCTGCCAAGTAGGAGGCCCATATCGATAATGCTAAAGACTGATTCTATATTATTTAGGTCGATAGACGACTTAAATAGCACTCCTTTGAGATTGTGGATGGCTTTAAATACTTCCATGAAGGAGATTTGGTCTTCTTCGTTTCGGATCACAAAGGAACTATAAAAATCTCTCGCCCTGTCCAAAAAATTGGCCATAACCGGCAGCCCCGCGTCCGCCGAGGCACCCGCGCCCAATATGAAAACAGTCTTATACACCTAACCCCCCTTACTCCTTCCCAACCATATTGAAAATCTAGGAGTAGCTTAGGCTTCCAGCGCTTCCAGGGTCAAGGCCTGGGCCTGGGCCCAGCGTAGCACCCTGGCCAGGTCCCGGCGCTCGTCGCCCAACTGGGGGGCCAGCTCCAGGGCGGTGCGGCTCAGGCGCTCGGCCTCGGCCTGCACCATATCCCACCCGGCGGTGGGGTAGCTCTGGCCCTGGTCGAAGCCCGAGCGGGGGCACACGTGGGCCTCGTCCCCGCTGGCCACGGGTATGCCGTAGAGGCGGCAGGTGAGGGGGCGCGCCGCGTAGAGCAGGCAGCGGCCTTTTTCCAGCAGGGGGCAGGCCACCCTCGCCCGGCTGAAGGTGACCAGGCGCTCCTCGGGCGATTGCTCCAGGGCCTGGCGGGCCACCTGGTCAAACAGGGCCTCGGCCTTTTCGGCCCGGCGCAGGGCCTCCCGGCGGGCGTTGCGGGGCAGGCGGCGAAAGGCCAGGGCCAGGGCCATGGCCTCGGCGGGCGTGAGGTCGAACACCGCGTGACAGCAGTCGTCACATCCCGAGCCGCAGCGCACCTCCTTCGGGAAGGAGGCGGCCACCTGGGCGAAGGCCGCGTCGCAGCGCTGCCACAGGGCGGCGATGCCCTGGCTGAATTGGGGCAGGCTGGCCGGTGGTGGCTGTTGGCTCATGGGCTTTTCCTCGCGCTGATTCGGTGGGCCTACTTTAGGCCAGGGGCAGGGGGCCGTCAAGCAGGCCGCTTTG
Source organism: Pseudomonadota bacterium (assembly GCA_018819925.1). GTDB lineage: Bacteria > Desulfobacterota > Desulfarculia > Desulfarculales > Desulfarculaceae > Desulfoferula. The sequence continues at coordinate 10,728 of JAHJPG010000045.1, forward strand.
AGTCGATGGTTGCTCAAGCCTATAATCGAAAGGAGATACCGCCAAACCCAAGCCGTTGGCTCTGCGCCGGCGGCCTAGATGTAGGAAAGGAGAGCCCCATGCCCGAATTCATGGACCCCTTCACCGGAATGACCCCTGGCCGCAAGATGAAAGACCGCGAACTGGCCCGGGCCATCCGGCTTTCCCTGGCCGCCGAGCAGGAGGCAATCCACCTTTACGAGGCCCTGGCCGACGCCACCACCAACAAGCTGGCCGCCGCGGTGCTGCAAGACATCGCCGATGAGGAGAAGGAGCACGCCGGCGAGTTCCTGCGCCTGCTGAAAATCCTGGCGCCCGGCGAGGAAAAGTGGCTGGACAACGGGGCCGCCGAGGTGGACGAGATGGCCGCCAAGCTGAAACCGGCCAGGAAAAAGCCGGCCAAAAGGCCTGCCACGAAAACGGCCCGCAAAAAGGCCGCGCCCAAGAAATAGCCATATAACGGCCCACAAAAACCGGACCGCGCCTCTCTGGTGGAGAGCGCGGTCCTTTGGTTTGGGTGCCTGGGCGGCGGCGGTCTAGAAACGCCAGTTCAAGGTGGCGCTCAAAATGTAGCCGTTCTCCAGGTTGATGCGGTCCTGGTCGCGGTCGTCCCAGTCGTCGCCCTGGAACCACAGGCGGTCAAAGGCGTAGGAGCCGGTGAGGTTCATGGTCAGGCCCTGGGGCAGGAAGAACTTGAGCCCCACCTTGGCTTCCTTTTGATAGAAGAACAGGCGGTCCTTGTCGTCGGTGCGGTCGCTCAGGAACCAGCGCTGATAGGTCCAGTCGAAGCCCACGAAGCCTTCCCCCCAATGCCAGGGCCGGTAGGCGAAGCGGGTGATGATGGTGCGCGGGTAGATGTACAGGCCGCTGAGGGTCCACTTGGGCGCGGGCTTGTAGCGGATGCTGGCCACGGGCAGGCCCAGCAGGATGTTCAGATGCGGGCCGGGGGTGTAGGCATAGGCCACGCCGGGGATGGGAATGCCGGCCAGGAAATCGCGGGTGTTGGAGTAGTTGAGCAAGAACAGCCAGCGGTGGTTTTTACCCTGGGGGGTCAGCAGGGTGGCGGTGGCCGAAACCGAGGTGTCGTCGAATTTGTTGAAGGGCTTGTCGCTGGGCGAGCCCACGGTGAACTCGCCGCCGAACACCCAGCCCCGGTCCATCTTATGACGGTAGGTGGCTCCCAGGCGCAGATCCCACAGGTCGCCGGGGAATTCTCGGCCGCTGGTGGGCAAGATGGCCGAGGTGTCCACGGACATATAGGCGGCCCGGCCATGCAGGGCCAGCTCGTGGCGGGAGGTCTGCCACAGGGGCGCCAAAAAGCGGCCGGAGTGCCGGGTGTAGCCCATGTCCACTTCCTGGCCCTCCACCTGGCGGTCCGGGGAGTAGGTGACGTCGTAGTTCAGGTTGAACTTGAGCTTGCCCACCTCGGGGATCATCCAGGCGTCCAATACCTGGGCCCGGGCGGCCCCGGCCCATGCCAGGCAGCAGATCAAAGCGATCAGACAGGTCCGGATCAAACGGTGTTCGCGCACGGCAAACTCTCCCAAATCAATGGTTTGACGCCACCATACTTGGCCGTGAAAAGGCTGTCAATCGTTCGGGGATCGGGGGCCAAACTTCCGGCGGCCGTTTGGTCCTGGCCAATAGCCCGCGTCTCATGTCCTTAATCTCCCTGGCCGCCAAAAGGCCGGCGGCCAGGGAGAGGGGCATCGCCGGTGCTTTCACCAGCCGAGCCATGCTCCTATTCCCGCACCTCCGCCGGATGGGAGCCGCTCCCTGGGGACTTGTCTTGGCTGTGCTTCACCGCGTCCGGGGCCATGAAGCGGTGCAGGAGACGCTTGAGCAACCTCCAGTTGATAAACTGATCCAGGTAGGAGTAGACCACCGGCACCACCAACAGGGTCAGCACCGTGGAGGAGATCATGCCGCCGGCAATGGCCACGGCCATGGGCTGGCGGCTCTCAGAGCCCACGCCCAGGGCCAGCACCACCGGCAGCACCCCGCCGATGGTGGAAACCGCGGTCATCAAGATGGGCCGCAGGCGGGTGGCTCCGGCCTCGATGAGCGCCTGGTGCGCGTCCATGCCCTTTTCCCTGAGCTGCCTGGTGTAGTCGATGAGCAGGATGCCGTTTTTGGTGGCCAAACCCACCAAGAGGATCAAGCCGATCATGGAGAAAAGGTTGAAGCTGTTGCCCATGAGATACAGCAGGCCGAAGGCCCCGATGAAGGACAAGGGCAGCCCCATCATGATGGCCAGGGGATGGGCGAAGCTCTCGAACTGGGCGGCCAGCACCATGTAGGTGAGGGCGATGGCCAGCAGGAAGGCGAAGGCGATGTAATCGCTGGTTTCGGCGAAGGACTCGGCCCGCCCCACGAAGGTGCTGCTGTAGCCGTCGGGCAGGATCTCCTTGGCCATGGCCTGCACTTCCTGCATGCCCTGGCCCAGGAGCTTGCCTTCCAGGTTGGCGTAGATGGTGGCCGATCGGCTGCGGTCCAGGCGGTTGATGACGTTGGGGCCCACTCCTTGCTCCAGGGTGACGAAGCCCGCCACGTCCAATAGCCGGCCGTCGCGGGCACGCAGCCAGATGCGCTGGATATCCTGGGGAAGCGTCCGTTGCTCCTGTTTGAGGCGCACCCGCACGTCGTAGCTTTTGCCGCCCTCGCGGAAGTCCACCGTCTTGACACCGCCCAGCAGGGCGGCCACCGCGTTGGCCACCTCGCTGACGCTCACCCCGGCGTCGGCCGCCCGGGCCCGGTCGATTTTCACGCGCACCTCGGGCTTGCCGATCTCCAGGTCGCGGGTGATGCCCACGTAGCCATGACTGGCCTCCAGGCGGTTCATCAGCTCGCGGGAGTATTGGTCTATCTTCTCGATGTCCGGCCCCTGGACGACGAACTGGATGTCCTCGTTACGCGAACCCGCCCCCAAGGGAGAAATATTGGACACCGTGCCCCGAACGTCGGGCATCTGGCGCAGAATCCCCCGCGCCACCTTTTGCAGCTGCGCCTGGCTGCGCGTTCGGTCCTGCTTGTCGGTCAGGGTCACCATGGCCACGGCTTTGTTGGAGCCGCCCCAGCCCGAAACCGAGAAGAAGTGATCCACCTCGGGCACCTTGGCCAACTGGGCTTCAAAGCGCTGCAAAACGGAGTCGGTTTTTTCCAGGGAATAGGCCAAGGGCATTTCCAGGCGCACCATGAAGCGGCCCTCGTCCTCGGCGGTTACGAATTCCTTGCCCAGCATGGTGAACACCCAACCTCCCACCAGCAGGGCCGCCAGGGCGGCGGCCATCACCGAAAGCCGGTGGCGCAGGCACCAGGAGATGAGCCGCCGGTAGTAGCGGCTGGTGGCTTCCATCATGCGGTTGAACAGGTTGAAGGCCCCGTGGCTGGTTTCGCTGACGGTGAGGAAACGGGCCGAGAGCATGGGCACCACGGTCAGCGCCACGAAGGTGGAGCAGGCCACGGAAAAGGCCAGGGTGACGGCGAACTCATAGAAGAAGCGCCCCACCAGCCCGCCCATGAAGGCCACCGGCAAAAACACTCCGCCCAGGGCCACGGTGGTGGCCACCACCGCGAAGGCGATCTCCGAGGATCCCTCGAACGCCGCCTGCATGGCGCCCTGCTTCAGCTCGGTGCGGTGCCGGAAGATGTTTTCCACCATGACGATGGCGTCGTCGATGACCAAACCCACTGCGGTGACCAGGGCCAGCATGGACAGGTTGTTCATGGTGAAGCCCATCCAGTACATGCAGGCGAAGGTGGAGATGATGCTGGTGGGAATGGCCACCGCGCTGATGATGGTGGTGCGTAGGTTTTGCAAAAACACGAAAATGATCAAGGCGGCGATGATGGCGCCCAACAGCAGTTGAAAGCGCACCTCGGAGATGGACTGCTCGGTGAAGATGGTGGTGTCGGTGGCCACCTCGATGCTCACACCCTCCGGGGCCACCCGCCTGAGCTCGGGCAGCACCTGGCGCACCTTCTGGGCGATGGCCACTTCGTTGGCGCCGGAACGGGGCGAAATGCCCAGGCCCACGGCGCGCTGGCCGCCGGTCCTTTGGGTGGTGAAACGGGCCACCCCCGTGCTTTCCACGCGGGCCGCCTTGGCCCGGCCCACGTCCTCCAAGCGCACCGGGTAGTTGTTCCGATAGGCCACGATCATGCGGTTGAAAGCCTCGGGGGTGGGGAACTCGCCCACCGTGCGGATTAGAAACTCCTTATCTTGGGATTCGATCTTTCCGCCGGGCACCTCCACGTGCTCACGGGACAGGGCGGCGATGACGTCGTTGACCCCCAGGTTGTAGGCGGCCAGGCGCTCGCGGTCCAGCCAGATGTGGACCTCTTTTTTCCTGGCGCCGCCCACCCGCACCTCGCCCACGCCCTGGATCTTTTGGATCATGGGCCGTAGCTGCTCGTCGGCCACTTTGGTGAGGGTTTCGATGGCCTGGGGGCCGCGCACCGCCAGCCAGATGATGGGCTGGGCGTTGATGTCCAGCTTGTCGATGACCGGAGACTCGGCCTCCCTGGGCAGTTCGCGGAGCTTGGTGGATATTTTGTCGCGCATCTCCTGAGCGGCCACGTCCACGTCCTTGCTCAACTCGAACTCCACGATGATGCGGCTCATGCCCTGCATGCTGGCCGAGCTGATGTGCTTTATGCCGCTCACCGAACTGATGGCGTCCTCGAGCTTGTCGGTGATCTCGTTGTCCACCTCCTCGGGGCGGGCGTTCTCCCACACCGTGGTAACGGTGACCAAGGGGAAATCCACGTCTGGGAATAGAGACACCCCCAGACGGGTCATGCCGATCAGGCCGAATACCACCAAGGCGGACACCATCATGGTGGCCGCCACCGGCCGCCGGATGGAAAAGTTGGGAAGGAACATGTATGCCCCCTACTTTCCAGGCCGGCCGGCGGGAGCCGAAGCTTCGGCCTGGCGCACCTGGCCGCCATCGGTGACCATGAATTTGCCCTCCAAGAGCACCTTGTCCCCAGCCTTTAGCGGCGGGCTGACAATCTCGGCCCACTCACCGCCTATCTGGCCCAGGGTCACCGGCACCTTTTTGGCGCGCCCGTTTTCCACCAGGAACAGGTAGGTTTCCTTTTCGGTCTGGATGACGCTGCCCCAGGGAGCGCAGACGGCATTTTCCTTGACCTCGACGGTCAGCTTGAGGCGGCCGAACATGCCGGGGTTGAGCAGGTGCTGGGAGTTGTCCACCCGAGCCTTTACCTTGAAGCTCCGGGTCTTGGAGTCCACCACCGGGGAGATGAAAAAGACCTTGCCAACGAAGTCGCGGCCGGGATAGGCCACCGTGGCTATACTTAACTGTTGATCCTTGAACACCCCGGCCTTGAAACGCTCGGGCACCAAAAACTCCATTTCCAACGGGTTCAGGCTCACCACCCGCACCACCGGATCGCCGGCCTTTAGATAGTCGCCCACCGAAAGGTCCTTGGAGCCGGCCACCCCCGCAAAGGGGGCCCGTATCTCGGTGTCGGCCAGCATCTCCTTTTGGCGGGCCATGTCGGCCTTGGCCTGGGCCAAGGCGGCCTGGGCCAGGGCGATCTCGGTTTCCAGGTCGTCGTACTTCATCTGGGAGACCAGCCTGTCCTTCACCAGGGGCCGGTTGCGTTCCAGGTTGCGCTTCTGGTGGGCCAGACGAATTTCCAACTGCCTGATGCGTTGCTCCAGGTTGCGCATGTCCGCCCGCACCTTGGCCGCGTCCAACTTCACCAGGAGTTGCCCCTTTTTGACTTCCGCACCCTGCTGGAAGAGCACCTCCTCCACCGGGGCCGCCAACTCGGAGCGGATGGTTACCATTTGGGGCGAGCTGAGGGTGCCCACTTGGTTCAGCACGTTTTCCACCCGCCGGGCGCTCAACTCTCCGATGGTCACCACCGTGGCCGTGGGTTTGACCGCTTGGGGTTTTTTGTCCTCGCGGCCGCAGCCGGAGGCGCCCCAGAGCAAGGCCAGGGACAAGGTTAGGGCTATTAAGCTAAAGGGCGTTCTCTTAGCGGGCATTGACCTTATCCTCCGGATTCATCTTGGGAATAATTTTGAAACGGGTCAGGTTGTCCCCCATGGCCAAGTGGAGGTCGGCCAGGCCTTGATTCAGGTCGGTAAGGGCCAATGCCTTGCGGATGCGGGCCTCGATCACGCTGTTTTGAAAATCCAGGATGCGAAAGGTGTCGGTGAGTCCCTCGTCCAGCCGGCGCATCTCCTGGGACAAGTTGGTCTCGGCCAATTGCTGGAAGCGCTCGGCCACCCGCACCCGCTCCAGGCTGCGGCGCAGGGTGACCAGGGCGTTCTTCAACTCGGTTTCGGTGGTGCCTTCCAGGCGTTTGAGGTGGTAAAGGGCCCGCTTGCGCTGCCAGCCGGCCACCCGGTAACGGCTGTTGGCCTCGCGGTTGCCCAGGGGATAGGAGAGCTTGAGGCCCACGAACCAGTTGTAGCCATCGCCGTCGGCCATGCTGTTCCAGGAGTCGGCGTAGCCGCCGCCGTAAGGGTTGCCCGCCGCGCTGCCCACCCCGGTCTCGGTGCCGGCCAGGCCGTTCACCGCCAGGCTGGCGGCCAGGTCCACTCGGGGCAGGCGCTGGTTGTCCAGGTAGGCCAGGCGGATGTCCAGCTTATCCATCTCCACCTTTTGGCGCAGCAGGTCGGGGCGGTGTTTCAGCGCCACCCCCATGGCCTGGGGCAGGTCCGGGAAGGGCTGGCGGGGCCCGGCAAGTTCCTGGGGCCGGATGGTGCTCATGTACAAGGGATCGCCGGAGCGGACCTCAAGCAGGTCCTTGAGCTGGTTGGAGACCGTTTCCATCTGCTGCTGGGCCAGGATTATCTTTTCGTCCCGGGAGGCCACCGCGGTCTGGGCCTCCTGCACCTCGGTTATGGGGACCACCCCGGCTTTGAACTTCCGGCGGTTGCCTCCCAGAAGGCCTTGGGCAAGGTGGCGCGATTCAATGCGGTGGCGCAGAATCTCGTGGGCCAGGGAAAGCAGGTAGTAGGTGCGTTCCACTTTGTTGGACAGTCGTTGGGCCTGGTTGAGAAACTGAAAGCGGGTCTGTTTTTCCTGCTGCCGGGAGATACGCAGATTGGCGGTGTTGCTTTCGCTGCCCGCTCCCCTGAGCAAGGGCTGGGTCAGGTCCAGGACCAGATAAGTGCGGTAGGCAGGGTTCACCTCGGTAGTTACCGCGCTGTTGTCGATGCCCTGGGTCTCCACCCCTATTCGGGACTGCAAGCCGGTTTCGAACCGCTTGCTTACCCCCACCGTGGCTTGGTTGACTCCCAACTTTTCATGGTCGCCCCAGTAGACGATGGAGGTGGAGGGCATGCGGTCCTCGCGGCTGCCCACCGAGGCGTCCAGGGAAGGGTCGAACTGGGCTTGTTCGATGGTCACCCTCTCCTGGCTGGCCGGAATCTCGACCTGGACCATCTTGAGGTCCAGATTTTTTTCGATGCCCCGCACCAGAGCCCCTCGCAGGCTAAGGGGAATCCCGGGCTCCACCTTGGGGATGGGCGGGTCGTCCGCCGCCGGGGCCGCGTAGGGCAGCAGGCAGAAAAAGCATAATAGCGCGATGATGCGAACCTTGGGCATGGCCGTTTCTTTCTGAGATTAAGCTTGGCTTGAATTGGGGCTGAGGGCGTGTTGGCAAAACGCCCATAGCGTGTCCGAAAAATGGAAGGGCTGGCGTTTCTCAAGCATGACCACCCGGACGGCTCCAATGAGCAGGCTGCGCAGGATCAGGGCAGTCTGGTCGGGATCGCAGGGACCCACCGACCCGTCCTTTTGTCCTGTTTTAATCATTTCGGTTAACATCTGATGCATCCTGGTCACGCGCCCCAAAACCCTTTCCCGGTGGGGAGAGTCATCATCCGTGAGAGTTGCGGGAAAATCCCTTACCAACAACAAAACTTCCCTGGCACGGATTTGAATGGACTCGAAATGCAGTTGCACCCAGGCGCGTAGCGCCTCCATTCCACTGGCGGCCCCGTCCATTTTTATTTGTGTTTCCTCAAGGAAGTTATCAAAGGATTCATCAAATATTTCTAGAAGAATCTCTTCTTTGGTTTTGAAATAATAAAAGATGATGCCTTCGGAAACCCCGGCCAACTTTGCCACTTGGTGGGTGGATGTGGCATAAAATCCCTTTTGAGCGAAAAGTTCGGTTGCTGCCTTGATAATGTCCAGTTTGCGCGACACAGACTGTCTCCCGCGAAAGGGCCGGAGGCTTCAAGTGGGGAACGTCCTCCGGATGTTGGGTCTTGAACGGGGTGAAAAACATTTAGTCGTTTAAAAACTGAGTGATTACTCAATCGATACAGTTTGCCTGGCCGTTTGTCAAATAAATTTTAGGTGTCGGCCCTTTTTTAAACGATTTGGTCACTTACTTGTACATCATGATGATCTCCCTGGGGCCGGCGTTTTGGTGAGAAGCCGCCGCGAGTCGTGGGTCAACGCCTTGGCCGAGGGTCGTGGCGGCGAATTTTCGCCGCCGGCCACATTATCATGGGCCAGGGCGTGCAATACCCGCCCGCCTGGCGGACCTTGCTGATATTCTCCAATCTGCTATTAATGTTGGTGGCCACCCCGCATGCCGCAACTCATCTTCGGCACCCGAGCGAGCCCCCCTGGCTGGAGGAACGAACTATGAATCTGGCCCGCAACCTGGAGCAGGCGGCCCGCTTTTTTTCGGAATTCCCCGCCGTGGCGGAGCGGGGGCAGACCGCCAGCTACGCCTCCCTGGAGGCTGAAAGCAGCCGGATCGCCGGGGCGCTGGCCGGGTTGGGCCTGGCCCCGGGGGAGTTCGTGGCCATCTGCCTGCCCAACTCTCGTGAGTGGCTGTCCGCCTATTTCGGGGTGCTCAAGACCGGGGGCGCGGCGGTGACCCTGGCCGCCGGGCTGCCGCCGGACGAACTCAGGCCCCTGCTGGCCGACTGCAAGCCCAAGGTGTTTTTCACCACCGGGGAGAAACTGACTTCCCTGGGGGGGCGCCCGGAGATCGAGGCGCCCGTGGTCATCGCCCCGGGCGGGGACTTCACCTATGAGGAACTGCTGGCCCGGGGCACCGATGATTTCCCGGCCGTGGAGCGGGGGCGCGGCGACGTGGCGGCGGTGCTCTACACCGGCGGCACCACCGGCGTCCCCAAGGGGGTGATGCTCACCCACGAAAACCTGATGGTCTCGGCCCACAACGTGGCCCGCCAGGAGCGCTCCACCCACGAGGATCGGGCCCTGTGCTTTTTGCCCCTGAACCACGTCTTCGGCCAGGTGCATGTGATGCACTCCACCATCCTCACCGGCGGCTGTTTGGAGATGCTGCCCGCCTTTGACTTGGATGAGGTGTTGGCCGCCTTGGGCCGGGGCGAGGTCACCAAGTTCTACGCCGTGCCCACGGTGTATTTGCGCCTGCTGGGCCTGGACAACCTGAGGCAACGCCTGGGCCGGGTGCGCTACTGTTTTTCGGCCGCCGCCAGCATGGCCCTGGAGGTGGTGCGGGAGTGGAAATGGGCCTCGGGCCTGAACATCCACGAGGCCTACGGCATGACCGAGTCCGCCTCCATGGTCACCTACAACCATTACTACCGCCACAAGGTGGGCTCGGTGGGCACCCCGGTGGGCTCGGTGGAGGTGGCCATCATGGACCGGGAGGGCCGCCCCCTGCCCCAGGGCCAAGAAGGAGAAATCTGCATCCAAGGGCCCAACATCATGCGGGGCTATTTGAACCGCCCCGAGGAGACCGCCCGGGCCTTTTGGGGCCCATGGTTCCGTTCCGGCGATGTGGGTTATTTGGACCAAGAAGGCTATTTGTATATCGTTGACCGCATAAAGGACATGATCATCACCGGCGGGGAGAACGTGTACCCCCGGGAGGTGGAGGAATTGCTTTACCAGCGGCTCGAAGTGGCCGAATGCGCCGTGGTGGGTCTGCCCGACCGGGAGTATGGCGAGCGGGTCACCGCAGTGATCGTGCCCAAGGCCGGGGCCGATCTGGACCCCGAGGAGCTTCGGGCCTACCTCAAGGAGCGCCTCTCCGGTTTCAAGGTGCCCAAGGCATTTCTTACGGTGCCGGAGTTGCCCAAGTCGGCGGCGGGCAAGATATTAAAGCGGGTGCTCAAAGAAAACATCCAACGCCAACCCCCGCCGCGCCATTAAAGTGATTGATTGAAGAGGTGAAGCCGTGCTAGGCGATCTGTACCAGGAAGAACATCGTATTTTCCGTGAATCCGTGCGCCGCTTCGTGGCCGACCGGGTCACCCCCAACGTGCCCCAGTGGGAGGAGCAGGGGGCGGTGCCCCGTGATCTGTGGCTGGCCATGGGCGAACAGGGATTCCTGTGCCCATGGATGCCCGAGCAGTACGGCGGCCTGGGCCTGGGCTTCGAGTATTCGCTCATAGTCAACGAGGAGTTGATTCGCGGCGATGGCTTCGGGGTGGGGGCGCCCCTGCACAACGACGTGGCCTCGCCCTATCTGGCCGCCTACGGCACCGGGCGGGCCAAGGAGAAATTCCTGCCCGGCTGCGTGAGCGGCGAGGTTATCACCGCGGTGGGCTTCACCGAGCCCGGCGCGGGCAGCGACCTGGCGGCCATCCGCACCACGGCGGTCAAGGACGGCGATGAATACGTCATCAACGGGCAAAAGACCTTTATCACCAACGGCTACTTCGCCGACCTGGTGGTGCTGGCGGTAAAGACCGACCCCTCGGCCGGCTACAAGGGCATCAGCCTGATCCTGGTGGACAAGGACGCGCCGGGCTTCTCCCGGGGGGCTCCCCTGCACAAGATGGGCATGCGCATGCAGGACACCTCCGAGCTTTACTTCGCCGACTGCCGGGTGCCGGCCTGGCATCTGTTGGGCCAGGAAGGCCAGGGCTTCAAGTACATGATGGCCAAGCTCCAGCAGGAACGCATCGAGGTGTGCATCAAGTGCCAGGTCATGGCCGAGGAGTGCTTAAAGGAGGGTTTGGAGTTCGCCAAAACCCGGGAGGCATTCGGCAAGCCCATCGGCTTTCACCAGGCCAACGCCTTTAAGCTGGCGGAGATGGCCACCGACGTTCAACTGGGACGCACCTTTTTGGACGACCTGATCTTCTCCCACATCCAGGGCAAGGACGTGGTGCAAAAGGTTTCCATGGCCAAATACTGGCTGGGGGAGATGGTCAACCGGGTGGCCTACCAGGCGGTGCAACTGCACGGCGGCTACGGTTTCATGGAGGAATACCGCATCTGCCGGCTCTATCGCGACGTGAGGGCCCTTTCCATCTTCGCGGGCACCAGCGAGATCATGAAGCTTATAATCAGCCGCAACCTGGGGCTGCGCTCCTAGGCTTTTCATGAAGGCTGCGGGTCCGGCTGCGCCAGCCACCGGCATACCGCGTTGCTGGCTGCGCTCGGGCCTCGACGTAGTCTTGCCTACGCCTGCGGCCCTCGCTCGCCAGACGCCTTGTCTGCCGGCGGCTGGCTGTGCCGAGGCCATGTGCAAACCGCTTTAAAAGGACGGCATCAATAACCAAATATTCGGGTTGCTAAGTCGGGGCCAGAAACTCCCGCAGGGCCCGGTCCCGGGCCGGGTTGGGCTGGAACATCAGGGTGAAATGGTCGGTCCCCGTCAGGTCCACCGCCTGGGCCCGGTCAATCTCCCCAAGCATGCGTTCCAGGGCGTCCTGGGGCAGCAGGACGTCGTCTTGATCCAACATGCCCTTGCCCGCCCGCAGTATCAGCACCGGGCAACGCACGCGCTGGTAAAAGGAGGAGGGCTGGACCTGGCGCAGGTTGCTGCGCTCCTCCTCTATGTTGTCCGGATGCACCCGGGAGCGCACCCCGCCGGGCACCGCTTCCATCTCGTGGTCGAAGTAGTCGGTCGTTACCTGGTTCCAGGGGTTGAAGTAGGAGGCCTGGCGCATCAGGTCCAGGTAGGCCTCCCGGCTGGGCAACACCTGGCCCAGCCGGTCCACCGAGGGCTTGGTCCCCTTGTTCACCTTGACCCATTGCTCCGCGTTCAACTCGCCGCCGCCGTCCAAGAGCACCAGTTTGTCCACCATCTGGGGATAGTCGGCGGCAAATGCCAGGCAGATGTAGGCCCCCAGGGAGTGGCCCATGAGGCTTACCCGTTCCAGGCCCAGGCCTCTTATCACCGCCGCGATGTCTTGGCAGTGGTGAGCCAGGGAATAGCCGGCGGCCGGCTTGTCCGAGAGGCCCCGGCCCCTTAGGTCCATGGCCAATACCCGGTTCTGTCCCTTCAGGGCCTCGGCCAGAAGCTGAAAGCAATGCAGGTTGGCGGTGAGGCCATGCACCCCCAGCACCGCCGGGCCCGGTCCGGGCCACTCGGCCATCTGAATTTCAACTCCGCCGGAGCCCGGTAGCCTGTAGGTCTTTTGTGGTTTCACGGCCAGTCTCCTTAGGCTACGTTGCGCAGGGGAGGGATGACCTCGGCCACCCCCTTGAGCACCGTCTGGCCATCCTGGTTTTCCACCAAGGTGGCCAGGCGCACCCGGTTGCGGCTGGGCATCACCTCCAAAACGTTTATCGATATGGTGAGGTCATCACCGGCGTAGACCGGTTTGGTGAAGTTGAGCTCCTGGGAGACATAGATGGTGCCCAGGCCGGGGTACTCCGTTCCCAGTACGAACCCCACCAGGCTGGCGGTGAGCATGCCCGGGGACACGATGCGGCCAAAAAAGGTGTCCTTGGCCATCTCCGGGTCCTGGTGAAATGAATGGTGGTCTCCCAGGGAATGGGTGAAGGAGATCATCATTTCCTCGGTCATGGTCACCGTTTTGCGGTGGGTGTGCCCAACGTTGATTTGGTTGATGCTCACTCCTTGCGGCATGTCCCTGTTCCTCTATGTTAGATCGACCGAGTAAGGCGGCACGACGTTTGCGCACCTGTCCAGCCTGGAAGCGAGAATCAATGGTTTGGCTCCGCCAAGCGAAGCTTTCGCCTGGCGATGATGTCCCGGGCGGTTCCCACCAGGCCCTTGGGGAAGAAGATCACCACCAGGATGAACAATATCCCGAAGTATAAAATCCAGCGCTCGGCCAGGCGGTGGGCCACCTCCACGGTGGGCAGGAGCAGCACGGCCAGCTTTTGCAAATCCGGCAGCCAGGCCTCGGCCACCTGGATGAAGGCCGCGCCCATGATGCTGCCGTAGAGGGTGCCCATGCCCCCGATGATCACCATCAACAGCACGTTGAGCATCACCGGGACGCCCAGCACCGAGGTGGGGTTCACGTAGCCCAGCCACATGGCGAAAAGCACTCCGGCCAGGGAGGCCACCACCGAGCCGAACACGTTACTGAGCACCTTGTAATGGAAGGTCTTGTAGCCCAGGGCGGTGCTGCGCTGCTCGTTGTCTCGCACCGATTTGAGCACCCTGCCCACCGGCGAGCGCACGAAGCGCACCAGGCCGATGAACAACAGGACAGAAGCCACCAAGATGAAGTAGTAGGTCAACAGGCGTCCGTTGAGGGGTGCGCCAAAGATGGTGCCGCTGCTCCAGTTGACGTTGAATACGCCGGGCAGGTTGAAAGATACGCCATCCTCTCCCATGGTCAAGTCGTGCCACTGGTCGCCCAGGATGAAGACGAACTCAGCGAAGGCCAGGGACATCATGGTGAAAAAGATGGCTTTTACCCTAAGGGAGAAGAAGGCCAGGGCCACGGCCAAAACACCGCTGAGGCCCACGGCCAGGGCCATGGCCACGAAGATGTGGTACCAGGCCGAGTGGCCGCTGTGGAAGGTGACCAGGGCCAGGGAGTAGGCCCCGATGCCGAAGAAGGTGACGTGGGCCAGGGAGAGGATGCCGGTGTAGCCCAGGATCAGGTCGTAGGAAGCGGCCACCACCGCGAAGATCATGACCTTGGTCATCACGTCCATGGCCCTGAAGGAGGGCAACAGCAGGGGCCCCGCGATAAGGCAGGCCAACAGGAGCAGTTGCACCCAGAGGGCCGGGCGGGTGAAGCGCACCTGGCGCAGGGCACGGCGCTCCATTTGCACGGGAGTCGGTTGCATCGCCTTGTTCTCCATGGCCCTAGTCCTTGCCCATGAGGCCGGTGGGGCGGATGAGCAGAATCACGGCCATGATCATGATGTTGGCCCCCAAGGCCAGGGGAGGCAGGGTGTAGGCCACGTAGTTGAAGGCTAGGCCCACCATGATGGCCCCCAGGAAGGACCCGGTCACCGAACCCATGCCCCCGATAATCACCACGATGAGGGCGAAGATGAGGTTCTCCTCGCCCATGGCCGGGTGAATCTGCTCCTTGAAGATGGACCACATGGTCCCACCCACGGCAGCCAGGGCCGCGCCGGCGCAGAACACCCCGGTGAAGACGCGCCGGATGTTGTAGCCCAGGGTTTCCACCACTTCCTTGTTTTCCACCCCGGCTCGCACGATGATGCCCAGTTTGGTGCGCATCATCACCAACTGGATGCCCGCCAGCACCGCCAGGCCCACCACGATGGCCACCACCCGGAACTTGGTGACGATCACGTCCATGACGTCCCAGCTTCCCTGGAAGGCCTGGGGCACGATGACCACCTCGTCGTTGGGGCTCCACACCACCTTGAGCACCTCCACCAGGATCAGGGAGGCCCCCATGGTGATGAGTATCTGCTTGAGGTGGCTGCCGTAGGTGAGGCGCACCAGCATCTTTTCCAGCACGATGCCCATGATCCCGCCCACCACCAGGGCAGCCAGCAGACAAAGCATCACCGAGCCGATGCTCTGGGCGGCGCCCGCCCCCTCCACCCAGCCGATCTTCTGCAAGGCGTTCAACAAGGAGAAGCCCACGTAGGCGCCCCATACGAAGAAGGCGCCGTGGGCCAGGTTCAAAACGTCCATGAGGCCGAATATCAGGGTGAGCCCCGAGGCGGTGAGGAATATGAGCATGCCCATGGCCAACCCGGCCACGGTGAGCACCGCGTAGGTGGTGGGGTCTATCCACAACAGGGGTAAAAACCAGATGCCCACCGAGGCGGTCCACACCCCCAATTTCTTGGGGTCCATGCCGCTCTTTTCTTGAATTCCAACCGTGGCTGCTTGGGAAGTCATGCTTTCGCGCTCCTCAGGCGATGCCTAGATACTTTTGTTTGAGCCCCTCGTCATGCACCAGATCGGCCATGAGCCCCTGGTGCACGGTGCGGCCGTCGTCCAGGATGAAGTAGGCCACCCCCACATGGCTGGCCATGTAGAAGTTCTGCTCCACCAGGATCACCGTGGTGTGGTTCTTGATGTGGTTGATGGACTCGATGAGGTGGTCCACCACGATGGGGGCCAGCCCCTTGGAGGGCTCGTCGATGAGCAACAGGTCGTGGTCGTTTACAAAGGCCCGGGCGATGGCCAGCATCTGCTTTTGCCCCCCGGAGAGCACCCCGGCCTTGGAACGCCAAAACTTCTTCATGTCCGGGAAAAGTTCGAAGATCGTCTCCATGCGGGCCCAGGCGCTCTCGTTTTCGGTGAGCATGGCCAGACGGAAATTTTCCTCCACGCTCAGGGTGTAGAGCACCGCCTGGTCTTCGGGCACGAAACCCACCCCCAGCTTGGCCACCTCGTAGGGCTTCATGGCCTGGATTGCCTGGCTCTTGAGGGTGATGCTCCCCGAGGAGGCCGGGGTCAGGCCCATGATGGTGCGCAGGGTGGTGGACTTGCCCGCCCCGTTGCGCCCCAGCAACACCGTGGCCTGGCCGGGCATGAAGCTCAGGTCCACCCCTTGCAGGATGTGGTGCTGTTCGATGTAGGTGTGCACCCGCTCCAGAGACAGGATGGCCTCAGCCATTTTTCACCCCCCCGCCCAAATAGGCCTCCAAGACCTCACTGTTGCAGGCCACCGCCTCCGGAGTATCGTCGCAGATCAGGCGTCCCTCCTTGAGCACGGCGATGGAGTCCGAAACCGTCATGATCATGTCGAATTTATGCTCCACCAGCAGGATGGTGCGGTTGCGGGCGGCCTTGATTTGTTGGATCAGCGCCAAAATTGCCGGCACCTCCTCCAGGCTCATGCCCGCAGTGGGCTCGTCCAGGAGCAGCAACTCCGGGTCCAGGGCCAGCAGGATGGCTATCTCCAGCTTGCGCTGCTCCCCGTGGGTCAGGGTCTTGGCCTCCACCGCCCAGCGTTTTTCCATGAGCACCTGCACCAGCAGGTCGTAGGCCCGGTCCTCCAGGGTGGAGTAGGAGCGATAGTTGCGCCAGAACACCATGCCCACCCTGGCCTTGGCCTGCAGGGCCAGACGCACGTTCTCCAAGACGCTCAGGTCGGGGAATATGTTGGTGAGCTGGAAGGAGCGGCCCACCCCCAGGCGGGTGCGGTCGGCCGCGCCCAGGGCGGTGATGTCCCGCCCTTTGAACATGACGCTGCCGCTGGTGGGCTTGTACTGACCGCTGAGAAGGTTGAACAGGGTGGTTTTTCCCGCTCCGTTGGGCCCAATTATGGCCTTGAGGGTGAAGGGCTCCACCGCGAGGTTCACCGCGTTCACGGCTACGTTGCCGCCGAAGCGGATGGTCAAATCCTTGGTTTGCACTACCGGGGCCTGGCTCGCCACTGCTACGTCTCCTCCTTGAGCTGGGCGGGCGCCGGGGCGCCCGCCCAGGTGGGTTAGGCTTACTTCTTGTTGCGGATGGGGATGTCCATCTCGCTGTAGGGGATCACCTTCACCAGCACGCACTCGGCCCAGGGCAGCTTGGGGTTGTTCTTGATGCGGAAGTGGAACATGTCCTGCATGGCCTGATGGTCCTGTTTGCGGAACATCATCTCGCCCTTGGGGGTCTGGAACTTCATGCCCTCCATGACCGTGATGAGCTTTTCGGTGTCCGTGGATTTGGCCTGCTTGATGGCCTCGACCACGGCCATGGCCGCCGCGAAGCCGCCACAGGTGAAGAAGTCGGGGGGCGCGCCGTTGAAGCGCTTCTCGTGCTCGGCCACCAACCAGTCGTTAATTTTGTTCTTGGGGTTGGTGTAGTAGTAGTAGGTGGCGCCTTCCATGCCCTCCATGGGCTTGTAGGCTCTGAGGGCATCCAGGATGTTGCCGCCGGCGGTGATCTTGATGCCGTACTTCTTGTCCAGGTTCATGGCCTGGAGCTTGCTCATGGGGTTGTTCTTGCCGGCCCAGTAGACGCAAAGGTACTTGTCGCCCTTTTGATTCTTGAGGGCCTTGATGATGCGCTGGGCCGGGGCGGTGAAGTCGGCGGTGGTGGCGGGCACGAACTCGGTATGCACCACCTTGGCTCCGCGTTTCTCGGCGGCTTCTTTATAGGCGGCCACGCCGTCGCGGCCAAAGGAGTAGTCCTGGGCCAGGGTGGCGATGACCACGCCGGGCTTGGCCACCGCCGCCGCGTTGCCCACCGCGTCCTGGCTGGAGTTGCGGCCGGTGCGGAAGATGTAGCGGTTCCAGTACTGGCCGGTGATGGAGTCGGCCACGGCCGGCTCAACGATGAGTATCTTCTTGAACTCCTGGGCCACGGGCAGCATGGCCACGGCCACCGCCGATGACACCGGCCCCACGGCCAGGTCCACCTTGTCGTCGCGGTAGGCCTCGGTCAAGAGCTGTTTGCCGTTTTGCGGCTTAAGAGCGGTGTCCTTGATGATGACCTCGATGGGCCGCCCGTCGATCTTCATGGTGCCGTTGGTGGCGTATTCAAGGCCCATCTTGAAGCCGGTGATGGACTGCTTGGTGTAGGCCTCATAGGGGCCGGTGACCCCCACTACTTGGGCGATCTTGATGGGCTTGGCAGCCAGGGCCACCGGCGCGGCCAGGGCCAGGGCCAGGCCTGCTGTCAAAAGCACCTTCCCCGCTTTCCTAAGACTCATTCTTTCCCTCCTTTGGTTCGCCGGGCATGCGCCCGGCCTAAAATGTCGGCCGGCGTTAATTCCCCGTGCCCGCCGGCGCAATCGAGACTGACTAGCTGTATTGCTCCCGCAGGTTTCTCTTGAGCACCTTGCCCGCCGCGTTGCGGGGCAAGGCCTCTATGAACTCCACCGTTTTGGGTATCTTGTACTTGGCCAGGCGGGTCTTCAGGTGCTCCAACACCTCTTCGGCGCCCAGGCTCTGGCCCTCCTTGACCGCCACCACCGCGCAGCCCACCTCGCCCCATTTGGGGTCGGGCAGGCCGATAACCGCGGCCTCGGCCACCTGCTCCATGGCGAAGATGGCGTTCTCCACCTCGGCGGGATAGACGTTTTCCCCGCCGGAGATGAACATGTCCTTCTTGCGGTCCACGATGTACAAAAAGCCCTGCTCGTCAATGCGGGCCAGGTCGCCGGTGTGGAACCAGCCGTCGCTAAAGGCCTCCTGGTTGGCCTCGGGCCGGTTCCAGTAGCCCTGCATCACGTTGGGACCCTTGAGCAGCAACTCGCCCACCTGGCCCCGGGGCATTTCCCGGCCGTCCTCACCGGCCACCCGGGCCTGCAAATGGAACATGATGCGGCCCGCCGAGCCCTTTTTGTTCAGCGCCCAGGACTTGGGCAGGGTGCTGACCGAAGGGGCCGACTCGCTCATGCCGTAGCCCTGCTGCAAGACGATGCCATGTTGGTGGTACTGCTCCACCAGGCTCACCGGCAGGGGCGCGCCGCCGCTCATGAGGATGCGGGCCCGCGACAAAAGGGCGGGGTCGAAGGCCGGCGACTGAATCAGGAACAGCCAGATGGCCGGGACCACCAGGCACACGGTGATCTTCTCCTCTTCGAACAGGCGGATCATCTGAGCCGGGTCGAAGCTGCGCTGGATCACCACCGTGCCGCCTACGTAGAGCATGGGCAGGGTGAACAGGCCGATGCCTCCGATGTGGAACATGGGCAGGGCCACCAGATTGCGGTCGCTGGAGGTGAACTCCAAATCAACTTGGAGGTTCAAGGCATTGTACAGGCAGTTGCCCTGGGTGAGCACCGCGCCCTTGGGCTTGCCGGTGGTGCCGGCGGTGTACATGATGATGAAGGGCGCCTCGGAGGTCACCGGCTGATCCATAACCGGCTCCTCCTCGCTCTGTTCGGCCAGGAGCAGCTCGTAGGGTTGGGCTTCCAGGCGGGACTCCAGGCCCAGCACCAGCAGGTGATCGAAACTCACCTCACCCAGGATGCCCTGGGCCAGTTCCTCCAGCTCGGGATCGAAGATGAGCGACTTGGCGCCGCTGTCGCCAAGCTGGAAACTAAGCTCCCCGGCGGTAAGCCGCCAGTTCAGAGGCACCAGGATCAGGCCCAGCTTGGCGCTGGCCATGATGACCTCGATGCACTCCAGACTGTTGTAGGACAACAGCGCCAGGCGGTCCCCCTGGGTCAGCCCCTGGGCTTGCAGGGCCCGGGCCAGGCGGTTGACCCGGCGATTGAGTTGGCGGTAGCTCAGGCGGCGGCTGCCGTCCACCACCGCTTCCTTTTCCGGCGCTATCTCCTCGCGCTTATTCAGCCAGAATCCAATTCCCCGCACGCTAAAGCTCCCCCGCCTTGTGTCAGACGAAAAGTTTGTTCATCACCTTGGCCATGTTGTCGGCGAAGTTGGCCACGTGCATGAGGCCTTCCTCGTCCTGGCCGGCATCGTGGGCCCCGCCGGCGCCGGCCATGCCCACGGTCCAATAGGTGGAGCCGGGCACGGTGATGCCGTTGATGAAAAACCAGAGCAGGAGTTGGGAAAAGGCCATGTTGTGCCCGGCCCGGCGGGCCACGGTGATGGGCCCACCCACCTTGCCCGCCAGGAACTTGCCGTTCCAGTGGGCCACGAAGGTGGCCCGGGCCAGCAGGCTCATCATCTGGGGAACCACCGAGGACAAATACACCGGCGAACCCAACACGATGCCGTCCGCCTGCTCCATGAGGGCCAATATTTCAGCGAAGTCGTCGTCCTGCTGGGCGCAGCGCTTCTCCTCCGTGCAGGCGTAGCAGCCCAAGCAAGGGTTGATCTTTTTGTCCCGCAAGGAGACCAACTGGGTTTCCAGGCCTTGGGCCTGAAGCTTGGCCAGGCACTGCTCCATGTAGTATTTGGTGTTGCTGCCCGGCCGGAGGCTCCCGGTGATGCCCAAAACCTTCATTTGTCATCTCCCTTGGTGGTCCGCGTTTGATCGGCGCTGGTGGTCAGGGCTCCGGAGCGCATCTGCTCCACCATGAGGTCGCGGAAAAAGCTCTGGTCGTGGCAATGGCTGAACAGTTCGGCCTCGGCCTCCAGGCCCTGGGGCAGGGGGTTGCCCTGGGCGGCCTTGACCGCCCGCTTGGCCAGGGACAGGGCGTAGCCGGGGTTGCGCAGGATGGGCTCCAGCAGCTCGTCCACCCCCCGCTCAAGCTGGCCATCGGGCACCGCCCGGTGCACCAGGCCCAAACGGGCCGCATCCTCCCCTGGGTGCAGCTTGCCGCCGAGGATCATCTCCATGGCCAGGCCCTGGCCCACCAGGCGGGGCAGACGCTGGGTGCCGCCTCCACCGGGTATGAGCCCCACCTTCACTTCGGGCAGGCCGATGCGCGCGCCGTGAGCGGCCACGCGCAAGTCGCAGGCCAAGGCGAACTCGAAGCCGCCGCCGAAGCACAGGCCGTTGATGGCCGCCACCAACAGCAGGGGGCTGGCTTCCATGCGATCCAGCAGGGCCTGGAAGCGCCGCGAAAAGGCCAGGGCCCCGGGGCGGTCCAGTTGCATCATCTCTATGCCGTCGGCCCCGCCGATGAAATGGCTGGATCCCGCCCCGGTGAACACCAATACTTGGGCCGGCGATGACTCCACCTGCTCCAGCAGCGCTTCCACCTCGGCCATGAGCTGGGAATTGATGGAGTTGCGGTCCACCTGACGCTCTATGGCCGCCCAGCATATCTGGGGCCCCGGGCGCAGGGACAAAAGGGAGAATTCACCGGCCATGGGTAAGCCTCGCTTATTGGCGAAATCCAGCCGGTGGAGGCGCGGCGCCTCGGGCAAACCGGCGGGGTGGTGCTTGTCTGTACGCCCCCTGGGAGGCTGTGGTCTCAAGCGGTCGGTCCCGGCGGAAGGTGCGGTCAGTGTTGTCCATGGAGCGGGTAGCGCCGGTTAAAATCAATGCCGCGGTTCAATTTCTGATACATGAACCAACCGTCAGAAATTTTGCAACGAATACCCCTTCCGTGTCAAGGGCAAACTTCGCCGCCCCGGGCCTAGCCGTTGCCCATCAGGCCGAAAAGCACCAAAGTTATAGCGTCGTCAACCAGTTGTCTTGGTATCTCGGGGTGGGAGGCGGCGTTCCATACCAGCCAGCGCAGGCCGATCATGTGGTGGATGCCCATGAGGGCCGGCACCATCACCTCCAGGGGCAGGGAGCGGATTTGGCCGGCATCCACCGGCGCGGCCAGGGAGGCGGCGTAGCCCTGGGCCAGCTTATTATAGTAGTATTCCGCCGCTTCGGGCACGATGGCCTCAGACTCGGCAACGATGCGATAAATGAGGCAATGCCGGCCCAGAAATCCGAAAAAGCCAAGCATGCCTTGTAGTTCCTTGTCGCGTCTGTCTTCGGAGCGGTCCGTGAGCCGGCGCAACTCCCGGCGCAACTGGTGGCTTAGGAAACGGACCACGCCGTTCATCAGGTCTTGTTTGCTCTTGAAGTGCACGTAGAAGGTGCCTTGGGCCACGCCGGCCTGGCGGGTGATCTCGGAGATGCTCGCCCGGGCGTAGCCCCTCTCGCCCAAAACCTGCTCCGCCGCCTGGAAGATGGCGCTCTTGGTGCCCTTGCCCGGGGAGTCGCCCTCCTCCCAGGGCAGGGGGCTTTCCTGGCCCGGGGCCGGGGAGGGCAGGCCAAACTCCCGTGGCGGCTGCCAGGCCTTGGGGCCGCTGATGCCATGCTCCAACAGGTTGGCGCACAGCTGGGCCAACTCTTCATGGGGGTGGTTCGGGCCCAGGCCCTCCCAGTGCCGCTGCTCGAAGATGGCCAGGCCCAACATGGAGTAGGCCACCACGTTGGGGTCCAGGGGCCGAAATTGCCCCGAGTTCACCGCCCGGCGGTAGAAGTCCCGGTAGAACCAGGCGATTGAGTCGTAATAACTAATGGTTACGGTTTCGATGATGTCGAATTCGTTGAGCACGCGGTGGATGGGGGCGTAGTCCCGGCAGTGTCCCAACAACAGCAGC
The DNA here is from genome assembly GCA_018819925.1 of Pseudomonadota bacterium. Lineage (GTDB taxonomy): Bacteria > Desulfobacterota > Desulfarculia > Desulfarculales > Desulfarculaceae > Desulfoferula. Next base: position 32,798 of record JAHJPG010000045.1, read on the forward strand.
AGCACCTGGTGCAGGGCTTGGCCGGGGCTAAGGCCCTCCAGGGACAGGCTGTTGGCCTTGGCCCAAAAATCGCTCAGGGCGGCGTCCACCACCTCCCTGAAAATTTGGTCCTTGTTGCGAAAGTATTGGTAGAAGGTGCCTTGGCTCAAGCCGCATTGCCGGCTGATCTGCGAAACGCTGGCGCCGGAATAACCGTGGTCCCCAAAAACCTGGCGGGCCGCCAGGAGCAGGGCCTGGCGGGTGCGCGCCCCCTTGGGAGTTCGGGAACGCAGGCCGGTGTTGGACGCGGCGGGTTTGGCCAATGACTTGGGCATGTCTAGTGATTCACCTCTCAGTTTTTTTATACAACATCGCCGGGCGCCAGTCCAGGGGGGAAATTTACGGCCCTCGTCCCCCAAGAGGCCCGGCCGGCGGGGCAGCGCATAAAGCCCTTGACAGTAATTGTCGGACAATGTTATCAGACTATTATTAGCTACAATATCATGACCCACCACTAATCGGCTGGACGGATAGTGATTACACCAGGGCAAAGCACGTCGGCTCGTCATCGGATCGCGGGGATTTGCCGGCGAGGCGATCATCTTGGCTAAAATCGACTTTGCTGGAAAATCGAACGTGCAAAGGCGCGGAGGGAGGCTGGGATAACATGCCGCTGTCGGTTAGGGAGCGAATATACGAAGCCATAAGGGACGAGATCACCTATGGCGAGTTGCTGCCCGGGGAGCGCCTGACCGAAAAGGAGCTTTCCGAAAAGTTCCAAGCCAGCCGCAGCACCATCCGCGAATGCCTGCGCCAGCTGGAAAGCGAGGGTTTGCTCACTTTCGAGAGCCACAAGGGATTCAGGGTGTCCAAGCTCTCCACCAGGCAGGTGGAGGAAATCTACGACCTGCGCTGGCTCTTGGAAAGCTACGCCACCCGGCTGACCGCCGAAAAAACCACTCCGGCCCAGGTGGCCCATCTGGAGAAATTGCAGGAAGGCTGCGGCAAGGCGGCGCACAAAAGCGACCTAAAGGCCTGGCTCAAGTACAATACCGCCTTTCACAACTTCTTCTACGAGAACTGCGGCAACGATAACCTCAAGCTGCTGCTGGACACCCTGAAAAGGCGCATCTACCGCTACCAGTACATCATCATCCAGATTCCCGGCCACTTCGAAAACTACCTGGCCCAGCACGAAAAGATAATCGAGGCTTGCCGCCACAACGACGGCCGGGCTGCGGAAAAGCAAATGCAAACTCATTTGCGGGGCATCAAGAAGGTCCTCTTGGAGCAGTTCGAGAAATTTCCGGCCATGCATCCCGGCTAGGCCCTTACCTGGGGCGGGCCCAAAAGGAGCGCTACATGACCTTGCAGAACAAAGTGGCCTTGGTGACCGGCGGAGGCCGGGGAATCGGCCGGGCCATCTGCCTGGTGTTCGCGGCCAAGGGGGCCGATGTCATCGCCGCCGACCTGGACCTGGCCGCCGCCCAAGGTGTGGCCGGGGAAGTGGAGGCGCTGGGGCGGCGCTCCCTGGCGCTGACCATGAACGTGGCCGACGAGGCCAGCGTGAACCAGGCGGCCGGTGAGGCCGCGGCCTGGCAGGGGCGCATCGACATCTGGGTGAACAACGCCGGAGTGGGCAGCCGGGCCATGCTGCACGAGATGAGCGCCGAGCAGTGGGACAAGGTCCTCTCGGTGAACCTGCGGGGCGCCTTCTTGGGAACCCGGGCCGCCGCCCGCATCATGATGCCCCAAAACAGCGGGCGCATCATAAACATTTCGTCGCGGGCGGGCAAGGGCGGCAGCTACGGCCATTGCAGCTACAGCTCCTCCAAGGCGGGCATGATCGGCCTGACAAAAAGCACCGCCCGCGAACTGGGCAAGTACAACATCACCGCCAACGCCATCCTGCCCGGCTTCATACCCACCGAACTGACCAAGAACCTGGATGCCAGCATCACCACGCCCGAGCAGCGGGTGCTGCCCCGGGCCGGCCGGCCCGAGGACGTGGCCTACGCCGCGGCCTACCTGGCCTCGGACGAGGCGGAGTGGGTCACCGGCATCGGCTTGGAAGTGACCGGCGGCACCGGAATGTTCGCGGGATGAAAGGAAGAGGCCTCATGCGTTTTCAAGGTAGATGCGCCGTGGTGACCGGCGGGGGCGGCGGCTTCGGCAAGGCTTTTGCCGAAGCCCTGGCCGCCGAGGGCTGCAACGTGGTCCTGGCCGACGTGAACCAGGATCGCCTGGAGCAAAACGCGGCGGCCATAAACCAGGCCGGTGGGGGCAAGGCCCTGGCCGTGGTTTGCGACGTGACCAGCGGTGAGGCGGTGCAGGCCATGGCCGCCCAGGCGGTGGAGAGCTTCGGCTCCCTGGACATCCTCATCAACAACGCGGGCGGCAGCATGGGGGTTCCCCGGGACACCATCGACCAGGTCAAGGAAGACGACTGGGACCGGGTGGTGGACCTTAACTTCAAGGGCGCCTTTCTATGCACCCGGGCGGCGGCCGGCTACATGAAAAAGGCCGGCTACGGCAAGATCGTCAACCTAAGCTCCATAACCGCCCGCATGGGAGGCCAGCTAACCCCGGTGCAATACGTCAGCGCCAAGGGCGCGGTGATCTCCTTCACCCGCCACGTGGCCCAGGAACTGGGGCCCTTCGGCATCAACGTGAACGCGGTGGCTCCGGGCATAGTGCTCACCGGTGAGCGCCTGGAAAAGATGTGGTACGGCCGCAAGAGCGAACAGCAGCGCCAGGATTACCTGGATCAGATTCCCTTGCGCCGCTTGGGCACCCCCCGGGAGATAAGCGACGCGGTGCTCTATCTGTGCTCGGATCAGGCCAGCTTCATCACCGGCGTGACCCTGGACGTCAACGGCGGCATGTTTTCCGCTTAACCAAGAAAGCCCGACTCATGGACAAAGAAAAGCTCGCCAGCCTTTATCGGCAATGGAACGAGGGCCTGGTGGAACAGGCCCTGAAGAAAACCCCCGAGCGCCCCGGCTGCGGCCAGACCCCCGCCGGTATACCCATCAAGCAGATATACACGCCCCTGGACCTGGAAGAGGGCGGTTTCGACTACGTCCGGGACCTGGGCTTCCCAGGCCAGTTCCCCTTCACCCGGGGCCGCGACCCCCTGGGCTACCGTTCAAATTACTGGCTGTTTATGCAGTACGCCGGCTTCGGCGACGCGGAGGAGGCCAACAAGCGCTACCGCTATCTGCTCAGTCAAGGCCAGGCGGGGATATCGGTGGCCTTTGACCTGCCCACCCAGGTGGGCCTGGACTCCGATGACCCCATGGCCGACGGCGAGGTGGGCAAGATCGGGGTGGCCGTCTCCTCGTTGCAGGACCTGGAGACGGTATTCGACGGCATTCCTTTGAACAAGTTGCGCCAGATAAGCCTGGTGGCCAACGGCATGAGCGCCATCATGCTGGCCATGTTCATCGCCTTGGCCGAGAAGCAGGGGGTTCCGGTGGAGGAGTGCACCCTGCGCATCCAAAACGACGTGCTCAAGGAGTTCATCTCCCGGGGGGCCTACATTTTCCCGCCGGAGCCCTCCATACGCCTGACCACCGACGTGGTGGTCTTTTGCGCCGAGCACCACCCCGCCTGGCTTCCCCTGACCCTGTGCGGCTACCACATCCGCGAGGCCGGGGCCAACGCGGTGCAGGAGGTGGCCTACTGCCTGGCCAACGGGTTGGCCTACATGGACGAAGTGGTTCGGCGGGGCGCCCCCCTGGAGCGGGTGCTGCCCCAGCTTTCCGCCTTCATGGCGGTGAACATGAACTTCTTCGAGGAGATCGCCAAGTTTCGGGCCCTGCGCCGCCTGTGGGCCCGCCTGGTCACCCAGCGCTATGGGGTGAGCCCGGACACCAACCTGGGGTTGAGCCTGGTGAACTTCACTGCGGGCAGCAGCCTGACCGCCCAGCAGCCGCTGAACAACGTGGTGCGGGTGGCGGTGGAGTGCCTGGCCGGGGTGTTGGGGGGTTGCCAGTCGCTGTTCCCCTGCTCCATGGACGAGGCCTACGCCACGCCCACCGAGGCGGCGGTGAAGGTGGCCCTGCGCACCCAGCAGATCATCGCCAAGGAGACCGGCATCGGCGACACGGTGGACCCCATGGGCGGCTCCTATTACCTGGAGAGCCTGACCGGCGAGATAGAGCGGCGGGCGCTGAAGATGATAGAGGAGATCGAGGCCCTGGGCGGATCGGTGAAGGCCATAGACCAGGGCTACTTCCGCCGCAACATCGACGAGGCCTCGTACCAGTGGCAAAAAGAGGTGGACAGCGGGGCGCGCACCATCGTGGGGGTGAACGCCTACCAGGATGAGGTCGAGGTCCCCATGGAGATATTCCGGCCTCCGGCCGAGACCCAGGCGCGCCAGATCGCCAGCCTTAAAAAATTGCGCCAGGAGCGCGACAACGACAGGGTGGAAAAGGCCCTGGACCGGGTGAGGGCCGTGGCCGCCACCGAGGAAAACCTGGTGCCCGCGCTGGTGGAGGCGGTGAAGGCCTACGCCACCATGGGCGAGATCTGCGGGGTCTTGCGCTCGGTATTCGGTGAACACAATGAAGGCGACATATAAATCGCACATGCCCGGGATGGGGAAAGATGCCTAAACGAAACCGCATAATGCTTGCCAAGGCAGGTTTGGACGGCCACGACCGCGGAGTGCGGGTGGTGGCCATGGGCCTGCGCGACGCCAACTTCGAGGTTATTTACACCGGCCGCCGCCAGACGCCGGAGCACATCGTCAACGCGGCCATCCAGGAGGACGTGGACGCCATAGGCCTGAGCATCCTCTCCGGAGCCCACATGACCATGTTCGGCAAGATTTTGGAGCTGCTCAAGGAGAAAGACGCCGGGGACATCATGGTCTTCGGCGGTGGGGTCATCCCCCCGGACGACGCGGCCCAGCTTAAGCAAATGGGGGTGAAGCACGTCTTCGGCCCGGGCACCACCATGGATACCATCGTGACGGCCATCAACCAGACCCTGGGGCAGCGGGAGAACAACTGAGCCATGCTGAAGAAGATCGACCACATCGGCATCGCCGTGCACGACATGGACGGGGCCCTCAAGGTGTTTCAGGACGTCTTCGGGCTGAGGCCCATAAAAATCGAGACCCTGGAGGAGATCAGCGTAGTCATCGCCTTTTTGCCTTTGGGCGAGGTGCTCATCGAGCTGTTGCAGCCCACGGCCCCGGGAGCCGGCCGCATCGGCCAGTTCCTTCAGGACAAGGGGCCGGGCTTTCACCACATAGCCTACCGGGTGGAATCCATAGACCAGGCCCTGGCCAAGCTCAAGGAGCAGGGCGTGCCAATGCGCGATGAGACCCCCCGCCCCGGCGGCGACGATTCGCTCATCGCCTTCATGGACCCCGCGGGAACCCAAAACGTCCTCACCGAACTGGTGCAGCGATCCCGTGAGATAGAGGCCAAGTAGTCATGAACGTAGCGCAGCTTTGGCAAAAGCAGGCCGCCAAATACGGCGACAAGGTGTTCCTGTATTTCGGTGACGACCAATATTCCTACAACCAGATGCTGGCCACCTTTTACCGGGTGGCCAACAGCCTGGCCGGCCTGGGGGTGGTCAAGGGCGACCGGGTGGCCCTGATGCACCGCAACGCCCCGGAGTTCTTCTACACCTGGTTCGCCCTGAGCTTCCTGGGGGCGGTCACCGTGCCCATCAACCCGGTGTTCACCGAGACCGAGATCGCCTACATCCTGGGCCACTCCGGGGCCAAGGCCCTGGTCATCGAGGACGAGTTCCTGCCCGTGTTGGCCAGGGTGCCCAAGGCCGAGATACCGGAAATGAAGCAACTGATCGTCAGCGGAGTGGAAGCCCCTCACGGAGCCATACCCTTCGCCCGGTTGTTTGAGGGCCGGGAAAAAGATCCCGGCGTGGCCATCGACGACCAGGACCCCTGCGTGTGCATCTACACCTCGGGCACCACCGACATGCCCAAGGGCGTGCTCAACTCCCACTACGGCTGGGTGACCACCGGCCAGTCCTACGCCTACACCGTGGGCATCGGCCAAAACGACCGGGTGATGACCCCCAACCCCCTGTTCCACGCCAACGCCCAGGTCTATTCCACCATGGGCGTGTTGAACGCCGGGGCCAGCCTGATTTTGCTGGAGCGTTTCAGCGGCAGCCAGATTTTGGAACAGGCCCGCCGCTACCAGGCCACCAAGATGGTGCTGGTGCAGGCGGTGACTCCCTGGGTGTGGGCCCGCCCGGTGTCCGGCGACGACTGCCAGCACGAGTTGGACACCATGGTGGCGGGCAACGTGCCGGTGGACATCTACCCCAAGTTCGAGGAGCGCTTCTGCCTGAAGATCCAGACCATCTATTCACTCACCGAGGCCACCATGGCGGTGATGGGCCCCCGGCTGGGCACCGTGCCCCGCCGTCCAGGCAGCATCGGCGTGCCCATGGAGCACCCCGATCCGGCGGTGACCAACCAGGTGTGGATCGCCGACGAGGCGGGCAACGAGGTGGAAGCGGGCAAGCAGGGCGAGATCATCATCAAGAACCCGGCGGTGATGCTGAGTTACTACAACGACCCGGAGAAAACCGCCGCCACCAAGGTGAACGGTTGGGTTCACACCGGGGACATCGGCTACCGCGACCAGGACGGCTACATCTATTTCGTGGGGCGCAAAAAAGAGGTGATCCGCCGCCGGGGCGAGCTTATCAGCCCCACCCAGATCGAGGCGGTGCTCAACGCCCATCCGGCGGTGGAGGAATCGGCGGTGATCGGGGTGCCCTCGGAGCTGGGCACCGGCGAGGAGGAGGTCAAGGCCTTCGTCAAGCTGACAGACGGCGGCCAGGCCACGGTGGAAGAGTTGCAGGAGCACTGCCGCGCCAAGCTGGCCGACTTCAAGGTGCCCCGTTTCATCGAATTCAAAAGCGAGTTCGCCAAGAGCGCCATCGGGCGCATCAAAAAAGAGGAACTCAAAAAAGAAAACGCGGGCTAGGGCCCTGCCGCTTGGCACCGCGGAGCCGCATAAAGAATTGAGCGAGGAAACATCACCATGAGTAAAGTAGCCATAGTGGGCGTGGGTCAGTCGCACTTTGTGCGCGGCTATCCCGGCTCCATCCGCGAACTGGCCTTCGAGGCCTACGCCGAGGCCATGAACGACGCGGGCCTGGTCAACAACCAGATCGGCGCTTCGGTGGTCTGCTCGGCCCCGGAGTATGACAAGCAGCGCTCCCCCGCCGGGGTCATCGTCGAGCATTGCGGCCTGAACCCCCAGCCCACCTTTTACACCGAGTCCCTGTGCTGCTCCTCCACCACCGGCCTTAAGCTGGCTTATTCGCTGGTGCAGAGCGGATTGCACGACAGCGTCATGGTGCTGGGTTTCCAGAAGATGAGCGAGATCACCAGCGCCGAGAGCCAGGAGCGCATGGGCCGGGGATCGGACATCCAGTGGGAGAGCCCCTTCGGCACCATGATGCCCGCCTACTACGCCATGTTCGCGCAGGGATACCTGGACCAATACGGGGCCAGCGAGGAAGACCTGGCCCTGATCCGGGTGAAGGCGGGCACCTACGGCCAACTCAACGAGCGGGCGGTGTACCGCAAGCCGGTGGAACTGGCCCAGTGCCTTAGCGCCGACCCGGTGGCTTCGCCGCTCAAGCTCATGGACTGCTGCGCCAACGCCGACGGCAGCTCATGCGTCATCGTGGCCAGCGAGGAAAAGGTGAAGCAGTGGGGCGTGGCCCAGCCGGTGTGGATCAGGGGCCTGGGCTCGGCCTCGGCTCCGGTGAACCTGGCCCTGCGCGAGAGCTTCAGCAGTTTCGCGGCGGCCACCGAGGCCGGACGCCAAGCCTACGCCATGGCCGGCATCGGCCCGGGGGACATCGACGTGGCCGAGGTGCACGACTGTTTTACTATCGCCGAGATGCTGGCCTACGAGGACCTGGGCTTCGCGCCCCGGGGCGGCGGTCCCGAGCTTATCCGGAGCAAAGAAACCTACAAGGATGGCTCCATCCCGGTGAACGTGGACGGCGGCCTGTTGTCCAAGGGCCATCCCATAGGAGCCACCGGCGGCAGCCAACTGCGCACCATCGTATTGCAGCTAAGGGGCCAGGCCGGGGACATACAGGTCAAGGACCCGGAGTTCGGCCTGGTGCACAACATGGGTGGCGTGGGCATCTACGGCAACGTGGTCATCCTGGGGAGGTAGATAATGTCAGCCAACAAGAAACCCGAGGCGGACCGCCGTTTCGCCAAGTTCGGCACGGTGAGCTTCACCGCCACCACCAAGGTCAACGACTTCATCGGCTATTTGGAAGACGGCAAGGTGGCCGGCACCAAGTGCCTCACCTGCGGGGCGGTGTTCTTCCCGCCCCGGGCCCAATGCCACAAGTGCCGGGAAAAGGCCCAAATCGAGTGGTTCCAGATCGAGGGAGTGGGCAAGCTGGCCACTTATAGCGAGCTGAAATACGCCCCAACCGGATTCACCGAGGACCTGCCCTATGCCATCGCGGTGTTGGACATGGGCGGCTACAAGCTATTCGGCCGCATCGGCGACGTGCCCCTGGACCAGGTGAAGGTGGGCATGGAACTGGCGCCGGTGCCCAATGAGCTTCCCAACGGACAGCTTAATTACGTGTTCAACCGGCCCTGAAGCGTTTGACAAAGGGCCGGAGAGCGACAGGTGATGTCATGAGCGTGCCCAAGCAGAAGAGCGGACGAGCCCTCAATTTTAACGACACAGTGGCCGATGCCTTGGCCAAGGGGTTGGTGCGCCACGGGGTGTCGACGGTTTTTGGCCAGAGCCTGCCCAGCGCCCTGCACCTGGCGGTCAAAAGCCACGGCATCCGCCAGGCCTGGTACCGCACCGAGAACGCCGGCGGGGCCATGGCCGACGGCTTTGCCCGGGTATCCGGCCGGGTGGGAGTGGTCACCGCTCAGAACGGCCCGGCGGCCACCCTGTTGGTGCCGCCGTTGGCCGAGGCGCTCAAGGCCTCGGTGCCGGTGGTGGCCCTGGTGCAGGAGGTGGCCCTGGCCCAGACCGACAAGAACGCCTTTCAGGAATTCGACCACCTGGCCCTGTTCGGGGCCTGCACCAAATGGGTGCGCCGCCTGGACCAGCCCAGCCGGGTGGACGACTACCTGGACATGGCCTTCCGGGCGGCGGTGAGCGGACGTCCCGGACCGGCGGCCCTGCTCTTGCCGGCCGACCTGCTGCTGGCCCCCTGCCAGCCCGGGGAGGCGCCCCGGCGCCAGAGCCTTGGGCGCTATCCCTTGGAGCGCACCATGCCCGGCTACCAGCATTTGGAGCAGGCGGCCCGGATGCTGGCCCAGGCCAAGCGCCCGGTGGTGATCGCCGGGGGCGGGGTGCATCTGTCCGGGGCCAGCGGGGAGTTGGCCGTGCTCCAGGAGACGGCCTCCCTGCCCGTGGCCACCACGGTGATGGGCAAGGGCTCGGTGGACGAGAACCATCCCCTGAGCCTGGGGGTGGCGGGCTACTTCATGGGCACCGGCGGAGCGGCCAAGTTTCAGCGGGAGATCATCAGCAAGGCCGACCTGGTGCTCTTGGTGGGCAGCCGCACCAACCAAAACGGCACCGATTCCTGGACCCTGTACCCGCCCGAGGCCGATTACATCCACATCGACGCCGACCCCATGGAGATAGGGCGCAACTACGAGGCCCTGCCCCTGTTGGGCGACGCCAAGCTGATCCTGGGCGAGTTGACGGCCCTGTTGGAGGGCCTGGATTTGTCCAAGCGCCTGGCGGCGCGCCCCGCCCTGGAAAAGCGCATCGCCCAGGGCAAGGCTCGCCATCAACGGGAAGCCAAGGGCCTGCTGCAATCCAAGCGCAAGCCGGTGCGGCCGGAGAGGATCATGTACGAGCTGAACCGCCGCCTGACCCCCGAGACCCTGGTGGTGGCCGACGCCAGCTACTCCTCCATCTGGGTGGCCAACTACCTCACCAGCCTGGCCCCGGGCATGCGCTTCATCACCCCCCGGGGCCTGGCCGGCCTGGGCTGGGGCTTGCCCCTGGCCATGGGGGCCAAGCTGGCGCGGCCCGAGGCCCCGGTGGTTTGCCTGGCCGGGGACGGCGGCTTCGGCCACTGTTGGGCCGAACTGGAGGCGGCGGGCCGCATGGGCCTGGACCTGGCGGTGTTGGTGCTCAACAACCGCATCCTGGGCTATCAAAAGCACGCCGAAAATGTTAAGTTCGGCGCTCACACCGACGCGGTGTACATGTCCGACGTGGACCACGCCGCGGTGGCCGAGGCCTGCGGTTGCCGGGGGATTCGGGTGCGCGAGCCCGGCCAACTGGCCGAGGCCCTGGACCGGGCCATGGGCGAGCCGGGCCCGGTGCTGGTGGATATCATCACCGACCCCGCGGCCTATCCGCCCATCACCAGCTTCGAGGGTAAACTGGCCATGTGAGGCCCCCGGGGGACTGGCCCCGGCGCGGGAGGGGAAAAATCCGAAAAGGCGAGGAGCGACGACCATGAGCAAAGTACACGTTACCGCCAAGATCGTGGCCAAGGCCGGCCAGGCCGACAACCTGGAAAAGGAGCTTTTGGCCGTGGTGCCCACGGTGCGCCAAGAGGCCGGATGCCTGCGCTACGACCTGCACCGGGACAGCCGGGAGGGCGACGAGTTCCTTTTCTACGAAATATGGCAGGACGGCGGGTCCTTGAAGGCCCATGGCCAGTCCGAGCACATGGCGGGCATGCGCGAGCGTATAAAGGATTTGGTGCAAGGCCCCAGCCAGATCAGCTTTTGGCGGGCGGTGGACCGGGCCGACTGATATCCGATAAATGATACGCTCGGCCCCCGCGTCACCCGGCGCAGGGGCCGGCCGCCCGTCTTGCGTCTAGGGCTCTGCCCACTCACCATGAAAAGATTTCTCGCCGCCCGGCTCCGGGCAGGGTCTTGCGTCCTCCGGCGGGGGTGCTTGTGAGTTCCCGGCCGCCGGGGTAGCATTGCCCCATGCGCGAGGCCAAAATTCTCAAATTGGGGACCACCCCCTATCCGGAAGGCCTGGAGCTGATGCGCCGGTTGGCCGAGCTGAAACGGCTCCGGCCCGGTCCCCAGGTGCTCATGCTTTTGGAGCACGAGCCGGTTTTGACCATGGGCCGCCGGGCCACCGAGAGCGACATCCTGGCTCCGCCGGAGCTTCTGGCCCGCGAGGGCATCGCGGTGCACCGGGTTGAACGGGGGGGACTTATAACCTATCATGGTCCCGGCCAATTGGTGGCCTACCCCGTGTTGGAGCTGACCGCCCTGGGCCTGGGGGTGGGAGATTTGGTGCGGGCATTGGAGCGGGCGCTTTTGGCCACCCTGGAAGGCCTGGGGGTGCGGGGCTCGCTGCAACCGGGACACCCCGGGGCCTGGCACGAGGGCAAAAAGCTGGCCTCCATCGGGGTGGCGGTCAAGGGCGGGGTTTCCCTGCACGGCCTGGCCTTGAATTTGGCCCCGAACTTGGAGCACTTCAAGCTCATAAACCCCTGCGGCCTCACCGGTTCGCCCATGACTTCGGTGCGCCGGGTGACCGGCCGCGAGGTGGACGCCATGAGGGCCACGGAACTACTGGCCGGGCATTTATGCACCGAACTGGGCCTGGAACCCTCACCATGGAGCTTGGACCAGGCCCGGACCTGCCTGGAAACGAGCCGCTTTAAATAGCCAGGTCCTTGCGCCCCTGCCGCCCATGCAACCAGGGCGGTGGCCGCAACAACCTTGCCCCGCAGCGAGGAAAAGCGTCGTGGAGCAGAGAATCCCCCGCGATAAACAAAGCGAAGCCTGGCGGCAATTCGCCCTGACCGGAAAGGCGGACCGCTCCGCCGTGCGCCAGCAGGTGGCCGAATCCTGGGAACGCTGCTTCCGCCGGGGGCTGCGGCCCAACGCCCCCAAGGTGAGCGTAAAGCTTTCCCCTGCCCAACTGGCCCGCATCCACCGGGCCAACGCCGATTTCATCCAGGCCGCCTTGCCCTTCATGCGCTTTTTGCAGAGCGCGGTGCGGGGCACCGGCTTCATCCTGGTCTTGACCAACGCAGAAGGGGTGGTGCTGGAGGTCTTCGGCGATGAAGACATCTTGCGCATGGCCCGGGACAACAACTACGTGGCCGGCAGCAGCCGGGCCGAGGAGGAGGTGGGCACAAACTCCATCGGGTTGTGCCTCATCCAAAAAGAGCCGGTGCAGGTCACCGGGCCGGAGCACTACAATCAGCGCCATCACGACTGGACCTGCTCTTCGGCCCCGGTCTTCTCGCCCGAGGGCAATCTGCTGGGGGCCATAACCCTCTCGGGCAAATCCTCCAGCGCCCACCGCCACACCCTGGGCATGGTCATCTCGGCCGCCGAGGCCATTGAGAACAAGCTGAAGCAGCGCAAGGCGGACAAAGAGAAGAGCAGCTACGAGACCCTGCTGGAATCGCTCTTGGGCTCCATATCCGAGGCGGTGATCGCAGTAAATCACAAGGGGGTGGTGACCCACGCCAACCAAAAGGCCTGCCGCATGGCCGGCCTCTCCTGCCAAAAGATGATGGGGCAAAGTATCGACAAGGTGTTTCCTGGGCAGCCCTTGCTCATGGAGATGGCCCTCAACGGCAAGGAACACGGCAACGTGGAAGTGGGGGTGGACGGCCCCCAGGGGCGCAACTATTTCATCCTGCGGCCCTTCCTTATCCGTGAGGATGAAAAGCACTGGGGCTTCTTTTTGGTCATGAGCGAGCGGAGCCGCTTTTTCAACGAAGTGCGCAAGGTTTCCGGCCACAACGCCCGCTTCACCTTCGAGGACATCAAGGGCCAGGCCCCGGAGTTTTTGCGCCAGATCAAGCTGGCCAACATCGCCGCCGGAGCGGACAGCCGGGTTTTGATAATGGGCGAGACCGGCACCGGCAAGGAGCTTTTCGCCCAGGCCATCCACAACGCCTCCGAGCGCAGCCAGGGGCCCTTCGTGGCCATCAACTGCGCGGCCATCCCCCGGGAACTCATCGAGTCGGAGATTCTGGGCTACAAGGAGGGGGCCTTCACCGGGGCGCGCAAGGGCGGCCAGGTGGGCAAGCTGGAACTGGCCGATGGGGGCACCGTGTTCTTGGACGAAGTGGGCGAGATGCCCCTGGACGCCCAGACCAAGTTCTTGCGGGTGCTGCAAGACGGCATGATCACCCGCCTGGGCGACAACCGGCCGATGAAAGTGGATGTGCGGGTCATCGCCGCCACCAACGAGGATTTGGTGGAGCGGGTGGCCAGCAAGGGCTTCAGGCAGGACCTGTATTTCCGCCTCAGCGTGGTGGAGTTGAACATCCCCCCCCTGCGGGGGCGCTTGGACGACCTCCCCCTGTTGGTGGAGCACGTCCTGGGGCGGGTCTCCTACAAGCTGGGAGCCCGCCAACTGAGCATCGCCCCAGAGGCCATGGAGGTGCTGCGCCGCTACCAGTGGCCGGGCAACGTGCGCGAGTTGGGCAACATATTGGAGATGGCCGCCATCGTCTGCGATGGCCGGGAGATCGAGGTGGAGCATCTGCCCCAGCGCATCTTCCGCCCCGGCCTGGCCACCCAGGTGACGGAAGCGGTGCAGCCCATGAAGCAGATGGAGACCGAGGTGCTCAAAAACGCCTTGGCCGAGTGCGGGGGCAACGTGGCCCAGGTTTCGCGCGAGTTGGGCCTTTCGCGCAGCACCATCTACCGCCGCATCAAGGAGCTGGGCATAGGCAAGTCGGTGAGCTTCGACTAGGCTGCCGAGCCGCCCCGGCGGGGTCACGTTTATCGCGGCCTAATGTGTCAAATTGAGACAAAAGCCCCACTTTGCGACACCTGTCGCGTGACCTAAGACATTTCTTGATTCTCACCCCAAGAAAAACCAACGAGTTTCTGGCTGGTTAGCAGCGGCGGTTTTCGCCGGAAAGCTGGCACGGCTTCTGCAGCACTAAAAGTTCCACAATCAATGTGCCACGTCTAGCAGCCTGTGGAGGGTGTTATGGATATTCCCTTGAAAACCGTGCGCCAGTTGTACCGGACCATGGTGGTCATCCGGGCCTTTGAGGAAAAAGTTCAAGATCTCTATGCCAGGGGGCACATACCCGGCCTGGCTCACCTGTACATCGGCGAGGAAGCCATAGCCGCCGGGGTGTGCGCCAATCTCGGCGACAAGGACTACATCACCAGCACCCACCGAGGCCACGGCCACGTCATCGCCAAGGGCGCTCTGCTCAAGCCCATGATGGCCGAGCTCTACGGCAAGGAAACCGGCTATTGCAAGGGCAAGGGCGGCTCCATGCACATCGCCGACGTGGATCTGGGCATCCTGGGGGCCAACGGCATCGCCGGCGGCGGCCTGCCCATCGCGGTGGGCGCGGGCCTTAGCTGCAAGATGAAACACCCGGGCCATGTGGCGGTGTGCTTCTTCGGCGACGCCTCCTCCAACAACGGCACCTTCCACGAGTCGCTCAACTTCGCGGCCGTGCACAAGTTGCCGGTGGTTTTTGTTTGCGAGAACAATGGTTTCGGTATCTCGGTTTCCCAGGCCCAGCACCAGGCCATCACCGATATCGCCATCAGGGCGGCCGGTTACGGCATGCCCGGGCAGACGGTGGACGGCAACGACGTGCTCAGCGTGTACCTGGCCGCCGGCGAGGCCATCGAGCGGGCCCGCCAGGGCCAGGGCCCCACCCTGCTGGAGTGCAAGACCTACCGCTGGCGGGGCCACCACGAGGGCGACCCCAACCAGGGCGGCCGCTACCGCAGCAAGGAGGACATCCAGGCCTGGGTGGAGAAATGCCCCATCAAGCGCTTTGAGCAGTACCTGAGCAAGAACAAGGTGATGACCAAGAAACAGATGCAGGCGGTTTGGGATGAGGTGGAGCTGGAGATCACGGGCTCCATCGAGTTCGCGGAACAAAGCCCGTTCCCGCCCCTTTCAGAAATGTATCAGGACGTCTTGGCCTAGGGGAGGGTGAGAAAAATGAGTCGCGTAATTACTTATGCTCAAGCGCTTAACGAGGCCCTGGCCCACTGCATGGACCAGGACGACAGCGTATTCATCATGGGCGAGGACGTGGGCCGTTACGGAGGCATCTTCCAGGTGACCGCCGGCCTGCAAGAACGCTTCGGCGTGGACCGGGTGATGGACACCCCCATCTCCGAGGCCGCCTTCGTGGGCGGCGCGGTGGGCGCGGCCATGACCGGCATGCGCCCGGTGGTGGAGATCATGTTCATCGATTTCATCACCGTGGCCATGGACATGGTGATAAACCAGATGGCCAAGATGCACTTCATGTTCGGCGGCCGGGCCAAGGTGCCCATGGTGATTAGGGTGAACATCGGGGCCGGCCGGGGCACCGCCGCCCAGCACTCCCAGAGCTTCCACGCCATTTTCCAGCACATCCCGGGCATCAAGATCGCCATGCCCTCCACCCCCCACGACGCCAAGGGCATGCTCATCGAGGCCATCCAGGACGACAACCCGGTGCTGTTCGTGGAACACAAGAAGATGTACATCGACAAGGGCGAGGTGCCCGAGGAGGCCTACACCGTGCCCATCGGCAAGGCCAAGGTGGTGCGCCCGGGCAAGGACATCACCGTGGTGGCCACCCTTAACATGGTGGCCAAGGCCCTGGCCGTGGCCGAGGAAATGGCCGGACAGGGCGTGGATATGGAGGTCATCGACCTGCGCGCCCTGTGCCCCCTGGACCGGGAGGCGGTGCTGGCCTCGGTGCGCAAGACCGGCACCCTGATCACCGCCGACGAGGGCTGCCACACCGGCAACATGGGGGCCGAGCTGGCCGCCATGGTGGCCGAGCACGCCCTTGACTCCCTGCAGGCCCCCATCATTCGGGTGGCCGGCCCGGACACCCCGGTGGCCTTCAGTCCGCCCCTGGAGCAGGCCTTCATTCCCAGCGAGCAGGACCTCAAGGACGCGGTTTCCCGGGTTCTGGAATACCTCTAGGGGGGAGGCCGCAATGCAAGCGAACAGCAAAAGCCAAGTCCGGGCCATGCCGGCGGCGCGCTTCCTGGCCCGGCAAAAGGGCCTGGAACTGGCGGCCGTGCAGGGCAGCGGCCCCGGCGGCATCATCCTGAAAAGGGACGTGGCGGCCCACCAGGCCGCTCCGATGGCGGCGGAAACCTCGGGCCCGGCGCGGGTGACCAGCCTGGCCCGCAAGCTGGCCCTGCAAAAGGGCGTGGACCTGGGCGCGGTGCGAGGCAGCGGGCCCCGGGGGCGCGTCACCAAGGCCGACGTGCTGCGCGCCGCCGCGGCTCCGGCCCCGGCGGGGGGAGCCCTGGCCGGCCGGAAGGTGGCCGCCACCTCCATGCGCAAGACCATCGCCCGGCGCCTGTCGGCCTCGGCCTTCACCGCGCCCCACATCTATTTCTTCAGCGACGTGAAGATGGATGCCCTGCTGGGCCTGTACCAGGACATCAAGCAGGAGATTCTGGGCCGTCACGGGGTGAAGATTTCGGTCAACGATCTGCTCATCAAGGCGGTGGCCCTGACCCTGGAGGAGTTCCCCAACGTCAACGCCTCCTTTGACGGCGAAAACATCGAGGTGTGGGCCGATATCAACGTGGGCCTGGCCGTGGCCCTGGAAGAGGGCCTCATCGTGCCGGCCATCGCCTCGGCCAATATCGCCTCGTTGTGGGAGATCGCCTCCCAGCGGGCCGATCTGGTGGAACGGGCCCGGGAACGCAAGCTCCAGGCCGACGAGATTCAGCGAGGCACCTTCACCATCTCCAGCCTGGCCCAATATGAGATCACCCACTTCACGGCCATCATCAATCCACCCCAGAGCGCCATCCTCTCTGTGGGCAAGACCCAGGAAAAGGTGGTGGCCGAAAACGGCCAGGTGGTGGTGCGCCAGGTGGCCACCCTGGGCCTGTCCGTGGACCACCGGATCATCGACGGCGCGGTGGCCGCGCAATTTTTGACCAGCTTGAAAAAGAAACTCGAACGGCCGGCGCTCATCTTCATGGACCTGGGTTGACCGCGGCGCAAGGAGGCTGAAAGTGGCCGTTGAAATAGTTCTCCCCATGCTGGGGGTGACGGTTGAAAAGGGCACCATCATCGAATGGTTCAAGACCGAGGGCGACGCGGTCAAAAAAGGCGAGTCGCTCTACGTGGTGGAGGCCGACAAGGTGACAACCGAGGTGGAGTCACCCAGCGACGGCATCCTGGGCCGCATCCTGGTTCCCGCCGGGGTGGAAGTTCCGGTGCTCACCGTGGTGGGGGTCATCGTGGCCCAGGGCGAGACGGTGCCCGACAACTACCAGCCCATGGCTGCCGCCTCCCAGGCTCCCGCCCCGGCCGCCCCGGCGGCGCCTGCTGCGCCTGCCCCGGAGCCGGCGGCCGATGCCTACAGCGCGGCCACGGTTCAGGCCGAGGCCCATGACTACGACTATGACCTGGCGGTGATCGGCGGCGGGCCCGGCGGCTACGTGGCCGCCATCCGCGCCGGCCAGATGGGGGCCAAGGTGCTCTTGGCCGAAAAGGACACCCTGGGCGGCAC
>JAHJPG010000046.1 GCA_018819925.1 Pseudomonadota bacterium
ATAAGCCGCGACAGCTCCAGCGGCACCTTCGAGGTGTGGAACCACAAGGTGCTGGGCAAGAGAGCCCGGGTGCGGCCCGACGCCCAACTCCAGGCCAGCAACGGCGCCGTGGCCCAGGCCGTGGCCGGCAACAAGTACGCCATAGGCTACGTGGGCATCGGCTACCTCAATGCCAAGCTCAAGGGCTTGACCGTGGGCGGCGTGGATGCCAGCGCCAAGACCGCCATGGACCAGAGCTACCCCGTCGCCCGCGGCCTGTACATGTTCACCAACGGCGAACCCAAGGGCAAAGTGGCGGCTTTCATCAATTTCGTGATGGGCCCCGAGGGCCAGAAGATCGCCAAGGAAGAGGGCTTCGTCCCGGTCAAGTAGGCTCCCCCTTTCTAGAAATAGCCCCCGGTCCTTGGCGGGGCCGTGGGGTTCAAGCAACATGCCGGCGGTCCGCCGGGGCGGCCGGCTACGCCCTAACGAACCCGAAAGGAGAGGCTAAATGAGAGTAGTTGGCCAAGCAGCCGGGAAAAGTGTCGGTTTTCTTGCCAGCAAAAATCTTTGCATCTTGACGGATCCGCCCGACGGGTGCATTGTAATTCGCCAAGCTGTGAATAATGGCACAAAGCGCCTTATCGCCTATGCCTCGCATCGCAATCACGCGTTGAACTGAGACGGAAGCGGAAATGAGCAGAGGAAAGGAGAAGCAGGCATGAGAAGGCTAATAATGGTGGCGGCCCTGGCCTTGGGGCTGGGTTTGCTGCCGTCCGGTTGGGCGGCGGCGGCCACCCCGGCCGAGTTGGAGGCCAAGATCAAGGCCATGGAGCAGGCCTTGCAGGAAATGAAAACCCAGCTTACGCAGGTGCAACAGAGCCAGCAGCAGGAGCAGCAGCGGGCGGTGCAGGCCGCCACGGCCAACAAGCTGCCCTCTTGGGTGGAGCGCATGACCTTTTTCGGCGACGTGCGTTTCCGCTACGAGCACACCAGCTATGACGAACTGAACGGCACCGACAAATCCGACCGGGACCGGTTCAGGGTTCGCCTGCGCTTCGGGGTGCGCAGCCAGATTCACGAGGACGTGGAACTGGGCATGCGCATGACCCTGGGCAGCGACACCGACCCCACCAGCACCAATCACACCATGGGCAACTACTTTTCGGAGTTCTCGACCTGGGGAGTTGACCAGGCCTACGTGAAGTGGATGCCCTCCTTGGTTCCGGACAAGGGCCTGACCTTCAGCTTCGGCAAGGTCCCCCAGCCCTTTGTAACCACCAAAATCATCTGGGACAGCGACGTGGCTCCCGAGGGCGCCTTCATCAACTACACCTTTAACAAGGGAGGCGACTGGCGGCCCTTTGCCACTGCGGCCTTCATGACCGTGAACCAGCCCGGCGATTGGAGCAACAACACCTACGCCCCCGCCGCCCAGGTTGGGGTGAAGGGCAAGGCCGGGGCCTTCTCCCTGGAAGGCGCGGCCGGCTACACCTCCTGGGGTGACTTGGGCGATGCGGGCAACCTGCCCCCCAACCTGCACGGCACCCCCACCTACACCGAGGGCGGCGAGACCCGCACCACCAATTACTCGGTGTGGGACGTCTACGCCAAGGCGGCCTTCAAGTTCTCCCCCAAGGGATCGGTGGGCATGTGGGGCCAGTACCTGCAAAACAGCGACGCCGAGGGGCCCTACAAGGACAAGGACACCGGCTACGGCGTGGCCGCCTTTGTCTCCTACGACAAGTTCAAGTTCGAGGTCCTTTACAAGAACGTGCAGGCCGACGCCACGCCCGGCTTCATCGCCGACAGCGACTCCAGCTACGTCAACCGCAAGGGCTGGCAACTGGACCTGAAGTACAAGATGTGGAAGTACGGCACCTTGGAAGTCACCTACTACAACACCGAGCCCGAGGACGCCACCATACCCGGGGCCACCAACAAGTCCCAGACCATATTCGTCAACACTATCTTTAAGTTCTAGCCTAAAGACCACCATCCCCGGCCCATGCGGGCCGGGGACCGGCCTATCCAAGCCGCCCGGAGCCCCCGCTCCGGGCGGCTTTTTGTCACACGTATGTAACACCGCGGTCACCCTTAGGAAATATGGGGGCACTACATTTGCTGCAAGACTCATGTGATTTGCCAAGGATGTAGCGCGATGATGCAAATTCCGCAGGCCCAGGCCATAACCGGGAGCAGGGTTCCCGCCATGGCCGCCGCCCCTCTGACCAAACGCAAGGTGACCAGCACCGTGCGCGAAGCGCGCATACGCCGCGTTTTCGTGGCGGCCGGTTTCTTTTCGGTCATCATCATGGGGCTCATCATTCTGTTTTTATTCAAGGAAGGCCTGGGGCTCTTCTCCACGGTGAGCGTCAAGGACTTTCTGTTCGGCGAGTTCTGGTACCCCACCTACGATCCGGCCGACTTCGGCATCTTCCCTCTGATCATGGGCTCGGTGGCGGTGGCCGCGCTTTCCTCGGCCATGGCCGTGCCCCTGGGAGTGGGGGCGGCCTTGTATCTGGGCGAGGTGGCCAGCCACCGCACCCGCGAAATCCTAAAGCCGGCGGTGGAGCTTTTGGCCAGCCTGCCCTCGGTGGTCCTTGGCTTCGTGGGCATGGTGGTCATCGCCCCGCTCATGCAGCAGTGGTGGGACATCCCCACCGGGCTCAACGTGCTAAACGCCTCCATGATGCTGGCCATCATGGCCATCCCCACCATCGCCTCCATCTCCGAGGACGCCCTGCACGCGGTTCCCCGGGACCTGATGGAAGCCTCCCTGGCCCTGGGGGCCACCCGCTTGGAAACCCTGACCAGGGTGACGATTCCCGGGGCCATATCCGGCATGGGCACCGGGGTGATCCTGGGCATGAGCCGGGCCATGGGCGAAACCATGGTGGTGCTCATGGTGGCCGGCGGCGCGGCCCAGATACCCACCAGCATCTTCGACTCGGTGCGCCCCCTGCCGGCCACCATCGCCGCGGAGATGGGCGAAACGCCCTTCGGCTCCGAGCACTACCACGCCCTGTTCGCCATCGGCATCGTCTTGTTCCTGTTGACCCTGGGCTTCAACTTGGTGGCCGCCTACGTCAGCCGGCGCTTCCAGCAGAAAGGAGCGGCCACCCTATGAGCCGCCACAACCTGGCCATGCGCCACCTGCGGCAAAACCTGGCCTTTGGCCTCTTCCGCCTTATCATGCTGGCGGTGCTGGGGGCCCTGGGGGGCATCCTGGTCTACGTGTTCATCCATGGCGTGGGGGCCATAAGCTGGGAGTTCTTGACTCAGCCCCCCAAGAACTCCATGACCGCCGGAGGCATCTTCCCGGCGATCATGGGCACCCTCTACCTTACGGTGGGGGCCCTCTTGGTGGCCCTGCCCCTGGGGGTGTCCGCGGCCATATACCTTAGCGAATACGCCACCGAGGGCCGGGCGCTGAGGATCGTGCGCCTGGGCATCCAGAACCTGGCCGGAATACCCAGCGTGGTCTTCGGCCTGTTCGGCCTGGCCCTGTTCGTGGGCTACTTCAAACTGGGCGTGTCCATCGCCGCCGGCTCCCTGACCCTGGGCCTGTTGATTTTGCCCACCATAATCGGGGCCAGCGAAGAGGCCCTGCGCCAGGTGCCCGGCACCTTCCGCGAGGCCTCCCTGGGCCTGGGGGCCACCCGCTGGCAGACCATCCGCAAGGTGGTGCTGCCCGCCGCCCTGCCCGGCATCCTCACCGGCTCCATCCTGGGCATCGGCCGGGCCGCCGGCGAGACCGCGCCCATCATGTTCACCGCGGCCACCTTCTACACCATGGGCCTGCCCCGCTCGCCCCTGGACCAGGTGATGGCCCTGCCCTATCACATTTACGTGTTGGCCACGGCCGGGACCCACATCGAGCAGACCCGGCCCCTGCAATACGGCACGGTGCTGGTCTTGATAAGCCTGGTGCTGGGCCTGTCCCTGGTGGCCATCATCATCCGCACCCGCATGCGAAAGACCAAACAATGGTAAAAGCCAGCGCCAGCGCCCAGGCCCCGGAAGAGCCCCGGGAGCTTTTCCGGGTCCACCCCGAGCGCCCTATCATCGAGGTCAAGGGGCTGAACTTCTATTACGGCGACTTCCAGGCCCTCACCGGCGTCAACATGACCGTCAAGCGCAACAAGGTGACCGCCCTCATCGGCCCCTCGGGCTGCGGCAAGTCCACTTTTCTGCGCCTGCTCAATCGCATGAACGAGCTGATCCCCGGCACCCGGGTGGAGGGGGAGCTACTTTTCGAGGGCGTCAACCTCTACGACCCGGGGGTGGACCCGGTGGAGGTGCGCCGCCGGGTGGGCATGGTCTTTCAAAAGCCCAACCCCTTCCCCAAGACCATCTACAACAACGTGGCCTACGGGCCCCGCCTGCACGGGCTGAGGGAAGCCAGACAGTTGGACCACATGGTGGAGCGGTCACTGAAATCCGCCGCCCTGTGGGACGAGGTGAAGGACATCCTGCACCAGAGCGCCCTGGGGCTCTCCGGCGGCCAGCAGCAGCGCCTGTGCATCGCCCGGGCCATCGCCATGCAGCCCGAGGTGCTCTTGATGGACGAGCCCACCAGCGCCCTGGACCCATCGCCACCAGCCGCATCGAAGAGCTGGTCAAGGAACTCAAACAAAGCTATACTGTTATAATCGTTACTCATAACATGCAACAGGCCGCCAGGGTAAGCGACGAGACAGCCTTTTTCTACATGGGCCGCCTGGTGGAGATGGGCCCTACCGAGGGCATCTTCACCAAGCCCCAAAAGGAACAGACCGAGCACTACATCACCGGCCGCTTCGGCTAGACCGCCCCTAGAAAGGACGTCCATGCAAGGGCTATCTTATTTCCATCGCCGCATGCAGGAGGTCAAGGAAGACCTCCTGAAAATGGCCGGCCGGGCCGAGGAAGCGGTGCATGCCGCCACCCAGGCCCTGGTCCAGCGCGACCGGAAGCTGGCCGAGGCGGTTATTCAAGGCGACCGGCGCATCGATCTGATGCAAAACGAGATCGAGGAGCGCTGCATCAGCCTGTTGGCCACCCAACAGCCGGTGGCCGTGGACCTGCGCTTTCTGTCGGCGGTGATGAAGATCACCACCTTCTTGGAGCGCATGGGCGACCAGGCCGTGAACCTGGCCCAGCGGGTGGAGGTGCTGGCCGAAATGAGCCCCGGCGAAACCCCGGCCACCCTGCTGGAGATGGCCGACATCTCCCGGGAGATGGCCAAGTCCTGCCTGGACGCCTTCGTGGCAGAGGACGTGGCCAAGGCCGAGGCGGTGTTGGCCCGCGACGACGAGCTGGATCAACGTTGCCGGTCATTCCTGGAAGAGATGATCGCCTGGATGACCGAGGAGCGCCGGGTCATCCGGCGGGGGGTGGAGTACGTCCTGGCCAGCCGCCACTTGGAGCGCATCGGCGACGAGGCCACCAACGTGGCCGAAGAGGTGGTCTACCTGGTGGAGGGCCGCATCATCCGCCACGGCGGCAAGCCGGAGGTGTCGGTGGGCCCGCTGTAAACCCCCCGGCGGTTAATTTTCTGGCGCGGCCGCTCCCGTGAGCGGCCGCGCCGTTTTTGGACCCCGCCGCACCGGAGCGATCCATGGGGCTTGCAACCGGGCCGGTATGCGGTTATTAATCCAGGTTCACCCTTGCAACGAAACTATCCCCCCCGACAAAAGGTATTAAATAATTGAGCGACAACCCCACGGCCAGCGAGCAGAACCTCATCCAGATAGGGCAAGAACTGGGCATCTCCTTGGGACAGGTGCGGGCCACCGCCGGCCTGCTGGAGGAGGGCAGCACCGTCCCCTTCATCGCCCGTTACCGCAAGGAAGCCACCGGCTCCCTGGACGAGGTGGCGGTCATCGCCATCCGCGACCGCCTGACCCAGCTCAAGGAGCTGGACGCCCGCCGCGCGGCCATCCTCAAGTCCCTGACTGAGCGCAACCTGCTCACCCCTGAGCTGGACCAGAAGGTGCAGGGGGCCGCCACCATGGCCGAGCTGGAAGATGTGTACCTGCCCTTCAGGCCCAAGCGCCGCACCAAGGCCATGATCGCCCGTGAAAAGGGCCTGGAGCCCCTGGCCCTGTTCATCCTGGCCCAGGAGGCGGCCAGCGCCCCCCTGGCCGAGGCCCAGGGCTATATCGACCCGGAAAAAGAGGTGGCCACCGCCGAGGACGCCCTGGCCGGGGCCAGGGACATCATCGCCGAGATAATCAACGAAGACGGCTCGGCCCGCTCGGCCATGCGCGCCCTGTACCAGGACAAGGCCGTGCTCACCAGCAAGGTCATCACCGGCGAGGAGGAAAAGGGCCAGAAGTTCAAGGACTACTTCGACTCCAGCGAACCGGCGGCCAGCGCGGCGGGCCACCGCATCCTGGCCATCCGCCGGGGGGCCAAGGAGGGCCACCTCATCATGCGGGCCAACCCGCCCCAGGAGGAGGCCCTGGCCATCCTGGAGGGCATGTTCGTGCGCGATCAGGGTCCCTGCGGCGAGCAGGTGAACCTGGCACTCACCGACGGCTACAAGCGCCTGCTGGGCCCGGCCATGGAGATAGAGCTGCGTTTGGTGCTGCGCAAGCGGGCCGAGGAGGAGGCGGTCAGGGTGTTCGCCGAGAACCTGCGCGAGCTCTTGATGGCCGCGCCCCTGGGCCCCAAGCGGGTGCTGGCCCTGGACCCCGGCTTCCGCACCGGCTGCAAGGTGGTCTGCCTCAACCGCCAGGGCGACCTTTTGCACCACGGGGTGATCCACATCATGGGCGCGGGCCAGCGCCAGGAGGCCCAGGCCACCCTGCGCCACCTGGTGGAGACTTACAAGGTGGAGGCCGTCGCCGTGGGCAACGGCACCGCCAGCCGCGAGACCGAGGCCCTGGTGCGCTCGTTGGAGCTGAAGGGGGTCACCGTGGTGATGGTCAGCAAGGCCGGGGCCAGCGTGTACTCCGCCTCGGAGGTGGCCCGCCAGGAATTCCCGGACCTGGACCTGACGGTGCGCGGCGCGGTGTCCATCGGCCGCCGCCTCATCGATCCCCTGGCCGAGCTGGTGAAGATCGACCCTAAATCCATCGGAGTGGGCCAGTACCAGCACGACATAGACCAGGGCCAACTTTCCCGCAGCTTGGACGACGTGATGGCCAGCTGCGTCAACGCGGTGGGGGTGGAGGTGAACACCGCCAGCCCCCAGCTTTTGTCCTCGGTGTCCGGCCTGGGCCCGGCCCTGGCCCAGAACATCGTGGCCCACCGCGATGCCAACGGCCCCTTCACCAAACGCGGCGAACTGCTCAAGGTGCCCCGCCTGGGGCCCAAGGCTTTCCAGCAGGCCGCCGGGTTTTTGCGCATCCGGAACGGGGAAAACCCCCTGGACGCCTCGGCGGTGCATCCGGAGTCCTACCCCCTGGTGGAAAAGATGGCCCGGGACCTGGCCTGCCAGCTTGAGGACCTGATCCGCGATTCCAAGCTGCGCCAGGGCATAAAGCCCGACAACTACGTGAGCTACGAGGTGGGCCTGCCCACCATCAACGACATCCTGGCCGAGCTGGCCAAGCCCGGCCGCGACCCCCGGGAGAGCTTCGAGGCCTTTTCCTTCGCCGAGGGGGTGCATACCCTGGAGGACCTCCAGGTGGGCATGCGCCTGCCCGGGGTGGTGACCAACGTCACCAACTTCGGGGCCTTCGTGGACGTGGGGGTGCACAACGACGGCCTGGTCCACATCAGCCAACTGGCCGACCGCTTCGTGCGCGACCCCCGCCAGGAGGTGAAGGTGCAGCAGACGGTGCAGGTCACGGTGATCGGCCTGGATCTGGCCCGGGGCCGGGTGTCGCTGTCCATGAAGACCGACCCCTTCGCCGACCTGGCCGGCCAGCCCAGGGGCGATGGCGAGCAGCGCCCCCCACACAAGGGCAAGGCCCCCCGCCAGCCCCGGCAGCAACGCCAAGAGCCGCCCAAGCCATTCAACAACGCATTTGGCCGGGCCTTTGAGAAGCTGAACAAGAGCTAGGGATTTTTAGCGGCCCCCGGCCGGGGATGCGCCCCGGCCGGGGGCCGATCAGTCCAAACCCAAATTTTACCGGCGTTTTGATCCGCCCTCCGCTTTAACCCTTGCTTCATCCGTCTGCCGGCCCCGCACCGGCCGGAGCCGTTTTTATTGCGGCCCGCCCGCCCGATATTGCGGTATTATTAGGTATTACGACAAAGCACCCGAGGGAGGGGACGCGGAGGCGGCCATGAAAAAAGGCAAACCAGAGGTAATCACCTTCAAGGCCGATCCCGCCCTGGTGGCGGCCATGGAGGGCATCAGCAACCGCTCCGAGTTCATCCGCTCGGCCATCCTGGCCGCCCTGGACGGGGTGTGCCCCCTTTGTCAGGGCACCGGCATCCTCACCCCGGAGCAGAAAGAGCACTGGGCCGGTTTTGCCCGGCATCACCGGGTGGAGCGTTGCGCCACCTGCGACGCCCCCCACCTGGTCTGCGAGGCCCAGGGCGCGGGCAAGCCCTCGGATCACTAGGAAAGGAAGCCTTTGTCCCTCATCGATATCAAGGGAGTTGATTTCGCCTACAACGGCCGCCCGGTGCTGGCCGGGGTGGATCTGGCCGTGGAGCAGGGCGAGTTCCTGGCCTTGGTTGGGCCCAACGGCGGGGGCAAGACCACCCTGCTCAAGCTGATCCTGGGGCTCCTCGCTCCCCAAGGCGGCACGGTGCGGGTGTTCGGCCAGCCGCCCGCCCGGGTGCGCCGGCGCATGGGCTACCTGCCCCAGCACGCCCCGGTGGACCCCGGCTTCCCGGTTTCCGCCCTGGAGGTGGTGCTCATGGGCTCGCTGGGCTCCGGCTCGGGCCTGGGCCTGTGGCGGCGGGGGCAGCGGGCGGCGGCGCAAAAGGCCTTGGAGCGCATGGAGGCCGGCGATCTGGCAGGGCGCAGCTTTGGCCTGCTCTCCGGCGGCCAGCGCCAGCGGGTGCTCATCGCCCGGGCCCTGGTGGCCGGGCCCGAGCTGTTGCTTTTGGACGAGCCCACCGCCGCGGTGGACCCCCGGGGCGGGGTGGACCTCATGAACATCCTGGCCGGGCTGCAACCCAAGGTGACCGTGGTGCTGGTGACCCACGACCTGGGCTTCGTCTCCCCGGCGGTTAGCCGGGTGGCCTGCATCAACCAGAGCCTGAGCATCCATCCCACCCAGGTCATCAACGGCAGCCTCATAAGCGAGCTGTACGGCGCGCCCGTGCGCCTGGTGCGCCACGACCACGACCTGGAGGGCAAGGGGGGCTGCCGTGACTGAGTTTTTGAGCGCCGTGGCCGGCCACGCCTTTTTGCAGCAGGCCCTTTTGGCCGGGGCCCTGGCCAGCCTGGCCTGCGGGGTGGTGGGGACCTACGTGGTGGTCAAGCGCATCAGCTACATCGCCGGGGCCATCGCCCACAGCGTGTTGGGGGGCATGGGCCTGGCCCGCTATTTGGCCGTGGCCCACGGCTGGGGGTGGCTGCACCCCCTGTACGGCGCGGTGGCCGCCGCCCTGGTGGCCGCCGGAATCATCGGCCTGGTGAGCCTGCACGCCCGCCAGCGCGAGGACACCATCATCGGCGCGGTGTGGGCGGTGGGCATGGCCACCGGCGTGGTGTTCATCGCCCTGACCCCGGGCTACGACGTCCAGCTCATGAGCTACCTCTTCGGCAACATCCTCATGGTCACCCCGGGCAACCTCTGGCTCATGGCCGGGCTGGACCTGGTGGTGCTGGCCGCGGCCCTGCTGTTGTACCGCCAGTTGTTGGCGGTGTGCTTCGACCAGGAGTTCGCCCGCCTCAGGGGCCTGCCGGCGGACCTGTACTACCTTTTGCTACTGGGGCTAACCGCGCTCACCGTGGTGCTGCTGTCCACGGTGGTGGGCATCATCCTGGTCATCGCCCTCCTCACCCTGCCGGCGGCCACGGCGGCCAACTTTTGCCGCCGCCTGGGGCCCATCATGGCCTTGGCCACGGCGCTGTGCCTAGGCATCACCTGGGGCGGCCTAGCCCTGAGCTACGGCCCGGACCTGCCCGCCGGGGCGGTGATCGTTTTGCTGGCCGGGGCGGTGTATCTGGCGTCCCTGGGCCTGGGGCGGCTGGTGCGTAGGGGCTAGGGCCGGGGCCGCCTTTATGCTAGACTGGCATCGCCCAGCGGGGCCTTGGCAAAAACCACCTATGGGGAGTCTAAAATAATGAGCAAGTTCAGCTCTGTGGACGAAGTGTTGGATTTCGCCATCTCCCGCGAGGAGGAGGCCTGCGCCTTTTACCTGCAAATGGCCCAACGCATGGAAAAACCCTGGATGAAAAAAGCCTTCGAGGGGTTCGCCAACCAGGAGTTGGGGCACAAGGACAAGCTCATGGCCGTAAAGCAGGGCAAGACCCTGGCCCCGGCGGCCAAAAAGATCGCCGACCTGAAGATCGCCGACTATGTGGTGGCCGCGCCGGTGAGCCCGGACATGAGCTACGCCGACGCCCTGACCGTGGCCATGCAGCGGGAGAAAAAGGCCTTCATGCTCTACACCCGCTTGGCCGACGCCTGCGGCGTCCCTGAGCTTAAAAACACCTTCGAGGCCCTGGCCCAGGAAGAAGCCAAACACAAGCTGTGGCTGGAGGTGGAGTACGACGAAAAGGTGCTCACCGAAGGCTAGCGATAGCGTCCCGTTAAAATCGCAGCCCCCGCCCGGAGCCGGGCGGGGGCTTGCTTTTGTCTTGGGTCTATCAGCGAATGGTTTGGTTTTGGTTGCAGGGACCGCAGTGCAGCCTGCCGTTGCAGTTGTTTACGTTGCCGCATCCCCTGAGATTCACCCGGCTGCCCCGCCAGTCGCCGTTCTTGGCCCGGCACTCGGCCCACAGGGTGTCGCCCTCGATGCGCTCCCGGCGGCAGGAGGACCGCCAATTGCCCCCGGGCATGCGCCACTTGTGGCCCCGGCCCTCGCAGACCAGGCGGCCGTCCTCGTTGGACAGGTTGCCCGGGCACTTATTCAGCGATATCCAGGCCTGCACCCAGCGGCCGTCGCCGTTGCGGCATTCGGCCAACAGCTCATTGCCTTGCACCCGTCCGTCCCGGCAAGACTCGCGCCAGGAGCCGCCGGGCATCCGCCGGCTTTCTCCGCCCCCGCCACAGGTGAGCCAGCCGTCCACGTTGGCGATGTCGCCGTTGCACCGGGTGTACTTAATGCGCGTTTCCTTGCCGCCCCGGCCGTCCTTGCAGCGGCAGTGCAGCCAGCCGTCATCCACGTAGCAGTCCTTGCAGGAGTCGCGGTAGCTGCCCGGCGGCAGGACCTTGGCTTTGGCCGGGGTGGGGGCCAAGAGTAGGGCGAACATCAAAAGAGCCAAGCAAGCGCCCAGGGCGCCCTTGCCGAATAAATGCTTCATGTCGGTTTCCTCTCCTATGGTCGATCTAACTCAGGATTCGGCCTACGGCTACCAATAGCCGTAGGGCCCGTTGAACCAATAAGGATATGGCCCCGGACCCACCGGACCCCACATGGGGCCGCCAAAGCCGCCATAGAAGCCGCCGGCGGGATAGACCCTGACCACGTCGGGCCGCTTTTCCCACAGCTTGACTTCCTTGCCCCGGAGCAGTGCGTACTTGTACTTGACCTCCCCCACCGGCAACATCTCCACTCCCACCACCTGGCCCACCACCGTCACCTCGCGGTTCTTGTGGTAGATCTCCGGGTCCAGGAATCCGGGCATGGCCACGATGAAGCGGCCCGAGGATTCGTAGCCGGCCTTGGGCCGATCCTGGGAGTCCAGGGGTATCTGCAGCACCTCGATGAGGGTGCCCTTGGTCTTGTTCACCGTGTGGATGATGCGCCCGCCCCACAGGACCATCTTGTTCAGGTTGGCCTGGGGGTTGTCGCGCACCTGGGTCAGGGTGAGCCCCTGGTCCACCTGTTTCATGAGCTCCGGCGGCACCACGGGGGGGCCGCACCCGGCGGACAAAAAGGCGGCGATCAAGGCGAGGGCCAACCAAAGGCCCACGCTGCGCTGAGACATGCTCTCCTCCCGGCTCGGGGTTATAGGCCGATTATAAGCCAGGCCGCCGCCAAGCCCCAGAAAAAAGCGGCTTCCCGCCGGGCTTTGGCGGCCGGGCTGGCCCTGGCTTGTTACCTGGCCGGGGCCGGGGGAGCGATGAGCTTGTCCAGGGGGAAGGCGTAGAATATCTGGGACATCTCCTGCAGGGTGTAGTCCTGGTTCACCCCGATGGTCAGGCTGGCCGCCTGGGCCGGCAAAAACACGGTGAGGTAGGTGAAGCGGGGCCAATCGCCGGCTTGCAGATACATGGCCGCGCGGCCCTCCAGCCGGGTCTTTTTCCCCTCTCCCTCATCGGACTCCATCTCCGGGTTGTCCATGTCCAGGCGGTACTCCAGATAGGCCCCGCTGTCCTTGAAGATAACCATTAGCTGGGGGGCGCAGGAGCCGGCGGTGCGCAGGCTGGCCGAATCGCTGAGTTTCCATCCCGGAGGCGCGGCCTGGATGGCTAGGCCCTGGAATTCCTTAAGGGTGGGAGGCCAGGCCGCGGCGGGTGCGGCGCTTAACAACAAGACCACTAGGGCCAAAAGGGTGCGGCGCATTTTTTCCTCCGGGCCCCATTGTGGGCCACGGGATGCCCCGGGTAAAGGGATTTCAGCCGGTTTTGGCGGGCGGGCGGGATCGGGGGGCTCAAAAAGGCGGGCCGGCCCCGCGCGGTGGCGGGGCCGGCCCGATGTTGGGTGCTTGGTTTTAGTCCGGCATCACCGTGCGGTTGCCGGTGGGCAGGGAGTCGATGATCTCCAGGGCCTCCTCGCGGTAGGCGTCCATGATGTGGTCCAGGCCGGTGACCATGGCCGCCTCGTCGCTCAGG
Source organism: Pseudomonadota bacterium (assembly GCA_018819925.1). Taxonomy (GTDB): domain Bacteria; phylum Desulfobacterota; class Desulfarculia; order Desulfarculales; family Desulfarculaceae; genus Desulfoferula. Next base: position 12,819 of record JAHJPG010000046.1, read on the forward strand.
GCGGCCAGGTCGCGGCGCTCGATCAGGTCCACCCGCCATTTGCGGGCCCCGGCCATGAGCTGCTGCAGGCCGACCTTGAGCTTTTGGCAGGCGGTGTAGAAGCCCACCGCGCCCAAGGGGATCTGGTCCATCTCGGCCCCGAACTGCTCCTTGAGCTCCTCGTAGCACACGAAGACCTCTTCCTTGGTGGAGCCGTACTTGCTCACCGTGCTGGGCAGGCCGCCGTCTTCGCCGGCCAGCCAACGGCCGATGTTCTTGCCCACCATGCCCGGGATCATCAGAGCCCGGCCCATGCACACCGCCTTGGTGAAAGGCGCGCCCAGGGCCAGGGCCTTGAAGATATGGTCTTCGGCGCTGAAGCCGCCGGCAAAGGCGATGTCCGGCACCCAGCCGCCCCGGGCGGCCAAGCGCTGGCACAGCTCAAAGGTCATGCTGTGCAGGTACAAGGAGGGCACGCCCCACTCGCACATCATGCGCCAGGGGCTCATGCCGGTGCCGCCGGGAGCGCCGTCGATGGTGAGCAGGTCGATCTTGGCCTCGGAGGACCAGCGGATGGCCATGGCCAGCTCGCGCATGGGGTAGGCGCCGGTCTTCAGGGTGACCCGCTTGGCGCCCAGGGCCCGGAGGCGCTCCACCTCGGCCATGAAGCCTTCCTGGTCCACGAAGCCCAGGCGGCTGTGACGCTCGAACTCGGTGATGGCTCCATCGGCAAAGGCGGCCTGGATGGACTTGCGGTCCGGGTCCGGGGTGACGATGTAGCCGCGCTTCTTAAGCTCCTGGGCCCGCTCCAGGCTATGCACCTTGATCTCGCCGCCGATGCACTTGGCCCCCTGGCCCCACTTGAGCTCGATGGTCTCCACGCCCAGTTGGTCGATTACGTACTCGGCCACGCCCAGGCGGGTGTCCTCGACGTTCATCTGCACCAGGATGTCGCCGTAGCCCTGGTGATAGCGGCGGTAGGCCTCCACCCGGCGGGCCATGTCCGGGGACTTGGACACCTTGCCGTGCTTGTCAAACTCCAGGCCCGGGTCGATACCGCAGACGTTCTCGCCGCACACCAGGCTGATGCCGGAGATGGCCGCGCCCACCGCGAAGTGCTCCCAGTTGGCCCGGGCGATCTCGGTGGAGCCCAGGGCCCCGGTGAAGATGGGGATGGTCTGATTGACCTTGTTGGTGACGCCGAAGCTGGTCTCGGTGTTGACCGAGGGGAAGGTGGCGATGTCCGGGTCGGCTTCGCAGCCGGCCGCGCCCAGGGCGTAGCCCATGATGTTCAGGTGGCTGTAGTCGACCGGGTAGTCCTTGTCCGCCCCGGCGGTGATGTCGCCGAAGGGTCCGGGATAGAGCAGTTCGCGGCCGCGGAAGGTGGCGTTGAACATGTCGCAGTTACCCTTGCAGCCGTCGATGCAGCGAGAGCACAGGCCCGATTGGGGGGCCACGCTGCGCGAGCGGTTCTTGGTCTGCAGGGCCTCGTTGGCGTTGGGGCGGTGCAGGTTCATGGTCTTCCTCCTACGTTCATAAGGGGTAGCGGCAATGTTTGCCGCTGATTTAAGTTTGAATAAAAGGCAACCATTGCCTTATCTGCCAAAACCATGGTGTTTGTCAAGTCCTGGGCCGCCCAAGGCTATATGCGCCAACTTATTGATTTTGTTTTTTAATTTGCTTAGAAGCTTGGGAAGGAGGACGATTTTCTCGGCAGAGGCCATCGGGCGCAACTGGTTTATTACGGCAATTTTGCCCTAAAACATATGCTGCAACCGGCCTGATGCGGCATGCCGCCCGGTGGGGCGAAAAAATTATAAAAAATTAAAAAAAGCCATAATATTTAGCTAAACCAACAAGGCGGCGCGCCCCTGATTAAGAACAACTTAAGCCTGAAAAGCCAGCCTAGCTGATTTTGCACCAGAGCAGGCGGGCCGCCCCCCGGCCGGGGTTGGACCATTGGGTGGGCATCTCCGAGGTCAGGTAGATCACGTCGCCGGCCTTGAGGTTATGCACCGCCTGCCTGAACTTGAGTTGCAGGCGGCCCGAGAGCACGTAGCCCATCTCCTCGCCCTTATGCACGAAAAAGTGCGACGGCACCGAGCCTCCCGGGGCCACCTCGATAAGGTAGGGCTCGGCCTTGCCCGTAAAGTCCATGGGGGCGAGCAGATGGGCCCGCACCACCCCCTCGGGCAGATCCTCCAGGCGCACAGCGCTGGCCTCCTCCGCCGGAAACACCAGGCGGCGGGCGGCCCCGGCGGCCTCGGAAAAGAAGGAGGCCACCTCCACCCCCAACACCTCGGCCATCTTGAGCAGGGCCGGCAAGGAGGGATATATATGGTTGCTCTCCACCTGGCTGATGGTGGAGGGGGTCACTCCCACCAGGCGGGCCAGTTCGGTCTGGCTCAGGCCCTTTTTGTTGCGCAACTGTTTGAGGCGCAGGCCCAGTTCCACCAGGCCGGTGGCCCGGCGCTGCTGGTCGAAGACCACGGTGTGCTCGCGCACCCAGTAGTTGTGGGGCTGGTGCTGGCTCTCCAAGGAGCGGTTCTCCGCTTTTAGAATGGTGAGGCTGGTGGTGCCCCGCTTGATGGACAGCTCAATCACCACCTGGGCGATCTGGCCGATCTGGGCCTTGAGCCGGGTGGAGTGGGCCTCCTTTTCCATGATCCAGTAGGCCACGGTCCTGAGCTCGTAGAGCCGGGGGCAGGCGTGGCCGTAAAAGCGCAGAATGGCCTCCTCGCCGCCCCACAGCTCGGCCATGCCGGTGAGGCTTTCGAAGACGAAACGCACGTCGCCGCTCAACTCGCCGTGCAGGGCGTAGAGGGCCTCGCCCACCGCTTCCGGCTCCTGGGGGCGGCTCATGGGCTCCACCCGGCAGGGGGGATCGGCCTCCTGGTAGAAGCGTTGGAAGATGTCGCTGCCCTGGCCCTTGCCCCAGGTGAAGCAGTCAAGGATGGTCAACCCCTGGTAGTTGGCCAAGCCGCCCAGCTTGTCCAGGAGGTTCTTGGGGGAGCGGTCGAAGGTTACGTAGATGATGGGGCGCTGCTGGGCCTGTGAGGCCAGGATGAAGTTGTGGCAAAACTCCCAGGCCAGGGAGCCGGCGTCGTCCTGCCACACCACGTTATCGCCGATGTAAAGCCCGCCCAACAACTTGTCCAGTTGGCTGACCCCCGAGGCCACCCTTTGCGTCTGCGCCGTCACAAGCCCTCCCTAGTCGCCCCTGATTTATTAAGTATCAATATTTGCTGTCTAACTAGCATGTTACCAACTAAAACCACTTCAAGCCAGTCTAATCATAACGATTACTTAAAAATCTAGCCAGGCGAGGCCGTATCGTTGTTTCTTATTGGTCACAAAGGGTTTCATACATATTAACTATTTTACAAGTTCCTGATTAAAGGATACTTTCAGATAAATTTCCTATCCGGGCCACAGAACTTCAACCATGGAGGCGCGGTGTTTCTCTGGGCAGGCCTGCAAAACTTGGCCTTCACTCCCTGGCTCTACCGCCTGGCCCGCTGGGCCCTGGGGGCGGTGTTCGTATACGCCGGAGTGGTCAAGCTCATGGACCCGGAAGGCTTCGCCCTGGTCATCTCCCGCTACGGCATGGCCCCGGATTTCCTGGTGCCCGTGGCCGCGCTGGGTTTGCCCGCCCTGGAGGTGGCCGCCGGAGCCGGCCTGCTGTTCGACCTTAAAGGCAGCCTGAGCGCCATCTTGGCCATGCTGGTCTTGTTCGCGGTGGTGCTGTGGTTCGGGGCGCTCCAGGGCCTGGACATCGACTGCGGCTGCTTCAACTCCGGCGAGCTGGCCGAGCACGACTCCCTGCGCCAAGCCCTTTACCGGGACCTGATCATGCTGGCCGTGGCGGCCTACCTGTACCTGTGGCGCTGGTGGCGCCGGGGAGCGCGGGAGGCCGCAGGTTGGCGTCATGTATATCAATTCAACTCAAGAGAGGTGCGGACGTGAAGAAATTTGCCCTTATCACCGTGCTGGCCCTGGCCGCCGTCTTGGCCCTGGGCTCTCTGGCCAGCGCCGGCCTGTTCGGCGATAAAATGCTGGAAGAAGAAAAGCTGGTGGTGACCTTCAACAATGAGGTCAAACGCGGCGGCTACGAGGTGGTGGACACCGAGACCCTCAAGGGCTGGATCGACACCAAAAAACCCATGGTCATCGTGGACACCATGCCCTACGAGGCCTCCTACAAGAAGAACCACATCCCCGGCGCGGTGCAGTTCCTCTTCCCCATTCCCGAGCTGAAACAAATGACGCCCGAGGAGCAGGCCAAATACAAGAAGCTCTTGGGCGGCGACGTGGACAAGGTCCTCGTGATCTACTGCGGCTTCCCCAAGTGCACCCGCAGCCACAACGGGGCCATGTGGGCCAAGAAACTGGGCTACAACAAGGTCTACCGCTATCCCGGCGGCATCAAGGCCTGGATGGAAAAAGACTACCCCACCGCCTCCAAGTAGCCCTTTTAGCCGATCGGCGACAAGGCCCGGGGCATAGCGCCCCGGGCCTTTTTGTTTGAGCGGAACCGTTGGGGTTCGCTTCGCTCTACCAAACCTACGCTATCTCTGCTCCCCGAGACACCGAGACGTTTAGCGGCTTGGTCAGGTGTTCGTGGGCAAGGCGTCCGGCGAGCGCAGACCGCAGGCGTATTGCTAATACGCCGAGGTCTAAGCGATGCCGGCAACACAGCCCACGGGCAGCTGGCAAAGCCGCCGCATGCGCCGTCTGGCGAAGCCGCCGCTATATCCGGGGGTCGTCGACGTCGGCCGACTGCAACAGCACCGCCCGCCGGGCCCGGCCAAAGGGTATGCCCTCCTGGTCGAAGGCGGCCTTGATCTGCTTGAAGCATTCCACTCTGGTGCGAAAGGCCTTGACGATGGGCACCCAGCAGCGTCCGGATATCTCCACCCCGCTGTCGCCGAACCTGAGCACCCAGAAGCGCGGCGGGGGCTTGGGCAAGACATGCTGGTGTTCGCCCATGATGCGCAGCATGATCTCCTCGGCCTTGGCCAGGTCGGCCTGGTAGCTAACGGTCACGTCCAGGTCCACCCTGAGGTTGGGGGTGAAGTGGAAGTTGACCACCGTGCCGTTTAAAACCTTGGAGTTGGGAATGAACACGGTGCGGCCCTTGAAGGTCTTGAGCCGGGTGTGGAACAGGTTGGTGCCCTCCACCTTGCCGAAGAGCCCGTCTATCTGCACGGTGTTGCCCACCTTGAAGGGCAGGTTGGGCAGCAGGGGCTTGAGCAAAAAGGCCAGCACCAGAGCGGTGATGGCCGCCGCCAGCATGAGGCGCACCAACAGGCGGGGCTCCAAGCCAATCAGGCGCAGGCAAAAAGTGAGGGCCACGGCCAACACCACCACGAACAGCACCGCGCCGACGACCCCGGCGGTGCGCGCCTCCAGGCCCAGGCGGGGCAAATAGCGGCGGCAAAGCCAGTAGGCCGACTTGGCCGCCAGCAGGCCCACCAGCAAAAAGGCCAGGGCCTTTAAAACCATGGGGCCGTACATCTGGCCCATGTCGCTGAATTCTTTTATGTGCGCCTCGATACCCATGCCGCCTCCTTGTCTAATGTCACCAAGGCTATTTTGAACCTACGGGGCCCGGTGATAAAGGTCTTTGTGTTCCCTCCCTTGACAACCACCCCCGCCTCTGAACAAATTGGGTACAGGGAAGCGGCCCGGCGGCCGCCTCCGAGGCGTACAACCCTGGCTACAATGACTTTTCCCAAGGAAGCAATATCGTGGAAAGAACCCTGATTCTCATCAAACCCGACGCCATGGCCCGGGGCCTGGCCGGCACGGTGCTGTCCCGTTTCGAGGCCAAGGGCCTCAAGATCGCCGGCGTCAAGATGATCCAGCTTGACGAGGCCCTGCTCAAGGCCCACTACAGCCACCTGGCCGACAAGCCCTTTTTCCCCACCATCTGCGAGTTCATGAGCCGCACCCCGGTGGTCGCCCTGTGCCTGGAGGGCCTGGAGGCGGTTGAGGTGTGCCGCGGCCTGTGCGGGGTCACCAACTCCCGCAAGGCCGCGCCGGGCACCATCCGGGGCGATCTGGGCATGAGCATGCAGGCCAACCTGGTGCACGCCAGCGACTCGGTGGAGACCGCCAAGGCCGAGGTGGCCCGTTTCTTTAAGGACGACGAGTTGTTCGGTTACGAGCAGCCGGTGATCCAATACCTCTACGCCAGCGACGAACGCTAGCCGCACCATGGAGCCCAAGCCCACCCCCCACCACCTGAGCGAGGAAGATATCATCAGCCTGGTGGCCTCCCTGGCCGGCGGGGCGGGGGGGGAGCTGGCCGTGGGCATCGGCGACGACTGCGCGGTGTTGGGCGGGACCCAGGCCGGGCTGGTGGTGACCACCGACCTTCTGGTGGAAGGGGTGCATTTCGACCTGGGGCTGATGAGCCCGGCCGACGTGGGCCACCGGGCCATGGCCGCCAATCTTTCCGACCTGGCGGCCATGGGCGCCCAGCCGGCCTGGGGGTTCTTGTCCCTGGGCCTGCCCGCCGGGCCCCGGGCCAGTTTCGTGGAGGAACTGGTGGGGTCCATGGTGAACCAGGGCCGCGCCTTCGGCCTCAAGCTGGCCGGAGGCGACACGGTCAGGGCCCCCCAGGTGCTCATAAACCTGTGCCTGCTGGGCACCATGGGCAACCTGGCCCCCCTGCTGCGCTCCGGGGGGCGCCTGGGCGACGCGGTGTGCGTCACCGGGCGGCTGGGGGGCAGCG
>JAHJPG010000047.1 GCA_018819925.1 Pseudomonadota bacterium
CCCGCCGATGTCGATGTTCTCGATGGCGTCTTCAAAGGTGCAGCCGGGCTTGGCCACCGTGGCCTCGAAGGCGTAGAGGTTCACGCACACCAGGTCGATGGGCGCGATGTGGTGCTCGGCCAACTGGGCCCGGTGTTTGGGGTCGTCGCGGCGGGCCAGGATGCCGCCGTGGATGCGCGGGTGCAGGGTCTTCACCCGGCCGTCGAGCATCTCCGGAAAGCCGGTGATCTCGCTGACCCCGGTCACCGGCACGCCGCCGCCGGCAATGGCCTTCATGGTGCCCCCGGTGGAGATGACGGTCACTCCCATGTCGGCCAGGGATTTGGCGAAATCCACCACGCCGCCCTTGTCGGTCACGCTGATGAGCGCGCGCATTATCTTGCGGTCCATGAACTGCCTCCGCTGGTTACTATATTATGCCTTCTTTCTAGCAGAGTGCCGCCGGGCAAACAAGAGCGCTACGCCTCTTCCATAATGGGGCCAAAGCGGGGGCCCAGGCAACCGGCCCCGGCAGGGGCCGCCGGGGCATAGGGGTCATGGCGTTCAGCCTGCGTTAGCTGATCTGGGATTGGGAGGTAGGCGGCGATAGGACTGGGCGTTAAGTAGCCTACAATTACTTAAAATAAATCTCTCTCTTACATAAAATCACTTAAAAAAATTGCCCAAAACCAAAGGCAATAACGCGCAAGAAAATGAAAACGCATACTGCCCAATACTAACGAAATCAAACCTCCAGATGCGCATTTTTTTCAGTTCGTTATAAAGAATAAATCCGTCACAAATTAATTTGAATGAACTGGATTGAAATTGTATCCTGCTACAATTTTTATGTCCGCTACCAACCAACCATCCTTGCAATTCTTTCAAAGAAGCCTCCTTGTGAATCTTAACAATTAATGCAAGATAAATTTGTGGAATAAATCCAAACATAATTAGCGTACCAATCGACAGTACCGACATAACAATGACTGGCACGTAATCGTGTTCTGATTGCACGAAAAACACGTAACCTAATACAGGCAACTCAACCCAAACTGCGCACCCCATCGCCATGATTAGGTATAATGACATTAGTTTATACAGCTTTTGTACGCCGGGGGTGTCCAGCGGATGTATAAAAAATAATTCCAACTCTCCGAGTTTATATAAATTATAATTCATTTTTGCTGCTGCAAATAGCAACATGTACGAATTGCCCATAAAAAATGAAATGACCAATATGTGAATATAATTGGTAGTCATAAATATTACATAACTAGATAGTTCGTTTGCTGCCACATACAAGAGAAAAAGCCCCCCCCCGAGAAAACACCAAATACTATCTGACGTACAGGGCCCGTGTCTTGGTATAATTTGTTAATAATAATATTCTGCTCTTGCCTACCAAGCATAAGAGATAACTGATCGGACATTTTTATATATTTATTCCATGCACAACGGTTAAACATGAATATTAGCCAGTTGAACAACCCAAAATACACGGCCCATACAAGGGTCATAATCTTACTTGAGTCATAATAGCTGTAGCCACGAACATCATATTCAATAAACACCGCAATTACCGGAACACAGGCAAACAACATAGCCACGATCCTGAATCCCACGCCGGTCTTTGCAGACACTAGGCTTATAAAGTAATTGGTAACTAGCCTATTGGAGAATTCAATCATTGTTTTTCCGAAAGAGGATTCGGCCCGGCATTTAAAATTCTTGGTCAGGATACGCAATTGTTCTTGTTTCAAGCGAACCCTGACTTTTTTCGATGCACTTAACAAACTCGCCTCCTCGGGTGGTTAATACGGCCCAGCCCAACAACACGAAGGAAACGCTTGCCCGTAAGATTAAAAATCTTATTTGAACAGGAAGCAGCCGAGTTAAGCTGGTATGGATGCGGCGACCTACGGGAACGACTCTCCGGCTTGTTCTGGCATGCCCCCCATGACTGAACAACTAAATTAAGCTGTATCATAAAAAGCCGTCATCTTGAAAGTTATTAAAACAAGCCCGCAGTTTCAAAGCGGGCGGGGGCCTGTGCTAAAATGGCCCATCCCAAGCAGAGGGGGATCATGACAGAAGCCTTCAAGCCGGCCAACCCCGCCTTCGCCGACCGGGTGCGCCGCAGCTTCGCCCGCCAGGGGTTCATGGCCTATTTGGGCGCGGAGCTTACCCGGGTGGAGCCGGGATTTTGCGAGATCGTGCTGCCATACCAGCCCCAGCTCACCCAACAACACGGCTTTTTCCACGCCGGGGTGGTGGGCACCCTGGCCGACAACAGCGGGGGCTACGCCGGTTTTTCCCTGCTGCCCGCCGACGCCTCCATCCTCACCGTGGAATACAAGCTGAACCTGCTGGCCCCAGCCCAAGGCGAGAGGCTTACCGCCCGGGGCCGGGTGCTCAAGGCGGGCCGCACCATCATCGCCGCCCGCTGCCAGGTCTTCGCCCTGGACCAGGGACGGGAAAAGCTGGTGGCCCACTGCCTGATGACCCTGATGGCCCTGGCCGGCCGCTCCGACCGGCCCCAAGGGTAGGTGAATGTAAGACGCGTCAACCCGCGCCAAGCGGCCTTGTTTTAAAATATGGGGCGGGTTTCAGCGGCTTTGCAAGAAATCAATCAACCTCATGCGCCTGCAAAAACATCGCTTTTGAGAGGGCATCGAAAAAGGCTTGGTATTGCCTGGGGTTCTCGACCGGATGAATGTCGTATTGGGCGTTTGCCCTTACCACCATCCGAGTTTTTCCACGCGGTTTAACAATCACGGTTATACGAATCAAATATCTTTTTGCTTTTGTGGCGCTGACGGTCCCCAGCTCGTCATCAGCCTTATCTATAACGAAACCCAAATCTTGAAGGGTTGCTATCACGGCTCGCAAGGTTTTGATTTTGTCCGTCGTATCAAACGAACGGCTTTGCATGCTACGCAACTTTAATTGGGATTCCGCGCTGGCCAAAACCTGTTCGTTGCCCACGGCACATCCCAATGAACTCGCGATTCCAATTAGGCACAACAGAACAATGGCCGTTCTAAAGGAAATCATAGCTGGTGCGCCTCCAGGAATACGGACTGTGACAATTTTTCATAAAATTGCTGATACAACTCCGGGTCCTTTATAGACTCCGCTTTAGTGACCTGATTATAAGTGTTATAAATAATGCGTTGAAAGGTCACTCTGACCGCGATAGATTTCTCACTTATAGGGCAAGTTATCAAGGAGACTCTTATGAGTTGATGTTTGTCCACGGGGACAGCCACGCCGGAAAACAAGCCTAATATTATAGCGCCAGCTATTTGGCCCGCGCTGGTTGCATCTCTTTTCTTAGAACAAACAATCACTCCCAAATCCGTTTCGGACTCATCTATATTAAACCCCAGGTCTTGAAAAACCGCCGCCGCGGCATTCAGGATCATTTTTTCATCGTTGGTATCGAATCTCCGCATTTGAAGCTGCCGTTCCGCGAGGGTTTCCGGAGAGGCCCTCAATGCGTCTTCGGGGGCTTGGTGCTGACAACCAGGCAACAAAACTATCGACAGGAAAATAATTACGACAAGGGCTGTTACTCTTTTTCGCATATCATCGGCCTTTTAAAAGCTCGACTGCCGATATGCGAAGTCCCTTACCAGGCTGTTTTTGTCAAACTTAATTATTATCGTTAGCGTCCTTTGGGATGTCGATGAGGCTCCCGCTCCATGCCGTACATCGCCCCCGCCGGCCCCCCCTAGCGGCCCCGATCCGAACAGCGCCCCGCCCAAGATTAAGGCGTTAACTCCGCCCGAACTTGTCGAGTAAACTCTTTGGGTGGAGATTTTGTCATACACCCAAACTTCTCTACGCTGATCGTCGGTAGTCACAACATTCGGGGCGCCCAACACTTCCGCAACTTGAGCGGTTGTCATGCCTACTTTTATTTCGCGTTGAACTTTACCAGCAGTGATCCTGTCTCTGGCGTCGTCGTTAACCGAGGCACGGTGATCTCCCGCGCTCATGCAGCCTGTCCCAACCGCGAGCAGCGCAACCAATGAAAAGCGAAAAAATCACCCGGTCATTTTTATTCCTCCGGCGGGAACCCAAACAAGCCTCGGCAAAAGGCGCTCGATGCGCTTAAAGGCCATTTGAGGGCAACCCACGAATGTAGACGCAGTAGTCGCTACGCACCCGTTTTTCTTGGCCTTGGGATGCGCGGGGCGTATAAGTCGCCAGTGGAGCCCGGCAGCGAAGGGCCTATCAACTCCTCACTAAACGCGAGTTGCCACTAAAGATAAAAACGCAATCATTATATTTCTTTTGCCGCGCTTTAGCCAGCGCTCATCACCTCTTGGCAATTGGTGTGCATGGGAAACCGCGCCACACCCGCCCACCAGTGCTGGCCACGGCCAGACCCCAGCCCAACCCACCGCCCCCACCACCAAATCACCAGCCCCCGGCCCCACTTAAGGCCCCTTTCTCCCCCCGGCGTCTTGACCGCCCCGTCCCCCGGGATTATGCTGAATAAGGTGTGAAAGGCGTGGCTTTGCGCCCCTGACCTCAGGAAGAAACAACATCCAACGCATCAACGGCCCGGTGAAGCCAGAGACCTTCACTGGGCCCGGCTAGGAGCCCCATGATCCCGGTAGTCGGCATTTGCGGAGCCAGCAACAGCGGCAAGACCACCCTCCTGGAAAAGCTCTTGCCCGAGTTGAAGGCGCGCGGCCTCAAGGTGGGGGTGCTCAAGCACCACGGCCACGGCGGGCCGGTGGAAACCCCGGCCCAGTGGCAGGGCAAGGACAGCCAGCGCCTGGCCGAGGCCGGGTCCAGCCGGGTGGGCCTGTCCCACGCCGGAGGGGTGTGGCTCCAGGCCTCCGGCCTGGCCGGGGCCGGGCCCCGGGCCCTGGCCGCCCGGCTCATGGCCGGCATGGACCTGGTCATCGCGGAGGGATTCAAGAACGCGGCCATCCCCAAGATCGAGGTGGTGGCCCCGGGCCGGGAGCCGGTGCTGCCCTCCGGAGGCAAGCTTTTGGCCCTGGCCCGCCGGGGCGGCGAGGGCGCCGAGGCCGGTTTGCCGGTTTTGGACGCCGAAGACCCGGTGGCCTTGGCCGATTTCATTTTGCAGGCGGTGAAGCCGGCCGCCCCGCCGCCGGAACCTGCCAAGCTTTTTCTGGACGGCCAGGAGTTGCCCCTTAATTCCTTTGTGGCCACCATTCTCTCGGGCATGCTGCGCGGCTTCGTGTCTTCCCTGAAAGCCAGCGGCGACGCCGAGAAAATCGAGGTGCGCCTTGGTTGAGCTGGTCCCCCGCTTCAGCGCCGAAACCCCCCTGCCCTCCCTGGATCAGATCGCCGGGCTCTGGGACGAGTTCGCCATGCTGGACAACATCCGGCAGCATTCCCGGGTGGTGTGCGCCGTGGCCCTGCGCCTCACCGGCTGGCTGGCCGCTTCGGGCCTCACCCTGAACCGCCGGGCGGTGGAGGCCGGGGCCCTGCTGCACGACATAGCCAAGACCCCATGTCTGGGCCAAAAGTGCCGCCACGATTTGGAGGGAGCCCGCATCATGGAGGAGCTGGGCTACAGCGAATTGGCCCATCTGGTGGCCAACCACGTGCTCTTGCCCCCGGGCCAGCCTCTGGACGAGACCATGGTAGTCAACTACGCCGACAAGCGGGTGACCCACGACCAGCTGGTTACCCTTCCCCAGCGTTTCGCCTACATCACCCAGCGCTACGGCCGGGGCGACCCGGCCCTGGAGGAGCGCATCGCCCTGGGCCTGGAGCGGGCCAGCATGGCGGAAGTCCAGATCTTCGGCCGCATCGATCACGGCCACACCCCGGCCGACCTCGCCCTGGACCCGGCGGACCAGGCATGAGCGGCCCGGCCCTGAAGGTGGCCCTGATAATGGGCGGCACTTCCAGCGAGCGGGAGGTGAGCCTGAAATCGGGCCGGGCGGTGGCCAAGGCCCTAAGCGCCCTGCCCCACGCGGTGGAGGTCTTCGACCCGGCCACGGACCTGGCCGCCCTGGTGAACCGGGCCGGCGAGTTCGACGTGGCCCTGGTTATGCTGCACGGCCCCGGCGGCGAGGACGGCCGCCTGCAGGGCCTTTTGGATCTGGTGGGCCTGCCCTACCAGTGCGCCGGGGTGCTTGGCTGCGCCCTGGCCATGGACAAGCCCCGGGCCAAGGAGTTGTTCCGGGCGGCGGGCATACCCGTGGCCCCGGACGTGGTGATCCGGCGCGGCGATCCCGGCCCGGCCCGGCGGGTGCTGGACGAGTTGGGCCTGCCGGTGGTGGTGAAGCCGGCCCGCGAGGGCAGCAGCTTCGGCATATCCATGGTCAGAAAGCCCGAGGAGCTGGCTCCGGCCATAGAGTCCGCCTTCAAGCTGGACCGGGTGATCCTGGCCGAGCGCCTGCTCAAGGGGCGCGAGCTCACCGCCTCGGTGGTGGGCAACCGCGAGCTGACCGCCCTGCCCTTGATCGAGATCATCCCCGGCGAGGCCCACGAGTTCTTCGACTTCACCGCCAAGTACACCCCCGGCGCTTCCCGGGAGATATGCCCCGCCCCGGTGGATGAAGCCACCACCCGGCGGGTGCAGGAGCTGGGCGTGGCCGCCCACCGCGCCCTGGGGCTAAAGGGCTATTCCCGCACCGACTTCATTCTCACCGAGCTGGGGCCATTCGCCTTGGAAACCAACACTATACCCGGCATGACCGAAACCAGCCTGCTGCCCCAGGCGGCGGCGGCGGCGGGCATGGACTTCCCCTCTTTCATCGACAAACTGCTCCAACTGGCTCTGGAGGAAGAAAAATGAAAGCGCCGGACAAAGAACCTTCTTGCGCCACCTGCGCCATGAAGCGTCATGCCGAGAAAAAACCCACGTCCATCTGGGCCCGGCTCTGGCGCTGGCACACCGGCTGGTGCCCCGGCTACAAGCGCTATCAGGCCTGGCTGGCCGACCAGCAAAAATAAGCCGCGGGGGCCAATAGCTGGAGTAACAGCCGGCCCGTGTGTATAAGTGCTACTAATATTCTTGATTCCTCGAGCCCTACGTGCAAGAATCGCAGTGTAAACAATTTGATGCTTCCCTGCGCGCACGCCCGCAGGGGGCGGCCTTGAGCGAGAGCAATGCGTAGTTACATCCCAACTACACTTCCGCTGTAGCTCCTTCAGACCTTTCTCCGCGCCAATTGCCCTCTTCTCTTGCTCCACCTTAGCCGCATCCACCGCCCTCTCAGTACGATCACCAACCCGGCCACAAGGGCCGGCCGGCCCTGGGCTTCCCCTTGGCCGCCGGCAACCCGGACCGGGCAGCGTCCCCTCTGCCTGGCGCGTTTGGGAGGACCTGACCAGAAAGGAGGACGGCGATGCCGCAAACAGAGGTAGTGCAGGGAAAGAAGGTGGCGTTGATGGTCAGCGCTCAGGATGCGCCCATGCTGCGCGAGCGGGGCAATGATTTTTTCAAGGCTTTGCGCGGCAAGACCATTAAGCCCAACGATCAGGTTCTATTCGATGAGGTGCTCTTGTGGGTGGAAGCCACCAAGCCCAAGGGGGTGGTGCGCATCGGCGACAACACCAAGGTGAAGATTTCCATCTCCAAAAAGGAGTTGCGCCCGAGTTGCCCCTCCTGCTCTCAGGAACAGCAGCAGGGCGAGATGGTCTGCTCCAACTGCGGGACCGACCTGCCGGTGGTCACCGTTTAGACTCCCCGGCGGCCCGTGGGCGGTTCGCCGGCCCTGGGGCCGCCAACCGGTGTGGGCGGATGGTCGCGAAGGCATAGGAATTGTTGGGTTTCGCTTCGCTCTACCCAATCTACGCTATTGCTGGATGAGCGGTGTAGGGGCGGGGTTCATCTCCGCCCTCCCTCCCCCGGCACAGCCAGGTGTTCGTAGCAAAGCATCTTGATCTCTCATCCGTCACAGTCGGACGCCGCGGGACAAGTGGCAAATTATCCCACCGGCACAGCCAGGCGGCGGCAGGCAAGGCGCCGGCGAGCGACAAACGGAGCTGTAGCTTGGCCTACAGCGAGTTTGGAGCGATGCCGGCAACGCAGCATCCCGCCGTCTGGCGAAGCCGGGCCTAGCGCCCACTGGTTTTCAACCACCCCGCCGCCACCCAACCCCACACCGCATTAAACAGCACCACGAACCCCGGGGTGAGCGCGCCCAACTCCAGGCCGTAAAGGCCCTTGTTGGCCACATGGGGAAACACCACCAACAGCTGCACCGCCGTGGGGCCCAGGGAAAACACCAGCCCCCGCCAAAAAATCGAGCCCCGCAAAACTGGCAGCACGAACAAGAGCCCCCAGATGCCGCCCCAGACCATGCGCTGATAGATCATGGCCGGAATCAACTCCGGGGCGATGGCCACCCCCAGGGCGTGGGTGATGCCCGCAGCCCCGGCCAGCCACACCGCCAGGGTGTTGGCCACCCCACCCAGGGCTCCGCCCGCGAAACAGTTGCCCAGGTTTGCGGTGAAGGACATGGCCTGCCTCCGTATGGGGTGCTGGGGCTATTTTAGGGGAGGAGAGTGCGGTTGGCCAAGCGGATCGGGCTGGCCATGAACCAGCACTGAATTTATCGCTTGACTTTTACGCCATAATTACCATAGGTTTTAGGGGATTTTAATTAAAAATTAATTCCGTATTGTCGAGGGTCATGCCTGCCCCCTTTCCGCGCCAAGCGGGAGGGGGTTTTGTGTCTAATGCGCCGTTCACGTTCAGGGGAGGCATCTGTGGTAGGGGCGTATTAGCCCATGGGGAGAGTGGGTTGCCGGAATGGAGAGGTTTAAGAAATCATCATACGTTCATCTCACCAATTACGAGGGCCATATATATTGCGCCCAGCTAATGAGCAGGGCCCTGCTGCGATACCCGGAATCATTTTTGGCGTTGATCGAGCAGGTGTTGGAACACCCCGAGAGGAACTCGGATGAGGCGTCGGAGGTTTTAAAAGAGATATTCATTGGCAACGGTTTTTTGATGCCAGCCGAACAAGATGAATTGCCAATGCTCAAAAAACGCTTCGAGGCCCTCACCAGCACCCCCGAAGCGCTGTCGCTTTGCATCCTGCCCACCACCGAGTGCAATTTCGCCTGCCCTTATTGCTACGAGAAGCTACCGCCCGCAGTGATTAACGAGGAAGTGGCCCATGCGATCACCAGAAACGTGGAACACCGTGCCGGAAATCTTAAGCGCCTGGATGTGGTCTGGTTCGGGGGGGAGCCAACCATCAGGGTGGACATCATAGAGCGAATCAGCCGTAAGCTCATCGAGATTTGCCGAAACAACGGCATGGAATACTCCAGTTCCATGGTTAGCAACGGATCTTTGTTGAATCGCGCGGCGGCCGAAAAATTGAAACGGGCCAGGGTAACCAAGGTGCAAGTAACCGTGGACGGCAACCAAGCCAGTCATGACCAGAGGCGCCCCTTTAAAGACGGGCGGGGATCTTACTCGACAATAATGGACAACATGGGGTTCATGACCGAATTTTTTGATGAAATAACCTTGCGGATCAATATAGACACGCAAAGCGACGAGGAATTCGGGCAGTTGCTCGACACCTTAAAACCATTCGCCGAAAAGATAATTTTATTTCCCGCAGCGGTGACGGTGGATGGTGACGAACACAACAAAAGTCAGTCCTCTGCTCTAATGGCGCAATACCGGCGCAAAACCGACCGGCTGGCCCAGATGGCCTTGGGGCGGGGCTGGCCGATTTACAAGGGAACGTTCACAAGCTTACGCCATTTTTGCCAGGCCTATTATCTCAACAATTTCATCGTCATGCCCGACGGCAGCCTTTATCGTTGCAATTATCTCATGGGTGCGCCGGAACATCGCAAGGGCGACATCAGAAACGGCTTCCCCGAGTATTCAAGCGAGGAGATCGGTTTCGATCCTTTCTCGCACCCACAATGCCTTAAGTGCAAGACGCTGCCCTTGTGTATGGGCGGATGTCTGTTGGCGGGAGATCCCGGACCGGGTAATCCCACAAGGTGTTGGCTGAGGCACAATCTAGACAGGCTGGTGGTCTCGGCCGGCACGCAACTCTTGGCAAGGAGGGACGACCATGAACGATGATGTGGCAAAAAGGCTTGATAAAATGAAGGCCGAAGCGATTGCTATGGCCGAAATGCTGGCCGCCCTTAAGAGTGGCCTGGTCAACAAGGGATTTTCCACGGAAGAAGCGCTGGCAGTGGTCAAAGCTGCGGCCGCAGCCCATTGCTCTTCAAACGGTAATTGCAGCTCATAACAGGGGTTGTTTTTATACCCCCAAAAAGAAAGCCCCCGCCGATCTTGCGATCAGCGGGGGCTTAAATTAAATCCGGCGGCGTCCTACTCTCCCACACTTGAAAAATGCAGTACCATCGGCGCTGAGAGGCTTAACTTCCGTGTTCGGGATGGGAACGGGTGTGACCCTCTCGCCATTGCCACCGGAAACTGGTTTCCGGCAATAAGATAGAGCGATAAGCAACGCTGAACAGAGCTTTGACTAAGCCCGATAAGAATCTATCGAGCAATGTTGTTTAAAAGTGACCAAGCCTCACGGGCGATTAGTACCGGTCAGCTGAACACATCACTGTGCTTACACCTCCGGCCTATCAACCTTGTAGTCTTCAAGGGCCCTTTAGCCTCCGAAGAGGAGGGAGATATAATCTTGGAGGGGGCTTCCC
>JAHJPG010000048.1 GCA_018819925.1 Pseudomonadota bacterium
CGGTTGGTGGCCACGGCGGTGCGCCAGCGGCTCCGCAGACGAACGATGGTTTCCCGCGCGCCGGGGTAGAGCCGCAGCAGCTTTATGAACGGCGCGGAATCCATGGTGCGCCAATGGGCCAAGGCCCGCTCAAAATCCTCTCCCCGGCCAAGCAGGGCCTCCAGGGAGCCGTGCATGGCCTCGCGGTGGATGATCTCGGCGTAGCGCTCGGCAACCGGCTCGCGGCCCAGGTGCTCCAGGATGTGGTTGTAAAAGGCAATGTTGGCCGGCAGGGAGTCGAAGATGACCCCGTCCAGGTCGAACACCACCACTTGCAGGTCCGGCGGAGGGCTGGGGTGCTTGTGTGTAGTCATGGCTCGCAATGCAAGGCGGGGCCCGCCAGGGGCCCCGCCGTTGGTTCGATTAGATGCTCCAGGCGCCCATGCGCCCCGGGTCTAGTGCTCCGGCTCGTGGATGTGGCCGGCCCACAGGTCCAGCATGGTCTTGAGAATGGTCAGGGTCAGGGTGCCGCCAATAACCGAGAGCACCCCGTAGAACAGGCCGAAAAATACGATGTGGCCGATGTCCCATACCCATTCATAAGCAAAGGGGAACATATCCAGCCTCCTTAGTCGTTAAGTTCCGGCTCTTGCGGGAAGATGGGGAGATAACGATAAGCCAGCATGAACACCAGCAGCCCGAAGCCCAGCACCAGGCTGGCGATGCCCCACTCCTGCCAGGAGGGCAGGTAGGCGTAGAACTTCTCAAAGGGCAGCACCGGCAGGGCCAGGGACTGGATGGTGAACACGAAGCGATTCAGGGTTATCCCGATGCAGGCCAGAAGCATGGCCACGAACATCCAGCCGTAGCTGGCCCGCACCTTTTCCTGCACCAGCATAAGGGCCGGCAGCCAGCCGCAGAGGCCCAACTCCACCCACAGCAGCCAATAGCCGTAGGGCGCCTGGTACATCTGGTCCATGGTCAGACCGGCGGCGGGGAGCTTGATATAGGCCCACCACATGGTGTCGGCCGACTTGAAGACCATGTAGACCACCAACAGCCATCCGCTGATCTTGCCCATGAGCATCTTGACGTTGTGCTTGGTCAGCTTGCGGCCGGTGATCTTCTCGGTGATCATCACCACCATGGTGGTGAAGCTGGGGCCCACCGCTATGGCGCTCATGATGAACAGGAAGAAGGTCCAGGGCCAAATGCCCAGGCCGCCACGATCGGCGAAGGGCCGTGCGTAGAGCACGCCGAACATACCGCCCAGGGAGCCCTGGTGGAAGAAGCTCAGGAAGGTGCCAGCCGCCGCGAACACGATCATGATGGTGTGCAGGTTGTGGCTGAAGGTGCCGAACTCGGGCACCCGGCTGATACGCCGGTTGTCCAGCACCGAAGGCAGCAGCTCTATGGTGAGCACGATGGCGTAGGTGGTGATGCAGAACATCACCTCGGTGAGCATGGAGTGCACGTTGGCGTGCCAGAAACCGAACCAACCCCGGATGGGCTGGCCGATGTCGATGCCCAGCATCAAAATGGCGCCCACATAGCAGATGAAGCCGATAAGCACCGCCGCGTTGACGATGGGCTTAAGCTCGGTTTTGCCTACGATGTAGTTTAGAAAGCTGGTGAAAAAGGCGCCCGCCCCAAGGCCGATAACCGCCAGGTCCACCACGATCCACACGCCAAAGGCGAAGTAGTCGTTCATATTGGTCTGGTTGAGGCCCAAGGCCAGGCAAAGCACCGCTCCAACGGTGAAGTAGGCCAGCAGGGTCAGGGGCACTCCCAACCAGAACAGGAAGAATTCGGGCCGGCAGCGCTTGGTCCCTTTGGGCCACCAGCTCGAATCGTCCGCGTACTTGGGTAGATCGTCAAACCATCTTCTCATTGTCGACCTCGCCTATTGCTGGTGACCGCCCTGGGCGGCGGCCTGGGCAAATTTATTGTGGCGGGTTACATAATTGTCGGCCATTTTGCGCACCCACTCCCGCTTGGACATGTAATACACCTTGGGATTGGTTTGCAGCTTCTCCAGCAGGCGGAAGGTGTGCTCGCTGGAGATGAGCTTGTGCACCTTGTGCTTGGGGTTCTGCAACTGGCCGAAAGTGATGGCCCCCGAGGGGCAGGCCTCGGTGCAGGCGGTCTGGTAATCCATCTCGCCGACTTCGCTACCGTCAACCAAGGCCTTGTTGCGGGCGCTTTGGTAACGCTGGTAGCAGAAGGTGCACTTTTCCACCACGCCGCGCATGCGCGGAGAGACAAATGGGCTCAGGGCCCGGGGGGTTCCCTTGGGCCAGGGCACGTCGTACCAGTTGAAGTAACGAGCGTGGTAAGGACAGGCCGCGACGCAGTACCGGCAGCCGATGCACCGGGTGGGAATCTGGCTGACGATGCCGGTCTTTTCGTCGTAGTCGGTGGCCGTGGCCGGGCACACGCTCACGCAGGGGGGATGGGCAGCCTCATCCATGGGGGCTTCCTGGAAGAAAGCCTGTCCCGGGGTGCCCGACTTGCCGCCCTGGCAGTGCATGCAGGGACGGGGGATGAAGGCCACCTCGGTGTCGGGGAAGGCCTTGCCGTTGTCGATTTGATAAACCCGCAGCCAGGTGATGGAGCGGATTTTATCAGTCTCGTTGTGCAAGACCCCGATATTGTTTTCGCTCATGCAGGCCACCGAACAAGCCCCGCAGCCGGTGCACTTGTCCAGGTCTATGACCATGCCGAATCTCATTACATCTTTTCGCCACATAGCTACTAACCCTACGCCTTCTCGACGCTAACCGCGGTCAGCTCCCAGATGGGCAGTCCACTCATTGGATCGGTGGTCACTTTGGCCGCGCGGTTGAAGTTCATGCCCTTGCCGGCCACCTGGAAGCCGAAGGCGCTGTGACCCAAGCCAACCGGCGCGTAAACCACCCCGGGGGCGGCGCCGGCAAATAGGTGAAGCTTGGCGGTCAGGCTCCCTGCCACGGAGTCGACGCGGATCAGATCGCCCTCGGACAGATGGAATTCGTGGGCGGTCTGGGGGTTCATCTCCACCACCAGTTTGTCCATGTCGGCCAACATGGTGTCGGGCAGCACCTTGACCATGTAGGGGGTAATGGCTTCGCCGCCCCAGGTGGTCCTCAGGGAAGACACCGCCTGCAAGAGCAGCGGCATGCCCGTGCCCAGGTCGTCGGCCGCGGCCGGGGGCTCCCAGTGGGGGAGGAAGGCCGCTTCCACCCCGGCGCCGACCCCCATCTGAGCCACCAGCCTTTCCAGGCCCTGGGGATTGCCGGCCCGGCCGGAGAGCAGCTTGAACAGGCCCATGCTGAAGTACTCGAACCTGCGGGTGGGGGTCTGGAACTTTACCGGGCCGTAGGCCGGCTTGGGCTGCACCCAGAAGCTCTGTTCGGCCAACTGCTCGAAATCGCCCATGGCCTCGGTGCGGACCGCCAGGGCCTCCTGCATGTTCTTGTAAGGCAGGGCCGTGGCCACCTTGCCGCCCAGACGCGAAGCCACCGCCAGGAGCACGTCTCCGGCGTCCTTGGCCTGGGGCACCGCCTTTATCAAGGGCCGGTGCAAACCGTAGCAAGCCACCGGGCTGCCGTAGGGCGAAGTGCTGTCGCCCCAGCCCTCCAGCCAGTGGGTGGAGGGCAGCACCAGATCGGCCACCGAGGCCGACTCGTCCATGTAGGGGGTCACCGCCACCACGAAGGGGGTTTTGCGGGCCAACTCCTCCATCACCCCGGCCTGGGGGCCGTTGTAGACGAAGTTGCCACCCACCATCAGCAGAGTCTTGATGCCGTAGGGCTTGCCCGCCAGGGCCGCCTTGGCCAAGGCGTCGGGGTTGTTGGAGTCCAGGCCCTGGTTGGGGTCCACCAGCGGCTGGACGTTGCCCTCGAACCTGGTGGCGCCCAGTGACTTGAGCGGCAGGGGCTGCTGCACCAAGACACCGCCGGGCTTGCCCAGGTTTCCCTTCAGGGCGTTGAGGACCAAAACCGCCATGAAATCGTACATGCGGCCCGGGTCGCCGGAGTTGCCGGGCCCGCAGACCGCCACCGCCCGTTTGGCCTTGGCAAAGCCCAGGGTCAGCTTGAGAAGCTTCTCCAGGGGCACCCCGGCCATCTGAGCCACCCGCTCGCGCCGGTAGTTCTTGAGCACAAAGGACTTGAAGCCCTTGAAGTCGCCCTCGTCCCCGAAGCCGAAGGAGGCCCGCACCGCCGCTTGGTCGTACAGCCCTTCCTGAATCATGATGGAGCACATGGCCAGGGCCAGGGCTCCCTCTGTGCCTGGGCGGCAGGCCAGCCACATGTCGGCCTGGCTGGCGGTGACGCTGGCCCGGGACTCGATCTGGGCCAGGAAACCCGGATTCTTGGGGAAGCCCCGCCAGGAGGCGAAGGCCTTGCGGGTGGCCACCGGCGAACCGAAGTTCTCCAGCAGCGGGGTCCCGAAGGAGACCACGTAATCGGCGTTGGCCAGGTCAAAGCCCAGGTCGGTCTGGCCCATCATGGCCAGGCCGGCCAGGGCCAGGGTCTCGCTGGCGTTGGGGGTGAAGGCCACGTTGGGCGAACCCAGGGCGGCCATCAAACCAAGCAGCAACTGGCCGGTGGTGCTCTCGGGATCGTGGCCCAGGGCCATGATCGTTTCGGGCTTGCCTTGTTTGGCGATCTCGGCCAGGTTGCCGGCCAGGATGTCCAGGGCCTCGGGCCAGCTAAGGCGGCTGTAGCGCCCGGTGCCGCGGTCGCGCAGAAGGGGGGCGGTAACCCGGGTGTCATTATTATAGAGAAGTTGCAGGGCCGAGGCGTCCTGGGGAACCACGCCGCCTTGGCTCAAGGGGTGCTCGGGGTTGCCCTCCACCCGGATGGCCCGGGTGCCGTCCACCCTGCCCTGCACCAAACGGACCTTGGCGCCGGTTCCGGTCTGGGGGTTGACCACGTTGGCGAAAGCCACCGCACCGTCCTCGGGAACCGGGACCCAGGACCAGTTCTGGGTCCAGATGGCGGTGTCGTCCATGAGCTTGTACACGAGCGGGCTTGCGTGCACGCCCAATACTCCGCCCACGGCCAGCTTGATAAATGCTCGTCTATCCCATTGCATAAGGGTGTCTCCTTAGCATCCAGCCGACGCCTATTTGTGGCAGACGAAGCAGGCGCGGTTAACGCCGTTTTCATCGTGGCACTTGGCGCAGTCATCCATTTTCATGCGGTGGGGCGGTCCGCTAAGGCCCAGGGGGCCGGTTCCCCAGATGTCGCGGCTGTAGCCCGTGAGGCGGTTGTACTCATAGGGCCGTAGCTTGGTGGTTTGGCCGTGGTCGCCGTGGCATTTGTTGCATTCCAACCCGGCGCTGGCCGTATGAGCCGCGTGGGAGAAGAACACGCAGTCGGGTTGGCGGGAGTAAACCTGCCAAGGTATGGGCTTGTCCTTCTTCACGTACTCCAAGAAGGCCGCCTCGTTGGCCCCGTCGCCCATGGGCGAGTCCGCCTCGTGACACTCCTTGCAGGACTTGATGTCCGGAATGCCGGAAAAGGAGCCGTCTTCGCGCAGGCTGTGACAGGACTTGCAGCTGTCGCTCACCTGCTCCAAGTGCAGCTTGTGATTGAACTGCAACGGCTGCGCCTTCTCCGCGTAGAGAATGGTGGGGGTGGCCCAAAATCCAAAGGCCGAACCGATCACCAATCCCACGAAGAGAAGGATCCAGTCCGCACGCGACCGTTGTTTCTTTCCTTGCTGGTGCGATGACATATGATCCTTGCCTCTCGCTACGCTCTATTGCCTCAAACAAAACTTCCGGCCCGGCCGCCGGCCATAAATGCCCGGCGGTGGCCAATACTTATATGGTTAGGGACAACCACCCTCGAATCGCCCGGATGGATTTGCCCTTTCCGGCACAAGGCCGGGCTAAAAAACAAGTCCGCCTGGGACTGGAGCAAAATAGCAGCAAAACGCGGGGCCTGTCAACAAACATCCCGGCCAAATCCGAGGCCGATTTCTTCCCCTTGGGCCAGGCGGGCAGCCTTGAGGATCACCCGCTTTGTGTCGGGCGTTAGGTCAAAGCCCTCCAGGCTGTGCAAGGACGACCAGCTGGCCGCGTCCGCGTCATCGGCGGCCACCGGGTCCAGGGGCTGGGCATAACACAAAAAATCAATGAGCACGTAGTGATACTCCACCCGGCCCTGGGGGTCGCGCAGGATGCGCTCTATCACCTCCACCATGGGCCCCACCCGCACCTGCAAGCCGGTTTCCTCGGCCACCTCCCGGGCGCAGGCCTGGGCCAAACTCTCCCCCGCCTCCACCGCCCCGCCGGGTATGGACCAAATTCCCTTGGAAGGCTCTGCCCCCCGTTTGATCAACAGCACCCGGTCCCCGGCCAACACCACCCCGCCCACCCCCACCACGGGGAACTCCGGGTAATGACGTCCCATTTCAGTTAATCCCGGAATAAAACCGAGCGGAAATAGTCCAAGGTGGGCGCCAGTCCCTGCTCCAGTTCCACTGCGGGGTTCCAGGCCAGCTTTTCCCGGGCCAAGGAGATGTCGGGCCGGCGCTGGGTGGGATCGTCGGGAGGCAACGGCTTGAATTCCAAGGGGCTCTGGGAGCCGCTAAATTTCATCACCTTTTCGGCCAACTCCAGCATGGTGAACTCCGATGGATTGCCCAGGTTGACTGGCCCGATGAAGTCCTCGGACTCCATCATGGCGATGAGCCCGGCCACCAAGTCGTCCACGTAGCAGAAAGAACGAGTCTGGGTGCCGTCGCCGTAGATGGTTATGGGCTCTCCCCTGAGGGCCTGCACCGCGAAGTTGCTCACCACCCGGCCGTCGTTGACCGCCATGCGGGGGCCGTAGGTGTTGAAGATGCGCACTATGCGCACATCCACTTCGTTGCTCCGGTGGTAGTCCATCATCAGGGTTTCGGCCAGGCGCTTGCCCTCGTCGTAGCAGGAGCGCAGGCCTATGGGATTGACGTTGCCCCAGTAGTCCTCGGTCTGGGGGTGCACCTCGGGGTCGCCGTAGACCTCGCTGGTGGAGGCCTGGAGGATGCGCGCGCCCACCCGCTTGGCCAGGCCCAGCATGTTCAGGGTGCCCAATACGTTGGTTTTCACCGTCTTCACCGGGTTGTACTGATAGTGCACCGGGGAGGCGGGGCAGGCCAGATTGTATATCTGGTCCACCTCCAGCAGGATTGGCTCCACCACGTCGTGACGCACCACCTCGAAACGGGGGTTGCCCAGATGCCGGGCCACGTTGCTTTTGCTGCCGGTGAAAAAGTTGTCCAGGCAAAGCACCTCTTGACCCCGCTCCAAGAGTGCGTCCACCAAATGCGAACCTATGAAGCCGGCCCCGCCGGTGACCAGTATACGTTGCAACTGCGCTCCTCCTGCGCCCCGCCGCATGGGAGGCGCGATAACTACCCGATGCTGGCCGCATTATCCTTGAGGCCGGGTGGCAGGTCAAGGCCGCCGACCTTGCCCGTTCCCCAGACTCATGCTAAATATTTAGCTTACACACTTTAAACAGATGAGGTAAGTGATGGCCGGCGACACCTGCCGTAATCACCCGGATCGCCCATCGGCCGCCCTGTGTCAAAAATACGGCTACGGCTATTGCCTGGAATGTCTGGAAAACGATCCCCATTGCTCAGACCCGGATATTTATTGTAAATTTCGGGAGCAATGCGTGGTGCATTTCCACTACAAGGAACAAAAACGGCTGGTAGCCAGGGGGAAGGCATGAGCAAGCAAACGTCGTTTTCCGAATTCATCACGGACCTGCCCCAGGCGGCCCTGCCCATGGCCGGAATCACCGGCTATCTGTTGTCCGCTCCCCAGGGCCAAGTGGTCTTTTTCGAGCTGCCGGCCGGTACCTCGGTGCCTTTGCACAACCACGGAGCCCAGTGGGGAATCGTGGTTTCGGGTGAGCTGGAGCTTACCATCGGCGACAAGACCGAAGTCTACCGCGCCGGTGAATCCTACAGCATCCCCGCCGGGGTGGACCACGCGGCCAATGTGCTGGCGCCCACTCAGGTCATCGACGTATTCGCCGATCCCAACCGCTACGCGGTCAAGGGCTAGCGGTCGGCTTCCACCACGTAGGGCATTTTCCCGTCGCAGGGGCCGTCGTTCCAGGAGTAGAAGCCGTGCCAACCCACCTCGCCGCAGTGTTCCTTCCCGTCTGAGTTGTTAGGCTCCCCGCCGGCCCAGTTTGTGTATTTTACGGGTTGTCCGTTTACCCACCACCAGCGCCCTTCGCTGCCTTGGTCGCTGAAACCAATCCAATAGGTCCTGGTGTTGCTGTGTTTTTTCACCAGGTCGCGGACGAACTTGTTTTCATGGGCATCGCCAATGCATGCCAGGTAGCCGCCCAGTTTCTGGGCCTCCCGGCGAGCGGTGTTCCAGTCGGTGTCTTTGGTGATTACCCGGTAACGGTGCCCCCGCCAGGAAACCCAGGGGTCCGGGGGCGGGGGCGGGGGCGCGGCGCTGCATTTGCCCCACACGATGGCGTAGCCGGCATTGCCGGATTGGGCGTTGTGAGACCAACTGGCCCGGTCGGACACGGTGATCTCGTAAGTGCCCGGCCCGATGGTCAGGTTGGACGGATTGACGATCCAGTTGGCGTTGGGCAGGTAGTAGTTTTGCCAACTGCTAAGTCCGGGACGGGCGTTGAAAGACCAGGAACCCGAAGTGCCGTTGACGCCCTGTATGTAGATCTTGCCAGGCACTTTGCCCCGGTAACGGTTGTGGTGAAAGGTTTGAATCTCGGTGATGGTGCAGCGCCCCGTTAGCCGGAAAACTGTCTTTTTGGTGGGGTTAATGTCAACCCCGTTGCCATTGAAGTTGTTGAACAGCACCTTGCCCGGATAGCCGCCCTTGGAATAGGTGGAGCAGGCCAGATGGGTAGGCTGGTTATTGAAATGAGCCATGAAGTTCAGGATGTAATCCTGGTTTTCCAGGCCCGGCAACTTCAGGCACTGCTTGCCCTGGCGGCACCAAAAGCTGAAGCCCCGGATGGAGTCCGGGTTCCACATGAGCCGGACCTCCTGGCGTTGGTTGTTGTGATAGGTGAGAAGCAGGCGCTGGACGCCACCCGCCTTCTTGTACCAGTACATGTGCTTGATGTTACCGGCAGCTTGGTTCAGCTTCACCCGCTGCACCAGGCCGTAGTAATTATTTAGGTAGATCTGCATCTCGCGGCAGGCCGCAGAGGCATTGGATCCATGCCCGGTGGCGAGACCGACAGCGGCCTGACCGGTGCCCGCCGAGGCAAGGGTAAACAAAAAAGCCGCCAGCCAAAGCAGCAGCGTCAAAGACCGAAAAAACGGCTTGCGAACCATGACAAACTCTCCGTTAAGTACTATTTCATCCAAGCCAGATGTTTTACCAAAAAACAAAAACCAACCCAAAGTCAACCCAGGATTCGCCGGAGCTCTGGCTCAAAATAAAAAAACAGCCCGCCTTTTTGGCGGGCCGCCCTTATTTTGCCGCAATGACGGGCCAAGCTCAGAACTCGGTTACCTCGCCTCCCCGGATGGCCCGGCGCTCACCGGAGTTGAGGTCCAGAGTCACCCCGGGCTCGATGAGCCCTTCCCGGGTATAGCCCCGGTCCTCCCAAAAGCCGCCCAGCATCTTGTCGCCAAAGGTTAGGCCCGCCAGCCACTTGGCGCTCTTGTATCCCCAAAGCTGGGGAACGAGCATGCGCAAGGGCCCGCCGTAGTCCGGATCCAGAGGCTCGTCCTCCACCCCCAGCACCAACATCACCCGGGGATGGTCAAGATCGGCCAGGCTCACCGTGGTGGTGTAGCCTCCTCCCTGGCTGGTGAAGGTGGCGTGGCTGGCCCCGGCTTGCGGTTCCAGCCCAGCCAAAAAATCGCGCCACAAGACCCCTTGCCAGCGCGCCCGCAGGCTGAAGCCCGAAACCGAGGTGAGCCTGGCGTCCACCTCGCTTTGAGGCATGGCCCTGATTTCGTCCAAGGCGTATTCCCGGGGCCGGGCCGCCATGCCGTCCACCCGGAGCCGCCATTGGCTCTCGGCCAGGATGGGCCGCCCCCCGGCGCTGAAGGCGGGCATGCGCAGCTTGGACATCAGGCTCATCGGACCTCCACCTCCAGGCTTCGGGTCTTGGCCGGCTTCTTGTCCTTTTCCCAGGGTTGCAGATACAGCAGGCTAATCAAGGCCCGTCCCTGGCCCATGGCCTGGAAGGTCCAGACCTCATGCCCCCCCACTCCCATGCGCCGCTTGCCGTCCGGCCCCTCGGCCTTGTCCGGCACATAATTGTTGGTGACCAGCTTCACCACCTTGGCATCGGGCGTCTTGGCCAGCATCCACTTGTAGCCGGTGGTGTGGTTGGCGGCCAGGGTCACCTGGAACACCTGGCCCTGCTCCACTACCAGGGTCTGCACCGGCCCCGCCGCCCAGGCCGGCCCGGCCCAGAGCATCAAGGCCAATATGAGCGGTATAAACTTTTGCGTAAGCTGCAAGGGCTCTACTCCGAAAACTTGGGGGTGACAAGTTGGCCGCCGTCTTCCTTTTCGGTCTTCGCCTTTATCTCCCGGTAATCGGCGGCGGCGAAACGGCCGCAAAGCTCCCGGACTTTCAAATGCAAGCCGCGCTTGCCTTCCATGGCCAAAGCTTGCTCTTTTGTCCGGGATTTAGTCTCTAGATGAAAATTGTAAGCCATACCCGCCGCTGACTCCAAATCATTCGGCGTCCCAGGGTTGCCGGCCTGGGCCTACCCGCCTCCATGGCGCATTAGCCCGCCGCCAAAAGCAAATCCACCAAGTCCTGTTGATGCTGGGGCAGTTCCTTGCCCTTGCGGCTCAAAATGACTATGCGGTCCCGGGGCAGCAAGTGCTCCAGAGACAAGGCCGCCAGGTTTCGCTTTTTAAGGCCCGGCGGCTCCCCGGCCAGGGAGGCGAAGGCCAAACCCAGTCCCTGCTCCGCCAGGGCCGCGCTCACCTCGGCGTTGGCCGACTCCATGAACCGGCGGCAACTCAGGCCCTGGCTCCTGAACAAATCATCCAAGGCGCTGCGGTGGGAAGGGACCGTGGACGGCGGGGGCAGGATAAGGCGGTGCCGGCTGATGCGCTCCAGGCTGGGGGGCTGGGCCTCCTGGGTGAGCGGGTGGCCTTTGGGGACCAGCAGCACCGGACGCACCTCTTTCCACGCCATGGCCCGCAGCCCCCGGGGCGCGGCGGTGGCCAGGGCCAGGCCCAGGTCAGCCTCGCCGGAGCGCACCAGCTGCACCACCTCGTTTTGGGGACGGTCCCACAGGGTCAACTCCACCTGGGGATGCGCCCGGCCATAGGCGGCGATAAGCGGGGGCAAAAGCTGCATCAGGGTAGTCAGGGGCGCGGCCAGGCGCAGCCAGCCGCGGGGCATATCTCCCAGGGCGGCCAGGTCCTCCCTGAGGGTTTGCTCCTCCCGGTGGGCCAGATCGCAAAAGGCCAGCAAGCGCTCGCCGGCCATGGTAAGGCGCGCACCCTTGCGGCCGGAGCGCTCCACCAGGGTGCAGCCCAGTTCCGTCTCCAGGGCCTTGATCTGCTGGCTAACCGCCGGCTGGGTGCGCAGGGTGGCCTGGGCCGCCTTACTGAAGCTGCCGGTGCGGGCCAATTGTCTGAAGGCGCCGAGCTGCTGCCATTCCATAATTTTTCCTTATGGTTTAATTAAATATTATTAATTTTACTTATTATTTGTCCACCCCTATGGTTGAGAAAAAAGCAAAGGAACTCACCATGCGCGACAGCCTTAAATCCGGCCTGAGCTTCATTTTTGAATACAAGGTGCCCCCGGAGCGCACCGTGCCCTGCCTGTTGCCCGAGTCCCCGGAATTTCAACAAATGCCCCGGGTGCTGGCCACCGGCTACATGATAGGCCTGTTCGAATGGGCCTGCATAAAGGCGGTGAACCCGCACCTGGACTGGCCCCGGGAGCAGAGTGTGGGCATAGCCGTTCGCCTGAGCCACCTTGCGGCCACCCCGCCGGGGCTCACCGTGACCATCAGCGGTGAGTTGGTCACAATGGAGGGCCGCCGCCTGGAATTCGCCATGCAGGGGCACGACGGGGTGGAATTGATCTCCAAGGGCACGCACGGGCGCTACATCATCGATGCCCGGCGCTTCAATGAGAAGGCGGAGGCCAAGCTGGCCGCCGCCTTGAGGGAGGGTCCTCAGTCCACGGCCTGAAACTTGTCATGCACCGCGCCGCACACCGGGCAGCGCTCCGGGGCCTCGCCCGTGGCCAGCCAGCCGCATATGGAGCAGACCAGGTAGGTGCCGAGGCTTTTCCCCGGGTTCTCCAGCGCACGGGCCAGTTCCGCTTGGCGCTGGGCCACCTGGGCCGATTGATCCAGGGCGGTGCCGGCCACCCGTTGGCCCGCCTGGTCGGCCCCGGCCACCAGTTCGGCGTAGCCCTTGAGCAGCCCGGGCAGCATTTCCCCCACGGTCTCGCCCAGGTTGGCCGGGCCATCGCCCAGCTTGCCCCGCATGAGCATCAAAAAACGCCGGGCGTGGACCTTGAGCGATGCGGCCAGGGCCGCGTAAAAGCCGGCCTCTCGCGGCCGCTGCCTGCTGCGGGCCTGTTGGGCGAAAAGCTCCAGCCGGGCCTGGGCCAGGCTGGCCAGCAAAAAGGCCTCCCGCAAATGCGCTTGAGGGGCGGGGCTCATAAGGCTCCTTTCAAATATCCTTGAACACCTTGGCCAGGGACTCGCCGGCCACGTGCATTTTCCATTCGTTGAGATAGCCGAAGGGGGTGGCGCTGACCTCATAGCCCGCGTTGGCCAGGCGCTGGGCGCTTTGGCCGGCCAACTCCCGAGCCAAACTGGGCGTGGCCTTGCTGGCCGAAAGGTGGCCAAAAGAGTGGAGCACCACCCGCCTGGTGCCGAACTTGCCGGCCAGCCATTTTATGTTTTTGACCATCTTGGCCAGCACCTTGGCCTCGCGGCCCTCGTCCTCGGCCTCGGCGTGGTAGAACACCACCACCGCGTCCTCGGCTTGGCCGCTTTCGGTCAGGTCCGGGGCCTCGTCCAGCGACTTGGCAAAGGTGCGGTGCCAAAAGCTGGGGGCGTAGAACATCAGGAGCTTCACGCCCCGCCCTTGGCCCTGCTCTGCTTTTCCCGCACTTTTTCCGCCAGACGAAGGTTGCGCCGGCTCATGGCCTCGGCGTTGCGCCGGCGCTCGTCGGCGGTTTCCATAATCAGACCCGGGACAGAGGCGGGCCGCTTGTTTTCGTCCAAGGCCACGAAGGTGAGATAGGCGCTGGCCACGTGGCGGGTCTGGCCTTGGCGGGGGTTTTCCGCCTCCACCCGCACCCCGATCTCCATGGAGCTTTTGCCCACCAGGTTGATGCCGGCCTTTAAAAACAACAGTTCGCCCACGTAGACTGGATTATGGAAGTCCAGGCGATCGATGCTGGCGGTGACCGCGTTGCCCGCGGCGTGGCGAAGGGCCACCACCCCGCCGGCGGAGTCGATGTTTTTCATGATGACCCCGCCATGTACGTTGCCGGCGGGATTGGCGTCCGCCGGCTCCATCACCACGGCCATGACCACGCTGCTGTCACTGACGCGTTTACTTTTCATGACAATCCTCTTTCAGACCTGTCCCGGGAAAAGGTTTTATCATAAGTTTACCGGCATAAAGCGCCTAATGGCAAACACGGGTGGAGCAATATGAACCAACCGCGCAAAACCAAGATAGTGGCCACCATCGGCCCGGCCAGCGACGACCCCCGGGTGCTGGGCAACATCATCGCCGCCGGCCTGAACGTGGCCCGCTTGAACTTCTCCCACGGCGACCACGCCAGCCACCAGAAAACCATCGGCCTGGTGCGCCGCCTGGCCCGGGAGCAAGGCCGCACCGTGGCCATCCTGCAGGATTTGGCCGGACCCAAGATTCGTCTTGGCGAGTTGCCCGAACCCATCCGCCTGGAGGCCGGCCGGGAAGTGGCCCTGGCCCCGGGCGCCACCGCCGGCCCCGGAGTGTTGCCCGTGGACTATGCCGGACTCTTGGACGACGTGGCCCCGGGCCAGCGCATCCTGTTGGCTGACGGCATGGTGGAGTTGGAGGTGGTCCGGGTGGCCGGCGGCCAGGTGCGGGCCATGGTGAAGGTGGGCGGGGAAATCAGCTCCCGCAAGGGAGTGAACCTGCCCACCAGCGAGTTGGGCATAAGCTCCTTCACCGCCAAGGACCAGCGCGATTTGGAGATGGGCTTGGCCGCCGGAGTGGACCTGGTGGCCCTGTCCTTCGTGCGCCACGAAAAAGACCTGGCGCCGGTGCGCGAGCGCCTGAACCACGTCGAGGACCCTCCCCTGCTGGTGGCCAAGATCGAAAAACCCCAGGCGGTGGAGCGGCTGCACGAAATCATGGCCGCGGTGGACGGGGTGATGGTGGCCCGAGGCGATCTGGGGGTGGAGATGCCCCTGGAAGAGGTGCCCCTGATCCAGAAGCGCATCATCGCCGAGGCCCGGCGGGCGGGCAAGGTGGTGGTCACCGCCACCCAGATGCTGCGCTCCATGATGGACAACCCCCGCCCCACCCGGGCCGAGGCCGCCGACGTAGCCAACGCGGTGTTGGACGGCACCGACGCGGTGATGCTCTCCGACGAAACGGCCATGGGCGCCTACCCGGTGGAGTCGGTGGCCATGATGGACCGCCTGTGCCGCGCCACCGAGGACCATGTAAACAGCGAGACCCTGCTCAAAGAAGAACTCAGCCCCCTGCTGCCGGCGATGGCCGCCGCCCTGAGCCGGGCGGCTTGTTGGCTGGCCCGGGACCTAAAGCCCGCAGCCATCGTGGCCTCCACCACCAGCGGAGGCACCGCCCGTCTCATCAGCCGCTACCGCCCGGAAGCCACTTTCGTGGGCCTGACCCCCGATCCCTCCACCTGCCGCCAATTGGCCCTGTCCTGGGGGGTGGTGCCGGCCCTGGTGGAGCCCTTCCAAGACACAGAGCAGATGGCCCAGCGGGCCCGCCGATGGATGCTGGAGAGCGGCTTGGCCCAACCCGGCGAGCACATCATCCTGACCGGCGGCGTGCCGGTGGGCACCCCGGGGACCACCAACATTCTCAAGGTGCTGGAGTTGTGAGGCCGGGGGCATCCACCGCTTGTAAATTTTCAAGTGATGCACCGGTTATCATCCCCCCTCCCGCCGAAGGCTTGGTTTTGACTATAGGCGTTCCCGGTGATATGCATTCTTTTGACTGTAATAAATAAAATGGGTTACCCTCTTGCCTATAATCCAAAGATGGGCTCTATAACTTTTACGCGCGGCAAGCCCACAACGGCTTGGCTGGTAATAATTTGATGGACACCTGGACCAACAACGCCTGGATCGTTTCGCTGGTGAGCGGGTCCCTGTGCTTCACCGCCGCCATTCAATTGTGGCGTTACCGGGGCTCCTGGCCGGTCAAAAGCCTGCTCATCTTGATGCTGTCCCTTTTCTTGTGGGCGCTGTGCTACGGTCTGGCCCTCAAGCTGCCGACCCTGGGATACAGGGTTCCGTTCGTTTACGCGGGAATGACGGGGATAGCCGCCATCCCGGCGGCCTTGGCCATGCTGGCCCTGAGCTACTCCCGGCGTTCATCGCTGCTGAACCGCGGTGGCTTGCCCTGGCTTTTCGTCCTGCCGGCGGTGACCGCTGCCCTAACCTGGACCAACGAATATCACCATTTTATTTTTGGTCCATTCAGAATCGCCCAGGGCAGCGGGGTGTTGCTGCCAGCCCTGATGCCGGGGTTTTGGGTCCTGTACGTCGTGTATCCCTCCCTGGTGATAATTGGATGCATCGCAAGCCTGTTAACCTCGCTAACCCACAAGCAGGGCCTGGAAAAACAGGAGATACGGCTTCTACTTATCGGCCTGATCGTGCCGCCCCTGGTAGCGATTTATTTCTTCGCTCACCTGATCCACCTGCAGTCGCCCGATCCCACGCCAACCTCGTTCGCCTTCGCCGCCTTGCTGTCCATCTACGCCATATTCCGTTATCGCTCCCCCCACACCTCTGCCCTCGAATCCTCCAGCAAATACATCGAATTGGATTTCAAAATCCAAGTGGTGCGGGCCCTGACCGTGGTTTTGATCCCCACGTTCACTTATTTCACGGCAATCAATTTAAACGCCGGATGGTTTTTCGCGGGCGTCATAGACATCTTGTTCCTGGTCACCATAATCGTTTTCGCCACTCTGATCGTTAATTCCGCCTCCCCCGAGGCCACCAATCGCTTGTTCAAATTTGCCGTGGCCCTTTCCGTGGGCCTGCTTTGGGCTCTATGCATTTACTTTTTAAGCCGTGATCTTGGCAGCGGCACCATCTTGTGGTCGCTGACCATACCCTTGTTTTGCCTTCTGGCCCTGGGCCCTAATTGGGGCCTGGTTATGTCCTTGGCGTATCAGGCCGTATCCGTGGCGGCCAGCTACATCATGGGAAGTTTCGACTCGGTGTATTTCTCCAGCTTCGGCGTTCGTTACGTCGTGGTCTACCTGATCCTGGCCATCAGCTTGTTCTACTTGGACAAAAAGCGCCTGGAATTTTTGCGAAAAACCACCAGCCAAAGGGACTCCCTGTTGGATTCGGACCGGCGCTACCGCTGGGCCACGGAATCGGGCGCGGTGGGGGTGTGGGACCTGGACGCCGCCGGGCAAAAAATGGACCTGGACCAAAACATCTTCAAAATACTGGGCTACGAGTCGTGGTTGCGGATATCCAGCCTCCCGGAGTTGTTGGAACTGTGTCCAGAGTCCAACCGGCCCCAAGCGCGGCTAGACTGGCGATCCCTGATCGGCGCCGGCATGGAGAGGGCTTCCTTTGAAATGCCCCTGCTGCACCGCCAAGGCGGCACAAGTTGGTTCTTGATACGCGGCCAGATGGTGGAAGGCGTGGGGGAACACGCAAACTCGATTTTCGGCACTATCACGGACATCACCGAACGCAAGCGTGCCGACGAGGACAGGGCCCTTCTGGAAGCCCAACTGAGGCACTCCCAAAAGATGGAAGCGGTGGGCACCCTGGCCGGGGGCATCGCCCATGAGTTCAACAACCTGCTGGCCGCCATCATGGGCTATGCCGAACTGGCCCAAGACAAAGCCGAGGGGCAGCCTGAGTTGAGCGAAAACCTCGACCAGATCACCATGGCCAGCCGACGGGCCCGGGACCTCATAAGCCAGTTGCTCACCTTTAGCCGCAAGGACGTCCCCGAAGTCAGGCCCTTGGAGATCAACAACGAGATACTGGCCAGCCAACAGATGCTGCGCCGGTTGCTTCCCCGCGCGGTGACAATTAAAACCAATTTGGCCCCTGACCTGAAAATGGTCGAGGCGTCGGTGAGCCATGTAAATCAGTTGTTGGTAAACTTGGTGAGCAACGCGGCCCACGCCATGCCCGAAGGGGGCACCCTGAGCATATTCACCAAAAACGTCACGGCCGCCGGCCTGCCCTGCTCCACTTGCGGGGAAACCATGTTCGGGGATTATGTCCGCCTGACGGTGGCGGACACGGGCCATGGCATGGACCAAGAAACCGTGCAAAGAATCTTCGAGCCCTTCTTCACCACCAAGGAAGTCGGTTCGGGGACCGGGCTGGGACTGTCGGTGGTGCATGGCATAATCAGGAGCTACCACGGCCACACCATTTGCCAGAGCGAGGAGGGCCGGGGAACCACCTTCCTGGTGTATTTGCCGGCCTATGTGGCCGGGCTGGACCAGCCCCAGCCAAGCGAGGCCGACAGCGCCCCCTTGCCCGGCGGCAGCGAAACCATCCTTTTGGTGGACGATGAAAACTTCTTATGCGAGATGGGCCGCCAATCCCTGACTGGCATGGGATACCACGTACTCACCGCCGAGAGCGGCGAAGCGGCCCTGAGCATCTACAAGAAAAAGGCGAAAAGCATCAGCCTGGTGGTGCTGGACTTGGGCATGCCCGGCATGGGCGGGCAAAAATGCTTGCGCGCCCTGCGCGAACTCAATCCCCGGGCCAAGGTTGTCGTGCTCAGCGGCTACACCGCCGGCGATCACCAAAAAAAGGCCATGGCCTCGGGGGCCGCCGCTTTCCTGACCAAACCGGCTCCCAAGGACCAACTTCTGCGCACCGTGCGTGCGGTCTTGGATGGCCAGTAGGCCCGGCTAACATGAGACATCGCGGAAGCGCAACCGCCTAGAGCACGCCCTCGTTCTCATAGACGTTGGCGATGCAGCACAAAAAGCGCCCCACCTGGCTGGCGCTCTGGTTCTTCATGCCGTGGGGCTCCATGGAAGGGATGTAGATGCTCGAACCGGGCCCGCACACCTGGGTGTCGGTCAGCTCGTCGCTATCGGCGTCATAGCCATGGCACTCGAAGGTGCCCTCCAGGATGTACATGGTCTGGTGATAGAAGTGGTTGTGGATGGGGATCTCGCCGCCGGGCTGGGCAGTGAAGAGCCTCAGGCCGTACTCCGGCGATCCGTGGCCGTCGTCGCCGCACTTGGACAGCCAGCGCACGCTGATACCCTTGACCTCGTACATCTTGCCCCGGTAGGGGAACTGCTCAATTTTGATGTCCTGGGCATCCAGGGCCTTTATCGCCTCCATGCCGCCTGACTACTCCTCTGTGGATAATTTATGTATGTTTATCGCGCTGGCAGGAGACCTATGCCTCCGGCGCTTGCTCCGGGGCGGCCTGGGCCTCGAGCGGCGGCGGGGGTGCGGGCAGATCGCCGGCGGCCTCGGCCTTGACCAGCTCGTCGAACTCCTTGCCCTCGATGATCTCTGCGGTGAGCAGGCGTTGGGCCACGTTCTCCAATAGCTCACGGTGCTTGCCAAGCAGGTTCTCCACCCTCTGCTCGTGATCCTCCATGAAGCGCCTTAGCTCTTCGTCCAATGCGGCGGCGGTGGCCTCGGAGTATTCCGCCTGAGGCGGGGCGAAAGTGGAGTCCTGGGGGATGAACACCGGCTGGTTGCGGCGGCTGTAGGTCACCGGGCCCAGGGTGGTGCCCATGCCGTATTGGGTGATCATGGCCCGCACCAAATCGGTGGCCCGTTGCAGGTCGTTGGCCGCGCCGGTGGAGCCCTCGCCGAAGACAAGTTGCTCCGCCACCCGGCCCCCCAGCATCACCTGCACCTTGCCTTCCAGCTCGCTGGTGCTCATCAGGTAGCGGTCCTCGGTGGGGCGTTGTTCGGTGTAGCCCAGGGCGGCAATGCCCCGGGGAATGATGGAAATCTTATGCACCTTGTCGGCATTGGGGGTGAAGGCGGCCACCAGGGCGTGGCCGGTCTCATGATAGGCCACCCTCTTTTTCTCCT
The DNA here is from genome assembly GCA_018819925.1 of Pseudomonadota bacterium. GTDB lineage: Bacteria > Desulfobacterota > Desulfarculia > Desulfarculales > Desulfarculaceae > Desulfoferula. Next base: position 19,227 of record JAHJPG010000048.1, read on the forward strand.
CGGCGTTGATCACTCGGTTCTTTTTCTCCAGGCCGCCCACGATGCGGTCCACCGCCTCGTCCAGATCGGCCATGGTCACATCGTCGCGGTTGGCCCGGGCGGCCAGGAGGGCCCCCTCGTTGAGGATGTTCTCCAAATCGGCCCCCGAGAGCCCCGGGGTGCGCTGGGCCAGGGCCCTGAGGTTCACGTCCTTGGACAACACGATGCGTTTGGCATGCACCTCCAGAATCGCCAGGCGGCCGTTGAGGTCGGGTTTGTCCACCAGCACCTGGCGGTCGAAACGCCCGGCCCTGAGCAGGGCCGCGTCCAGAATCTCCGGGCGGTTGGTGGCGGCCATGATGATGACCCCCACTCGGGGATCGAAACCGTCCATCTCCACCAAAAGTTGCTGCAAGGTCTGCTCGCGCTCGTCGTGGCCGCCCATCATGCCCATTCCCCGGGCCTTGCCCAAGGCGTCCAACTCATCGATGAACACGATACAGGGGGCCTTTTCCCTGGCCTGCTTGAACAGGTCGCGCACCCGGGCCGCGCCCATGCCCACGAACAGCTCCACGAACTCCGAACCGCTGATGGAGAAAAAGGGCACTCCGGCCTCGCCAGCCACCGCCCGGGACAGCAAGGTCTTGCCGGTGCCCGGAGGTCCCACCAAAAGCACGCCCTTGGGCATGCGCCCCCCCAAGCGGCTGAACTTCTCCGGGGTGCGCAAGAATTGGACGATCTCTTCCAGCTCCCCCTTGGCCTCATCCACCCCGGCCACGTCTACAAAGCGGGTGGGGATGTCCTCTTCGGCAAAGATCTTGGCCTTGTTGCCGGCGAAGTTCATGACCCCCTGGCCCGGGCCCATGCGCTTCATCATGAAGTACCACACCCCCAGGAACAGGAGGATGGGCACCATCCAGGAAAACAGGCTGCGCAAAAAGGTGGATTCGATCTCGCCGCGAAACTCGACCTCGTGCCCCTGTAGCTCCTTGGCCAGATCAGGCGAAACCCGCACCGTAGTAAAGTTTATTTCGCTGCCTTGTCGTCGATCATCTTGCCGGTGATGCGGTCCTTGCCGATGGCGATCTCTTTCACTTTGTCGGCACGCACCTGATCCAGAAATTTGCTGTAGGGAACCTGCTTGGGGCCGATCTGGCTGGAGATCAGGTTGTTCAGGATCAGCACGAACCAGATGCCCAGCAGCACGTACCAGATCGAAAATTTGTGGTGTTTTTCCAACCGAAACCGTCCCTTTCCCCGGCTGAGGCTTTCGCCACCGGGCCGCCACCCGCAGCCCCGCCGGGGTCACAGTGAACAACTATTTGTTATCAGGTTACTATCAGGATGAATCTTGGTCAATAGCCGCGCCGATCTCAGGCACGGCGGCCCCACGCCCCGAAGATCGGGTCCGAGTCGAGGTATTCGAGGTAGTGGCGGTCGTCGGCCGGCCGGGGCCAACCCCGCTGGCTCAAAGTGCCCAACTCATCCATGGACCCGCTTTCGATAAAGTATTCCAGCACCAGGCCCAGCCGCTCGAAGTCGTGCAGTTCCTTCCACAAGCGCACCGCCTTGGGCGGAAAAAAACGGTTGGAAAAGGTCATGGCCATAACCCCGCCGGGCCGCAGCACCCGAGCCGCTTCCCCAAACACCTCCTGGGGCTGAGTGAGGTATTCCACGCTCACCGTGCAGATCACCGCGTCGAAGGACTCATCTTCAAAGGGCAGCCGGGGGTCCTGGTTGAGGTCATGCACCTCCGCGCGGCCCACCCGGGGGTTGGCCTCCATCTCTTCCCGGTTCAGCCCCAAGCCAACCACCTCGGCCAGTTCCAGTCCTGGCGGCAGGTGGCTCTGATAGCTGCTCATCAGGTCCAAGACCCGCGAACCGGGGGAGATCAGCCGGCCGTAGAGCTGGGCCACGTTGGCGCTGGCCTGGGAGTCCAGATGCCCAACCAAGCGGGGTTTCTCATAAAAAACCGCGTCCGGGTCTTCGTCCTCCCGCAGCAGGGCGTCGCCGCCCAAAAAGTCGGTGGCCTGGCCTCCGGCCCTGGCCTGCATGCCCGGTCCGGCGCAGAGCCGGGCCATCCAGTCCACCCCTTGCCCCGTAATCTTTTCCGGCGGCAACTCGGCCTGCTCCACGGTTACTTTCAGCTTGAGCGGATAGCCGGCCAGGGGGTGGTTGAGGTCGGCCATCAGGCCGTGGCGCTCGGCGGCCAAACAGCGGAACGGCTCGTTGCTGCCGGGCGAAACCCCAGGAACCCCCGAGAGCAGGCGGCGGGGATAGAAGCGCCCCAGGCGGGGAAAAAAGGAGCCGCCCGCGAACTGCTCCAAGGGCACCTGGCGCACCAGATCCGGGGAGCGGCCGGGCACCGACTCGGCCGGGGTCAGTTCCAACTCCACGCTCCGGCCGTCTTCCTGGCCCTTCAAGGCATCCAACAGCCGAGGCGGCAGCATGTCGCCCCAAAGATCCGCCGGAGCGTACATCAGTTCCCGGTGGCCGGCGTCCGGGCCGTCCCAGGACATCTCCAGAATCAGGCCGGCCGCGCCCCTGGGGTCCACCACGCCGCTCATTGGGGCCTCGCCAGTTCCAGGTGCAAAAACAGGTTCACCCGATTGCCCACCAGGCCCTTTTGGTAATAGCCTCCGTCGCCCACGTGGTAGTCCAGGCGCTCCAGGGAAAAGCCGCCCTGGAAGCCCATTAGCACCTGGGCTTTGTTCCTGGGGTTGGGCTTGGTTCCCAAATGGGTGAAAACGATCTCCACCGGCCGGGTGACGTCCTTCATGGTCAGGCGTCCCCGGACCACGTATTCATTGTCGCCCCGCTTGGTGAAGCCCTCACTCGCGAAACGAATCACCGGATAGCGGGTGGCGTCAAAAAAGTCGGCGCTCTTCAGGTGCCGGTCCCGGGCATCCACCCCGGTGTCGATGCTGTCGACCTGGATGTTCAGTTCCACCCTGCTGTTGGACAAATCCTCGGGGCTGAAGAAAATCTTGCCGTCGAACTTTTTGAATTGGCCCATCACCGGGGCGAAGACGTGCTTGACGGTGAAGACGATCTGACAGTGGGGCGGGTCAAAGCTCCACTGGGGCGCGGCCAGGGCAGGGGGGGCCAGGCCCATAATCAAGGCCAGGGCCAGGATAAGGCGCGGGACTTTCATGCCGCCTCCCAACGTGTGAGTTATTTTCATGCCTTAAATTATGAGGCCTGCGGCCGGCCGAAACCAGGGTTCAAGACTCAACCGGCCACGGCCCGCACCATGAAGAAGCAGTCTCGGTCGGCCCGGCCCACATAGCCGCCGGCCAGGCTCACATACCAGGCGGCCAGGGGGGTGGCCCAGTCGGCGGACCACAGGCGCTGGGCCAAGGGGTCCAGCAAAGGCGGCCCGCAAAACCCCTCCGGCCCCTGGGGAGGCCCCAGCAGGGAGATAAGCTCCTGGGCGGTGGGCAAACGCCAATCACCCCGGCCCCCCAGGCGGCGCAGACTCAGGGCCCGCACATAGGCCGGGGCCTGCTCCCAGGTCAGGGGTTGGGGCGAGCACCCTCGCTGCCACAGCAGGCCGGTGGCCAAATCGCGCGCCACGCCGGGCTCATACTCTTGCAAGCGCCGCCGGGGCCATCGCTCGGGCCGCATGAGCAAATCCAAACCAAGGGCCTGGCGGGCCTGGGACAAACGGATGCGCACCGGCTCGCTGCGGGGCATCACGACAGACTCCGAAGCGGCCTGAGCCTCGGCGCGGGTTGGCCACCCGGCGCACACCGCCTCGCGCCGCCGCTCCCAATCCCGGGCCAAGCCATCCAGGGCCCGGGCCATGTCCTGGGCCAAGGCGAAGCGCCGCTCCGGGTCGGGGTCCGTGGCCCGGGCCAGGAAGGCGTCCCAGGCCTGGTCCGCCTGGGGAGCCAGGGCCGAGGCGGGCGGGCCCTCCTCCCGGGGCAATTGGCCGGTGAGCAGGCGGAACAGGCTCACCCCCAAGGCGTAGAGGTCGGCCCGCTGGTCCGCCTTGAGGGGGTCGGCCTCCTGCTCCGGGGCGGCGTAGGCTGGAGAGCCCAGCACAAGATTGGCCGGGCCGCTGAAGCTTTCACCCCGGCGGCGGCTCAGGCCCAGATCGCCCAGGCGCACCCAGCCCTCGTCGCCCAGCAGGAGGTTGGCCGGCTTGAGGTCCCGGTGCACCACCCCGGCTTGGTGCAGGGCGGCCAGACCGGCCAGGGTCTGCTGGCCATAGGCGATGACCTGCTCCAGGCCCAGGGGACGGCTGGGGTCTTCCAAGCGGGGCCCCTCGCCGGCAAGCTCGGCCAGGCCGAGGCAGAAATGCTCCATGACGTAGTAGGTGGGGGCCTTTGGATGCACGGCCAGCACCCGCACCAGGTTGGGATGCTTGAGCCGGGCCAGGGTCTGGGCCTCGCCCAGGAAGCGGGCGAGCAGTTCATCGCGCCCCAGCAGGGCCTCCAATTCGGGGCGGGGCCGGAAAAGCTTCATGGCCCGCACCGGGCCGCCGTCCATGCGCACCTTGTACACCCGGGATATGCCCCCCCGGCCCAGCAGGCCCAGCACCTGGTATCCGTCTATGAGCTTCATGGCAGGCCCTATAGCAAACGGGTGGCGTTGAACTCGGGCAGGCCCAGGCGGCGAATCTTGTCCACCGTGGTCTGCACTTCATAGGGCACGCAGCGCACCTCCAGGGTGCCGGCCTGTTGATCCACGATGACGTACTTGGCCCGGTTGTCGCCGTCCCGGGGCTGGCCCACCGCGCCCACGTTCACCAGGTAGCGGTCGCCCGCCTTGAGTTGGCGCGCCCCCTCGCCCAGTTTGAGGCGCTCCAGGCCGCCCAGGGCGGGCATGTGGGCCAGGGCCAGCTCGTGGGTGTGGCCCACCAGGCACAGGGGCTCGTCGATGAGGTCCATGCGCCTGAGAATCTCTTGCCGGTCCAGCTGGAAGTAATAGGTGCGGGGCGAATCCGGCGGCGCGCCGTGCACCAGGCGGCAGTCGTCCAGCACCAGAAAGGTGGGCAGAGCGGCCAGCCACTCCAGGGAGGCTGGACTGAGCAGGTCCATGCTCTGCTCCAGGGAGCGCCGGGCGGTGGGGTTGAACCAGGCCAACTCTCCCCGCTTGCTCAGACCCAACTCGTGATTGCCCACGACGCTGGCCAGGCCCAACTCCCGGGTGAGTTCCACGCAGGCCTCGGGGTCGGGCCCATAGCCCACGATGTCGCCCAGAAGAGCGATCCGGTCCGCCCCGGCCGTCTCCACATCGGCCAAAACCGCCGTGTAGGCCTCCAGGTTTCCGTGAATGTCGCTCAAGACCGCCAAGCGCATAATTATAAATTTAACACAGCCCGGCGTCCGGCGGGGTCAGATCGACATACGGGGCCTCCAGCGCGCCCAAAACCCGGGCCCTGGGCCCTTGCGGCGACCAGAGACGGGGATCGCTGGCCTGGAACACGGCCAGGGTGGGGGCGCCCAGGGACGCGGCCAAGTGGGTCACCCCGCTGTCCGCCCCCAGGAAGAGGGAAGCGCCCATGATACGCCGGGCCAGATCGGCGATGGGCGGGTCGGCCAGGATCTGGTGGGGGACGCCCCCAAGGGCCTGGGCCAGTTGGTCACGATAGGCCGGCTCCTCGGCGGGGCCCAGCACCAGGGTGAGCGAGCCTCGCCCTTGGTGCAGGCGGCGGGCCAGTACGGCGCAAAGTTCCGGGGCCAGGCGCTTGGCCTTGCCCCCGCTACCCGGGGCCAGCATTGCCCCGCTGGAGCGCACCGGAGCCTCCAGGCGGGGCGGCAGGGGGCGGCCCGGGCCACCCAGGCCCAGCCGCTCCAATTGCTCCACCTGCCAGGCGGCCACTTGCGGGTAGCGCCCCCGGGGCGGGCGGGTGGCCACGGTTTCCACCTGGGGCACGGCGGAGGCCAGATTGGCCAAAAGGACGGCATCGGGCGCGGCGGCGAAGACCAGCGCCCGGTCAAAACCGCCCAGCCAACTTTGCAAAGAGGGTTCCATCTCTGAGGCGAACAGTGAGGCGAAACGGGCCGCTTCGCGCTCATGCACCCGTTCGGGAAGCAGGATAAGCCGTCCCCACTCACCCCTGCCCCAAAGATGCAGGGGCCCCAGGGCCGCCAAGCGGCCCAGGGCGGGCCAGGAGAGCACGAAGTCGCCCAAGGCCCCCAGGTGCAGAGCCAGGGTGGAGCCCATCGCCACTTAGCAGACGGGACCCGCCGGCGGGGCCTTCAAGGCGCCCTCCCCGGCCAGGCGATGAATCTCCAAGGCGGCCCGAACTCCTTCGCTGGTGGCCTGGCCCATGCCCGCCGGGCTCAGGGCGTCGCCCACCAAAAAGATGGCGCTGACCTTGGGCTCCAGGGCCAGGAATATTTTCTCGTTGGGTTTGGCCCCCATGGCCGAGACAAAGGTGTCCACCGGCTCCACATAGGTGAGTTGGCGGCTGCCGTCGGGCCGGGCGTGCAGAAAGCACACCTTGTCCTTGAACAGGCGGCGCACCTTGGCCCGAATGTAGCGGCGCACCTTGTACCTGCCCAGCTCGCGGCGCAGGTGATAGCGCCGGGCCGGCCCCAGGTCGTTGCCGATGCCCAGGCCCAACTCGATGATGCACACGTCATGGCCGCGCTCGGCCAGGTAGTGGGCCACCTCGCTGCCCAGGTTGCCTCCGCCCAGCACCGCCACCTTCTGGCCCACCGGCACCTCGCCGGCCAGCACCTGGCGGGCGTTGACCAGGGCCGCTTCGTCCGCGCCGGGCAGGTCGGGCAATATGGGTTCGCTGCCCGCCGCCACGATGACCGCGTCCGGCTTGATCTTGCAAACCTCGCCCACGGTGGCCTTTTTGCCCAGGCGTATATCCACCCCGGGCAGATCGTCCAACGCCTGCCGGTAAAAATCGATCATTCCCATGAACTCGCCCTTGCCCGGAGGCAAGGAAGCCAAACGCACCTGGCCTCCCAACTCGCCGCTGGATTCGAACAACACCACCCGGTGGCCCAACCGCCCCAGGGTGCAGGCCGCTTCCATGCCGGCCAGGCCACCGCCCACCACCGCCACGGTGGCCGGATCGCCCGCCGGCTTAAGTTCCTCGGCTTGCTGCTCCAGGCCCACCCAGGGATTGGACACGCAGCTTATTGGCGCGCCACTGAGCACCTTGTCTATGCAGCCCTGGTTGCAGCCGATGCAGGGGCGGATGCCGGCCCCGTCACCGGCTTCGGCCCGGGTGAGCCAGGAGGGGTCGGCCAAAAAGGCCCGCCCCACGGCCACTAGGTCCAGGCCTTCGAGGGCGGCCTCGGCTTCGGCCGCGTTGCGGATGCGCCCCACCCCGGCCACGGGGATGTCCACCGCCTTTTTCACCTGCCGGGCCGCCTTCACATGGGTGCCCGAAGGCATCGGCGTGGGCGGCACCACCATGGAAGGGGTCTCGTACACCCCGCCGGTGACCGAAATTATGTCCACTCCGGCGGGAACCAGAAGCTTGGCCGTAGCCGCCGCCTCGGACGGGCCCATTCCGCCGGCCACGTGGTCGTCGCCGGATAGCCGAAAAGAAATGATCGCCTCTGGGCCGGCCGCCACCCGCACCGCCTGGATCACTTCCACGGCGAAGCGGGCCCGGCGCTCCAGGTCGCCGCCGTAGGCGTCCTGGCGCTTGTTGGCGTAGGGGGTGAGGAACTCGTGCACCAGGTACTCGTGAGCCCCATGAATTTCCACCCCCACGAAACCCGCATTCATGGCCCGCCACGCAGCCCTGGCAAAGGCCTGGACCATGGCCTCGATCTCGATGACGGTCATGGCCCGGGGGGTGGCGTGGGCCGTGGGGCCACGCAGGGCGCTGGGAGCCAGGGCCTCGCCCACCAGGCGGGGATGGGCGTTGCGCCCGCCGTGGATGAGTTGCAGGATGGGAGCCGTCCCCTGCTCCTTGATGGCCTTGGCCAGCCTGGTCATGCCTGGGATTAGGGAGTCCTCGTGGGCCATGAAGTTGCGGTCGATGACCTTGCCCGAGGGATGAACGCAGGCCGCCTCCACCACCAAGAGCCCCGGACGCCCGCCGGCTCGGGCACGATAATAGGCCAGCATGGCGGGGGTCACTTGGCCTTGGCTGTTGGCCAAGTTGCTGCCCATGGAAGGCATCATCACCCGGTTGGGCAGCGTGTGGCTGCCAACCTTCACCGAGCTAAACAGTTTCTCAAAGGCGGCCATGTCGTCTCCTGTCCTGCTCGCACGCAACCAGAATAAAGACCAACGGGCGGCTCAATATCTTAACGCAGGCAGACCGCAATAAAAAAGGGCGTCTTATTCTCCGTTGTTGTGATTGTGAACCCAGAGGTCGTCGCGCTTTTCAAACCACCAGTCGGTCCAGTCGGTGGTCAGCACCGCCTGGGCCAGTTCCCGGCCGGCCTCGGTGTTCAAGCGCTTGAGGGCGTAGTGCACCCAGTGCTTGGCGTAGAGGTTGCCCAGGTCCTGCTGCTCTTTCAGCTCGATGATCAAATCGAGCTGATCCGCGTCCCGGGCCAAACGGGCCTCCGGGGTCTGGCCGTCATGGAATTCCTGGGCCAGCTCCTTGATGCGCGCGGCGGTGGCTGGAGGCAGGTCCCGGGTGGCGTGATCCAGGGCCTTTTCCTCGTTGGCGGTGCAGTAGCGCTTGTTCATATAGTTCAGATCGCCGGTGCGGGCCTCGGCCAAGTCGTGGTGCAGCAGCAGCAAGGCCACCCTGGTTTCGTCCACCTCTTCCAACTCCAGGGCCAAGAGATAGCCCAGCAGCGCGGCCCGGAAGCAATGGTCGGCTATGGACTCGCCTCCGCTGCCCAAAAAGGGGTAGCCGGTGCGGCGCATCTTTTTGAGCATGCCCGCCTCGAACAGCAGCCGCGCCAGGGCCTTCATGCGTTCACCTCTGCCGCGCAGGGGCGGCACAGGGTTTTTCCGTCAACCGTCACCGCGCGGCTGGCCTGGGTGGGCTCGCCGCAGCGGCCGCAGATGATGGACGTCTCTATCACCGCCCGAGGGGGAGGCTCCACCGCCACTTCCTCCACCTTGAACAGGCTGTCCAAGGGCGCGTTGAGCAACTCCCGTGCAAAGGCCTCCCGGTCGGTGCCGCCGCCGGGCCGCTGGTGCTTGAGCCGGTCGCCGATGAAGCTGACCCGCACCGCCCGGTTCTTTCGGCGGTCCATCACCGTAAAGGCCTGCTTGCCGTTGTCTTGCCAAACCAGGTTGCCCTTGCCGAAGGTGGTGGAGAGCATCTGTTGAAAGGCGTCCACGCTGCAGGAGTTGTTTTCGGCCACGGTTACCAGCTCCTCGTCCTCGGACCTGCCCAGGTCCAGGGCCTGGGAGGCCGCCTGAACCGCCCGATAACCGATCAATAGGCCGGGGCACAGATGGCCGTGGAAGGCCACCACCGGTTGCAACTGATCGGGCAAAGGTCCTAAATCCATGGCTTGACGCTCCTTGCTAGCGACCGCCGTCAAGGCGTCTAGCGGCCAAAAGTTATAACTTGCTGGGCCCGGCCCCGTTGAAACAGAATGGCCACCTTGGGCTGGTGGCGGCTGCGCACCAAGTCCAGGTAAAAGGCATCCAAATCGCTCACCGGCTCCCGGCCCATGCGGCGCACCAGATCCCCCGGCTGCAATCCCGCCCGCTCGGCGGTGGAGCCGGAACGAATCCGGGACACCATAAGGGCCTTGCCCGGCGGCACCCGGTTGCGCTGGGCGGCCAGTTCATCCATGGGCTCCAGCTCCAGGCCCAGGCGCTGCCACACAAAGCTCTTGGCCCGCTCCATGGGGTAGCGCTCGGCCACCAGGGTGACGCCGCGGCGCCGTCCCTTTTCCAAAAGCCACAGCTTTACAGCCTGGCCCGGGGCCACCGAGCCCAGGCGAGACTGATAGTCCGCCGTATCCTCCAAGGATACCTCGTCCAAGGCCAGGACCACCTCACCCCGCTTGAGCCCGGCCTTGGCGGCGGGACTTTGCTCTACAACCCCCAACACCACCACCCCGGAAGGCGCTTCCAGGCCGAAGTGGCTGGCCAGGCTGGGAGTGAGGTCTTGCAACTCCAGGCCCAGCCAAGTGGGGGAAACCTTGCCATGGGCCAAAAGATCGTCCATCACCCGCCTGACCCGGTTCACCGGTATGGCGAAACCGATGCCCTGGGCCCGCTGGAAGATGGCGGTGTTTATGCCCATGACCTCGCCGTCCAGGTTGAGCAGGGGGCCCCCGGAGTTGCCCGGGTTGATACTGGCGTCGGTCTGGATGAGCCCGCCCATATACTCCCCCGGGCCGGTGGGCACCCGGCGGTTGAGGGCGCTGACCACTCCGGTGGTGACGGTGTGTTGCAGGCCGAAGGGGTTGCCGATGGCGATGAGGCTCTCGCCGATCATCAGCGATCGCGAATCGCCCAATTTGACCTGGGGCAAGGGGCTGCCCCGTGGGGTTATCTGCAACACCGCCAGGTCCGAGGAAGGGTCGGCCCCCAACAACTTGGCCTTGAACACCCTGCGGTCGGAAAGCTGCACCCGAATGTCGCCGCCACCGTCCACCACGTGGCTGTTGGTGACGATCAGCCCCCGCTTGCCGTCGATTATCACCCCGGAGCCCAGGTTGGTCTGCTCTCTTTCCAGGGGCTGGAAAAACTCCCGGAAAAAACGGTCCATCATGTCGTCGCCGCTGCGGAAAGGACTAACCCGCACCCGGGCGGTGCTGGAGATGTTGACCACCGCCGGGCCCACGGCCCGCACCACGGCCACCACCGGGGTGACGCGGCCCATGCGGTCGGCCAGGGCCGGAGACACGGCCAACATGCACAGGCACAGACCAAGGCCCAGGATCATGAATAGGTTTTTTTTCATCACCAAGCCAGAAGCATGCGTAAAAATAATAAATAACATCTTTTAAAATTATGCCGCCTCTCCAGCCTTGTCAACGCGGCCCAGGTTTGACGCCCGGGCTGGGGCCGGGGTAGACTTCACCCCATCATGCGCCTACTTCTCACCAACGACGATGGGGCCTACGCCCCGGGCCTGAAGGCCCTGCACCAGGCCCTGGCCACCGAGCACGAGGTGTGGGTGGTGGCCCCGGAAACCGAGCAGTCGGCGGTGGGCCACGCCATCACCCTGGCCGATCCCATCAGGGTGCATCCCCTCACCTCCGAAAGCGGCATGCAGGGCTGGGCGGTTACCGGAACCCCGGCGGACTGCGTGAAGCTGGCCGTGCGCCAGCTTTTGCCCCAGCCGGTGCAGATGGTGATCTCGGGCATCAACCAAGGGGCCAACGTGGGCGTGAACCTGCTCTATTCGGGGACGGTCAGCGCGGCCACCGAGGGAGCCATCTTGGGGCTGGGGGCCATCAGCGTTTCCCTGGCCACTCACCACCCGGCCGACTTCAGCTTGGCCGCCAGGGTCACCGCCCGCCTGGTGGCGGCTTGGCCGGGGCTGTCCGTGCCTCCGGGGGTGTCACTGAACGTCAATGTCCCCGCCTTGGCCCCCGGCCAAGTCAAGGGGGTGCGCTTCACCCGCCAGTCCACCGCCTCCATGCGGGAAACCTTTCTGGAGCGCCGCGATCCCAGGGGCCACGTGTATTACTGGCAGGCCGGCGAGGAGATGAGCACCGAGGGCGACGGCCACACCGACTACCCCGCCCTGCTGGAGGGCTATGTGACCATCACCCCGGTGGGCCACGATCTTACCCATGACGCGGCCTTGGCGTCACTGGGGCGCCAGAATCCGGACCTGGGCCTGTGAACCCCTTGGGGATTAGGAGCCGGCGCCCCGCGTGGGGCTTTACACACCTAAATCCACGTCAATTTTAGGATATCAGGCGTGGGTAATTATTCCCCACGGTGGGGGATAATGCACCATTAAGCGCCACGCTTGCAATGATTGTGAAATAATTTTCTACCGCGCCTACTGCTCCAGCCCAAACCGTTATGTGCCTTGATGATCGTGGCTCCCGAAGGGACGCCGGCAAAAACGTCAGATAAAAAATAAATTGGCACGCAATTTGCTAATAATAGCGGTCAACGACTAACCATCGCCTACCCAATAAAGGCGACAGGAGAGATAAAATGCCCGCATACGACTATGTTTGCAGCAACTGTGAAGCCAGCGAGCAACGCATCGGAGGTCTGGACGACCACACTGTTATTTGCGACCGGTGCGGCCAGGTGATGCTGCGTCAAGGCGACCTCGACACTCTGCTGGCTTCCTACTCTCAGGTGCAGCAAAAGGCCGACGGTCTGGGCTAACGCTTATATCCACCCACCGCCCGAGTCCGAAGCGGTGCCACAGGAACGCTTATGAAGCGGCCGGCACGCCCGGATTTGCGTAGCGGTCTGCAAGAGGCCTCATCCCGAGGCCTCTTCGTTAATTTAGAGCAGGCGTATCAAGATCTTCCCGCCACCACCTGCGCCCGGCGGGGCGCATGCTGCGGGCTGTTGCCCCCGGTGTTCACGGTGGAGTTGGCCGCCTGGCTGCACCGCCTGCCCGCAACGCCCTATAAAGAACGCGCGGCCCAGGCCAGGCGCCTAGTGGAGCACTTTCTGGGCAACGCGGCCCAGCGCCGGGCATGCCCTTGGGCCCTCGCAGAGGCCTGCGCCATTTACCAAGACCGCTTCCTGGGTTGCCGCACCTACGGCCTTTGGTCGCGGGAGGCATATCAAACCCGCGCCGCCCAAGCCGCCCAGGGGCAGGAAGCCGTGGCCGCCGCTTGGCGCGGCCTGGGGGTGGAGTTGCCCTCCGAGGTGCTGGCCCCGGCTCCACCCTATTGCCTGCAAGTCAAGCCGCTGACAGGCCCCGTCCCGGATGACGCCTTCATCGAAGGCTTGGAGGAGCGCGCCCTGGAGTTGAGCCGTGATCTGCCCCAGAGCCTGGGGCGCCTGCACGACTTTGGCGGAGACATCTCCTTTGCCGTGGCCGCCCTGGCCCTGGGCCAACCTCAGGCCCTGAGTCTGAAGGTGGCCGTCACCAAAGCCCTGCTGGCCGGCGATAAGGAAGAGGCCGCCGAACTGCTGGCCAAGGCCGGCACCGCCGCCAAGCGCTGGGCCCAGTCCTTTTAGCCTGTTCTCTATTTAATTAGCTTCAATTAATAATAAGTTAATATATTTTGTTGATGTGGTTTCTAGCTTTTTTCCCGCCGCTTTTCCGCCACTTTCGCCTGCTGTTTGCGGCACCATTCTTCGTAGCGCCCGGCCAGTTCCCGGAAGCGGTCCACGCTCATGGGCGGGCGCTTGATAGCCGTCAAGGTGCCAGGGCGCACCCTGCCCCCTTGGGCCACCTCAAGGCCCGCTTGAGTGATGAGCGCCAGATGGGGCTCCAAGACCGAGGGCTCCATCTGGATGGCCAGGGAGCCGGGCACGCACAACTCGGCCAGGCATTGGCCCCCGAAATTGACCGCCTGGGCGCGCACCGTGGCCACCAGGGAGTCGAAAGTAGCCGGTTCGGGAAAGGAGCAGGTGGAAACCAGCATCACCCGTTTGGGCATGTCCCAGGCCATGGGGTGGCGGGTGAAACCGAGGGCGTCGGCAAACAAAAAGGGCTGCATGGAGCAGATGCAGCGGTCCATGACCGCCTTTAGTTGGGCGCTCATGGTGTCGGTGTACACCGGGGCGGCCCAAACCAGAATATCGGCCTGTTTGAGCAGGGGAACCACCACGTCCATGTCGTCGCGCTGGACGCAGTGGCCGGGGTTCAGGTGCATGCAGCTCAGGCAGGCCATGCAAGGAGCTATGTTCAGGTCCTTGACGTAAAGGGTCTCCACCTGGGCCCCGCCCTGGGTCAGGCCCTGGGCCAAGGCCCCGGCCAGCTTGGCGGTAACCCCCTTGGCCCCCCGGGCGCTGCCGTTGATAATAAGAACTCGCATGGTCACCTCCCTAGGTGCCGCACAAATTATCATATCTTGCGCCGTTGGAGGCAAAAAGGTGCGTCAATCTTTTGACGTGCGCAGCCACCAAACGCTGAACACCGTCTGCAGGGCGCTCAACCCCACGAAATACCAGGCCCACAGGGGCAAGCCGGCCAGGGTTTGCCCCACCCTGCCCCAGGCCCAGAAGTCCTGGGCCGCCACGAATATGCCCCCGAACAAGACCAGTGCCAGCCAACCCCGGCGGCTGAAGCGGGGCAGGCCAAGCCCGCCGGCCAGGGCCTGCACCGACACATACACCGCCGAAGCCACGGCCATCACTGGCACCGCAGGCAGAAACCCCCCGGTTGGAAGCAACTTGAGGTGGTAGGCCACCACCAGCGCCTCCCCGGCCAAAATGGAGGCAATGGCCGCTGACGCCCGGGGCCGCCGGAGGTACAAGCCCAAGAACACGGTGGGGAACAGCGCCGCCAGACCGGTGAAGGCGGTCAGGCCCAGTTGCAGAATGGTGGCGTCGGAAAGCAGGGCCACCAGGAGCCCGGCCACGGCCAGCAACACCACGAAGATGCGCCCGACCAGGGCGCTTTGGGCCTTGCGCCCCCATAGATAGGGGAACAGGTCCCGGCTGAAGATGGAGCTCAGGGTCAAAAGCTGGGAGTCCATGGTGGACATCAAGGCGGCCAGGCCGGCGGCCAGTACCAGGGTGCCCATGAAATCGCCGGCCAAATGGGTCATCAACAGGGGCACTATGTTGTCCGCCTCCCTGGCGGCCAGGCCGGGGAAGGACAAATGCCCCAGCACCCCCAGGGCGACCGGCAGAATGAACACCACCGTGCAGATGGCCGGATAAAAGGCCATGGTGCGCCCCAGGGAACGCTGGCTGCGGGCTGAATAAAAACGCTGAAAAAGCTGGGGGAACATGGGGTCGCAGAAGAACCATAGGGTGAGGAAGCTGAACCACACCGCCGGGGTGTAGACACCACGGGGGCCGGGCCGGCTGAACAGGGCGGGTTCGGCCTGGCGCACCCGGTCAAAGGCCTCTCCCCAGCCTCCGTAGTGGGACACCACCAGGAGCAAGGCCCCGGCCATGAGCACAAACATCAAGATGCCCTGGAACACATCGGTCCAGGCCACGGCCTTCAGCCCGCCTCGCAGCGTGTAGGCCAAGATGATGGCCGTGATGAGGCTGGCCCCGGCCCAGGGGGGCAGGCCGAAAAGCTGGCCCAGCACCTTGGCCCCGGCCAGGGGCTGCAAGGCCAAGTAGGGCACGGTGAACACCACCATCACCAGAGCGAAAAGCCCGGCCAGGGGGCGGCTGCCATAGGCCTGCTCCACCAGCTCGGCCGGGGTGACCAGTTCATGGGTGCGGCCCCACTGCCACACCTTCTTGCCCACCAGCCAGAAAGTCAGGGCCATGAATCCCGTGCCAAAGGCCATGATGGGGAAAAAACTCAACCCGTCGCGGTAGCCCGCCCCCGAGGCCCCGAACACGGTGAAAGCGCTGAAGTTGGTGGCCGCCATGGTCCCCACCAGCACAAAGGAGCCAAGCCCCCGGCCGGCCAGGAAATAGTCCGCCGGCCCGTCCTTGAGCCGGCTTTTGGCCAAAAAGCCCAGGGCCAACACCGCCACGAAATACGCTGTCAAAACCAATACTTTGGTCAGCATTCCTCGCCGCTCCACGCCAAAAAAAATCGGCCACCCCGGTGCAGACCGGGATGGCCGAAGCCTAGAAACATAATCTGCGGCTCCCTATATAGCCGCTGGCGTCGGCCTTGGCAAGCCTTTATTGCCGGCGGTGCTTCTTAGCCTGCAATATTGTTGACGCCTTGGGGACCCTATGGTAAAAATCGCTCAACGTTTTCCCCGGTAGCTCAGTTGGCAGAGCAGGTGGCTGTTAACCACCGGGCCGTTGGTTCGAGTCCGACCCGGGGAGCCAGTAAGTACAAGGGGCTAGGCCGCAAGGTCTAGCCCCTTTTTATTGCCGGGGAGGCGCATGAGAAGCACGGCGCGACCCCTCCCCTCGGATTCGATTGATGTCATTATGCCCTCATGAACAGCGCAAACCAATTTGGCAACAAATACGAATCGTTCGAGTGGATGTTGGCCTCCACCGGGGTGCTGCCGAATCGCGTCTTGCGGCCGGTCTCGATGCCCTCTCGCTTGGCCCCGC
Source organism: Pseudomonadota bacterium (assembly GCA_018819925.1). Taxonomy (GTDB): domain Bacteria; phylum Desulfobacterota; class Desulfarculia; order Desulfarculales; family Desulfarculaceae; genus Desulfoferula. Next base: position 35,196 of record JAHJPG010000048.1, read on the forward strand.
CCGTCAGCACCCGGTTGATGGCCTCTCCATGCCCGGCGTGCCGGTTTCGGGGTTTCTGCCACCACAAGGTCTTGCCATGCCTTTTCCGCTATGCCAGGATGAGCGTCAATGATCGCGGCCACGACCGCAAGCTCCCGCCAGACAGGGATGGTCGGGCCAGGGTCCGTACAACTTGGGCTGGATTTGCGGCTCCGGCGCATTGCAGGTATGCCTTTTAACGTATTATCGGTAAGTTATGCCAAAACCACCTTAACACGAAAACGCCAAAAACCGCAGACCGTTTTGCGCCTGTTTTTAATCAGTTTGAATTGGATGGAGATTATATGACGGGAACTGGTTATAAATGGGGACGCTGGGCCTTGGGTTTCCATATAGCAAAATCAATGTAAGCCGAAATCTGAATAGCCTCAAAGGGTTTTCAAAGGTATTGTATGGCTCCCACAACCAAAAGTTACGTCAGCCCTGCAAAAGTTTGTGTGGGCATGCCCGTGTACAACGGGGCCAAGACTCTGGGCTCTGTCCTGGAAAATATAACCAGCCAATCCTTTAGAAATATCGAAATTATCATCTCGGACAACGGCTCCACGGACCACACGCCAAGCATCTGTAAAGATTTCGCCGCCCGGGATAACCGCATCCAATATTTAAGACAGGCGCGCACCATTTCGCCCACCGCCAATTTCAACTTTGTGTTGCAAAAAGCAAGGACACCGTTTTTCATGTGGGCTGCCCACGACGATACCCGCGACCTTGAATTCATAGAGAAATTGTTTAATGCTCTTGAGGCCAATCCAAAGGCCATATTGGCCTTTGGCGACATCATTGAATATTTGGACGGCACGGGAAAGCCACTGCCCTTGAATTTCCTCAATGCCAACCGCACCCCAGTTCAACGTCTGTATTGGGCGGCCACCTCCCAACTTCACCACTTATATGGTTTGTGGCGCACCCAAGCCCTTCGACAAATCACCTGGCGCCATGTAAATTGGTGGCATGACACCCCCCTAATGATGGCGGCGGCGATTTCGGGGGACTTTTTGTACGTCCCGGGGGTGGAGTTTCACTACCTGTACAATAAACGCCCATTCTTCGATTGGGACAGAAAACCCGGCATTGCCGGCTTGTTCGATTCCATGTTGCGAGCCACTAAAAGGGGCTTGGATTTGTGCTCCTTGGTGTGGCTTTCCGCCACGACCGTAAGCCGAGTCGCGGGCATGAGAATGGGAATTTATGCGGGGCTATTCACAATTATCAAGGTGATATCCCAAACGAAAACTTTTGTGGCAAATCGAATCTAAGGACGTTGCCTTCGGTTCATTGCCAGTTGTTGACTTGTGTTCGCCGAGAAAAACAAGGAAAAGGCTAATGAAGGCTGTAATTTTGGCCGGTGGATTTGGCACAAGGCTTTCAGAAGAAACCGAGATACGCCCCAAGCCGATGGTGGAGATAGGCGGCAAGCCGATACTCTGGCACATTATGAAAATATACTCCCACTACGGAGTCAATGATTTTATCATTTGCCTGGGCTACAAAGGCTATATCATCAAGGAATTTTTTGTTAACTATTACTGCCACACCAGCGACATCACCGTGAACACCCAGACTGGCGAAATCGAAGTTCTCCGTCCCGGACAGGATTTCTGGCGAGTGTCCTTAATTGAAACTGGCCTAAACACCATGACCGGCGGCCGCCTGAAACGGGTACGCGAATTTGTCGGTGATGAAGACTTTCATATGACCTATGGCGACGGGGTCGGCTCCATAAACCTCGATGAGTTGTTGGCCTTCCACCGCCAAAATGGTCGTCTGGCCACGGTCACCGCTGTCCACCCCCCTGGCCGTTTCGGAGCCCTTGAAATCGAGCAGGGCCAGGTAAAGCATTTTTCCGAAAAGCCCCGCGGCGACGGGGCCTTTATCAACGCCGGATTCTTTGTGCTTTCACCACGGGTCATGGATTACATTGACGGCGATTCCACGGTGTGGGAACGGGAGCCCATGGAGGCCCTAACCCGCGACGGTCAACTGTCGGCCTTTCACCATGAAGGCTTTTGGCAGCCAATGGACACTTTGCGCGACCGGAACCAATTGGAGAACCTATGGAACTCGGGAAAGGCGCAATGGAAGCGATGGTAAATCCATCGCCCGGATTCTGGAAGGGGAAACGCGTCCTGGTCACGGGCCATACCGGATTCAAGGGGAGTTGGCTGGTTCTCTGGCTCTCCCACCTGGGCGCCAGGGTTAGCGGCCTGGCCCTTGATCCGCCATCCGAGCCCAGCCTCTTTGACCTGGCCTGTGGACAAAGCCTTGAGCACCACGGCATAACCGACATCCGCTATCTGGAGCCGGTGATCGACGCCGTGGCCGAAGCGAAGCCCAAAATCGTGATCCACATGGCCGCGCAAGCCTTGGTGCGCCCATCCTACCAAGACCCGGTGGCCACCTTTGCCACCAACGTCATGGGCACCGTCCACATGTTTGAGGCGGTGCGCCGGGCCAAGGGCGTGGAGGCGATGGTCAACGTAACCAGTGACAAGTGCTATGACAACCGCGAATGGTTCTGGGCATATCGTGAGGACGAGCCCATGGGGGGTCACGACCCCTACAGCTGCTCCAAGGGCTGCGCGGAGTTGATTACCTCGGCCTATCGCAGATCATTCTTTGCGCCTGACAAAAACGCTCCGGCCCTGGCTTCCGCCCGGGCCGGCAATGTCATCGGCGGCGGCGATTGGGCCCAGGACCGCCTGGTGCCCGATTGCATCAGGTCCTTTTCAGCCGGCCAACCGGTTGAGGTGCGAAGCCCGAGCGCCACCCGGCCATGGCAGCATGTGTTGGAGCCGCTTTCCGGGTATCTGATTTTGGCGGAACGATTGTGCGGTGGCGGGGATTACGCCCAGGCCTGGAACTTCGGCCCGGGCGAGGAGGACGCCAAGCCGGTTTCCCATGTGGTGGAACGCCTAAGCGCCATCTGGGGCGGCGGCGCCAGTTGGCACACCAGCAGCGCTCCCCAGCCCCACGAATCCACCTACCTCAAAGTCGACCCATCCAAAGCGCGCGCCCGTCTGGGTTGGACCGCCCGGCTGAATGTGGACCTGGCCCTTGCCTGGACCGCGGAATGGTATAAGCGCCAGTTGGCCGGAGAAGACGCCCGGGAGTTATGCCTGGAACAAATCCGGCAATACGAAGCCATGGGAAGCACCTCATGAAACAGACGCATTGCAGGGCTTGCGGCGCGGCGCTATCGCGCACTTTTGTGGACCTGGGCCTGTCTCCGTTGGCCAATTCCTTTGTGCCCGTTTCCAGGGCGGATGAGCCGGAGATTTTTTATCCCCTGCATGTATTCGTCTGCGAGTCATGCTTTTTGGTGCAGTTGGAAGCCCAGGAAGCGCCGGAGAACATCTTCTCTGACGAATACGCCTACTTTTCCTCCTACTCTTCCAGTTGGTTGGAGCACGCGGATCGCTACACCCAGGCCATGATCGCCCGCTTCGGCCTGGGCCCCGGCTCCCATGTAGCGGAGGTGGCGAGCAACGACGGCTATCTCTTGCAGTGGTTCCTGCAGCGCGGCATCCCGGTGACCGGCATAGAGCCAGCCGCCAACTGCGCCAGCGTAGCCATAGGAAAGGGCATAGAAACCGAGTGCGTGTTTTTCGGCGCCACCACCGCCAACGACATTGCCCAGAGACGGGGCCGTGCCGACCTGGTGGCGGCCAACAACGTTTTGGCCCATGTACCGGACCTGAAAGATTTTCTGGGCGGTTTTCGGGAAATTCTCAAACCCCAGGGGGTGGCCACCTTCGAGTTCCCTCATCTGAAGAACTTGATTGCCTTCAATCAGTTCGACACCATCTACCATGAGCATTTCTCCTACCTGGCCCTGCGCCCATTGCAAAGGGTGCTCGAGGAGCAAGGGCTCAGGATCTTCGATGTCGAGGAGCTTTCCACCCACGGCGGATCGCTGCGGGTCTTTGTTTGCCACCAAAAGGCCGGCTACCAGCAAGAACCGTCGGTTGAGTTGGTCCTGCGCGGCGAAGAGGCCGCCGGGCTTACCGATTTCGCCTGCTATGACTCCTATGCCCAGCGGGTCGTGGCGGTAAAGGACGCTCTGTTGGACTTCCTTATCGCGGCCCGCCGGGAGGGCAAGAGCGTTTGCGGCTATGGCGCGCCGGCGAAGGGCAACACCCTGCTCAACTACTGCGGAGTCGGGCCGGAATACATACCCTTCACAGTTGACCGCAACCCCGGCAAACAGAACACCCTTCTGCCAGGCACGCGCATTCCGGTCCTGGCGGTGGAAGAGATCGCCAGGCGAAAACCGGACTATATCCTCATCCTGCCGTGGAACCTTCGCGATGAGATAACCAGTCAAATGTCGTTCATACGTGAATGGGGCGGGCGTTTTGTCACCGCCGTCCCCACCATAGAAGTGTCTCCATGAAGTTCCAGCCTCTTTCCTTGCCTGGCGCGATTTTGGTGGAGATCGCGCCCCTGTCCGATGAGCGCGGCTTTTTCGCCCGCTCCTTTTGCGAGGAGGAATTCGCCGCCGCCGGGCTGCCCACCCGGTTCCCGCAGATGAACCTATCCAGCAACACGCGCAAGGGGACGGTGCGCGGCATGCATTTTCAAGCGCCCCCCCATGAAGAGCCGAAATTGGTTCGTTGCATTCGGGGGGCCATACATGACGTGATTATCGACTTGCGGCGGCAATCGCCCGCCTACTGCCAAAGCCTGGGGGTGGAGCTAAACGAGGACAACCATGCCGGGCTCTATGTACCGCCAGGGTTTGCCCACGGTTTTCAGACCCTGGCCGACTCGAGCGTGGTCTTGTACATGATGGGCAATACGTATCATTCGGAATCGGCCAGGGGAGTTAGGTGGAACGATCCCGCCTTTTCCGTAACTTGGCCGCTTCCCATTTCCGTCATATCCCACCGCGATGCCACCTACCCGGACTTCAAGGTATGAACGGAGCCCGCGCAAAAAGGATTCTGGTTACCGGAGCCACCGGCTTCATTGGCCGCCACTGCATCCCCGCCCTCATTGAAAAGGGTTTCGAGGTTCATGCCCTAAGCTCCAGGGGAGCCCAACTCCCGAACGTAGATAGCCATGAAGCCGACCTCATGAATCCCGGTGCAACAGCCGGGCTGTTGAGCGAGTTGACCCCAACCCATTTGCTTCATCTGGCCTGGTACGCCGAACCGGGGCTTTTCTGGAACTCCCGGGAGAACCTGGCCTGGGTGGCCGCTTCCCTGAACCTGTACCGCGCTTTTGTTGAAAACGGCGGCCGGCGTATGGTGGCGGCGGGAACCTGCGCTGAATACGACTGGAATTATTCGGTCTTGGATGAATATGAAACGCCCATCAAGCCGGCGACGCTATATGGCGTGAGCAAGGCCGCCCTGCACAGCGTCCTTACCCGCGCGGCTGACCTCGATGGTTTGGCCCTTGCGTGGGGCCGGGTGTTTTTTCTTTATGGCCCGGGTGAAAAGCCCGGCCGGTTGGTCAGCGACGTGATCCGTGGGCTTTTGCAGGGCCGGACGGTGGAAACCACCTCCGGCCTCCAGAAGCGCGATTTCATGCACGTGGCGGATGTGGCCGGCGCTTTCGCCGCGTTGTGCGACAGCGACGCGCAAGGATCGTTCAACATCGCCAGCGGTGAGGCCAGACCGCTTCATGAATTGCTCAAAGCCATCGGTGACATCACCGGACGCCCGGACCTGCTACGGGTGGGAGCGCGCCCCATGCCCCCGGGTGAGCCCCCATGCCTGGCTGCCGCAACAACCCGCTTAACCCAGGAAGTGGGCTTTTGTCCGCGCCATGACCTTGAGAGCGGGCTCGGGGACGCCATTCAGTGGTGGCAAACCCACGGACTGCCCGAGGGATAATTCCAATGAAAGCTGCGGTCCTATTCTTGGCGCGGGGCGTTGACGGGGGCCTGCCGGCTCTGGATTCGTTTTTGACCTCCTATCAAAGCCATCCCGCCGGGCACGAGCACAAGCTCTATATAATTTCCAAAGGGTGGAAGAACCCGGCCCAGTTGGACCTACTTAGACGCCGGGCCCAGGAAGCCAACGCCGAGGTTATCGGTCTGCCCGACGACGGCTATGACTGGGGCGCCTATTTTCGCGCGGCGGAACAAGTTCAAGAAGACTGGCTGTGCTTCCTCAACACCCATAGCCGTATTGAGCGGGATGGCTGGCTGGACATTCTGGTTGGAGCGGCCAGCCGGCCAGGGGTTGGCGTGGTGGGGTGTACCGGGTCATGGGGAACCATCCTGCCCACGTGGCGCTTCATTTGGCCCATTTGCTCCGACATCTTTCGAAACAAGGGTGTTTTAAAAGGAACCTATGGTTTGATAGGCTCCTTGCTGGTGTTTCCCCCGCGCTACCTTAGGTCTGTCGGGCATTTTTCAGATTTCCCCAACCCCCATGTGCGTTCCAATGCATTCCTAACCGCCCGGCGGCTCATCCTGGCCTTTGCCAAGGCCAATGCCATACCTCAAGAGAAAAAGGATGCCTTCAGGCTGGAGAGCGGCCGGTCAAGCTTCACCCGCTTCGTGGAAAAGCAGGGCCTCCAGGCGTTGGTGGCGGGCGCTGATGGCCGCGTGTTTAGCCCAAAGCAATGGCGGGAGAGCCAAACCTTTCGCATCCCCGGGCAGGCGAACCTGATTATTTCGGACAACCAAACCAGGGGTTACGACACCGGCAGCCGGGGAGTGCGCCGCATAATGGAGCTTTCGGCCTGGGGCAAGTTTTACAGCCGCTAGGGTCATGCACCGGATGAAAATATCGGCAAACCAGCCGATGAAATAGAGGGGAATCGCTCTAGCAAAAGTTGTGGGGGCTGGCACCATCGCGGTAAAAACATTCCGTATTAAATATTTCAGTCTCTTAAAAATTGATCATGGCAGCATGGAAACCATACGCGCGTTTTTTTAATTGGCACAAGAACCGTCGTTTCACTTACGGACAACAGGCGCCGATTCCACGCATTGCTCTGGGTTTCGATAGGGCCCCAGCCGCAACCGCAGCAAATCCTTTTTTAGCTTAACCACAAATTCGGGGTTGGGATGAATGAATTTGTCCAAATCAGTGGTTTTTGCGCTTGGCAAATAAGCCGTTCTCAGTATTTTGTTGAATTCATGCGCCTCAACATAGACATGAGTGGCACGGATATAGGTAATTCCGCTCAAGAGAACGAAAAGTGCGATAGCCAGGGCAGGCAAAGCGGAGTTCCACTTAGGACTTTTACGAGCAAGCGCGGTATCGCCCAGCCAGCCCTCGGCAAACCCCGCTGTCAGATAATAAATTTGGCCGAGTAAAAGATATACGCCGAACATTGTATAGCGGCTGGAGTTGGCGTTGGAAATCCCGTATTCATCAAAGGCGCTCCTGCCCCAAGCAGTGACTAGCGACGAAACAACGGCGAAGAGGGTAAACCCGACCAAAATCAAAGCGGCGGGGTGGCTATGCCGCAATCGCCCTTTGCCGTGCCAAATGAGCAAGACGGTGGAAAAAACAACCAAACATCCGCACAGCCCGCTAAAAACCGTGGAAAGGGGAATGTCAAATTGACGCTTAAATGGAAACCAAATAATACCGGCTAGAGGCATGCCCAGGTAAGCCAACGAAAACCATACCAGGCTGGCAATCCCCGGGTGCGTGTTTCCACCGGTGGGGGGAAGGCCCGGCAGATACATAAAAATGAGCACCACAAAGTTAATAATCCAGAAAATGGTCCAGCGGCCAGGCATCAAAACATTACGCCTGGTAATTTGCAAGGTGAGGATAACCGCAAAAAACGCAATCACCCCATAGGTCAGGGTATAGGCTGCCAACCAACAAGCCAGCGCGCCAATCAAGTTGCCGGTCCACCGGTGCGGATTCAAAAAAACCGCCAGCATTCCAAGCGCGATGAACAGGTTGGCGGCGTTGAACTGAAACATCATGGACCACCAGTGGTTGTTGTGGCCGGTGGGGGAAAAGATTAGCAACGAAACCACCAACAGAGAAGCCGGCAACACCATGGGCCCGCCGGATTTGGCGATGCGGCGCAGCGCCCAAAAGTGACAGGCGGACACGCCCAAAATCGCCAAATATAAATACACGTATTCCGAGCGTAAATCCCAATCGGTGAACCTCGCATTGACCAACATTACGGCGCGGTAGACCAGCGGGCGCGTATGGTTGTGCGGGGCCCAGAGGCTGGATATCTCGAATTTCCCGTCGTAAGAGGCGGCGACCCATTTTATAAGTTCGGTGTGGTCCCAAAAGGGAACCGTAATGACAGAATACTGAATGGCAAAAAAGACATAAAGCGCGGGGAGAAGCCCTAGAAAGAATAGCGCGGCCCTACATACTGCGATAGTTTTTTGTGTATGCAATATGTTTATCCGCAGCTTGGCCTCGATTGACTAATTGCGTATCCGCACTTAACAAAATAGTTTTCACTTCCACGCAACATCAAAGGGAATGCCAAACACTGAAACATAGGCTGGCGCATCTCCCAATGCGCTTCCCCAAGTCATGTAGGCCAACACATTTCTTTGTAAAGGATTCATCCCAACAAATCCTTTGGTTTGATTATCCGCGACCATCAATTTTTCCTGTTTGCCAAGTCTAAATGTCTCACTTTGCGGCCATTGCTCAACATCATAAACATTGCCATCACTGTTTACAATTACTGCTCTCAATCCTTTATTCAATATGGAACTAGTCAAACCTTCGGGACCGCTTTCAAACAAGTAAGATTGGTTTTTGGTCATCCTGAAGTTATTATTTAAAAAACAGGCCAAATGCTTACGTCTAACCATAAAACAGTTTGTTCTAATGCTCGGATTTGGAAAAGGCGGATAACCTTCTATAAACGAGAACACTCCATTGGCAGCAGTCAACTCTTTCCAGTATTCTTCAAACAACGTATTGTATTTGTCATGGTATTTGATCCGAGGGGCATAGTTGGGCAGATAACTATATATGAAGCGCCTCGCAGACTTTTGTTGCAACCAAAATGCTGCATGCTCATCAAATATAGTTTTGTAATGTAAATATAACCTATAATTGTATTTCAATGCTCCTTGGGAGCATAACCACACGGCCTTGCTAATCAATTTATATGAGTTAAACAAAGACTCATATGATGCGGAAGCACCGGCGATGCCAATCCCATCCTTAGCCAGTGCGTCATGGAGAAAGTATAGCCACTGGTTGCAGTTGATCTCACTGAATGTGTTCAAAAAACAAAAAACGTCGATATCGGAAAATTTTTCAGCTGCGATCAGATATGCGTCGATATCGGTCATATCGTCATCAACACTCACCCAACGGTCTTCCATGTTTTCGAACAGCCGCCTTGATGCCTCCATTTCTACCGGAGCGAATCCCTTATAAATGGTGATGAACTCGTGATCCATGCCCGGATCGGCCTTTTTGTACGAGCGGATAAAGTTCTCTACGGGAGCAACGCCCTCGGCGCTCCTGTTTAAATATGTCACCGCGACTTTGTGAGCCATAGTCCGAATGTCACCTATGTGCAGTTGACACCAGCAATCGTTTCGTGAGTCATTTGAAAACGTATGGGCAATGCAACCCGTAGCGGGAAAGCGCCGAGGATCCGCCATTTATATTTTGCCTAGGCCTGCGATCGGCCTGTGATATCGGAGGCCAGGGGCTGGTTGATCGGGCAACAACCAAAGGTGAAAAAACGACACCCCATTGGGCTGCAACCAGTCTTTCGCAGGTGTCCAAAACCCATGCGCATAAAGAAGAAAGATCCTCAGGCGGCTGGACGCCGACTTCCTCCAAGGCCCGTAGGCGGAAAAAGGCAAGAGAAGGCCCGGTGCTGATTACGCTCTGGGCCTTGAGCGCCAAGGCGTAGGGCCCGGGATAAGTCTCCCCGCGTCCCATCCACGGGCTCTCCACCCCCCCGGCCCCATTGTTCACAAAACAGCTCTCAACAACCAGACCGTTCTCGTCTATTATTCGGCCGCCTACCGCGCCGATGTGCGGGTGCAAACCAAACAACCGCGCCGCTTCGTTAAAGACGCCCCCCGCCTCCATTGAAGCGCTCCCAGCATTCGCCACGATGAATTCCCCCCTCGGTGGGCCTTCATGCTCGCCGCCGGCCATGTAATCGCCAATCCATACAAACTCTGACAGGTCAATTTCCGGCCGCGAGATATAGAGTTCTTTCGCTCCCCGGTCTATCGGCCAAGTTTCGATCGCATAAAGTTCGGGGTTGGCGGCCCGGTCTATCTGTCCTTGCAGGACATGCCGTACCGAGTCCAGGGATCTGGGGTCACCCTCGGGCTTGTTGGTGGTGGAGCCGGAGTGTTGCCGCCAGTGATAGAGAATCTCGGGGCAGTGCTCGATCCGTCCTCCGGCGTTGGCGATCCGCGTTACGCTGTCCCAGTCCTGACACCAGTTGGCGCCGGGGTCTGAGTACAGTTCCCGCTCCAAGGCGGAGCTTCGTTTTATGGCCAGCAAATGCCAGATGTAAGAGCTGTCAAGGTTCAGCACGGGATCAAAGACGGAGCGCAGATATGGAGCTGCCGGTTTTCCCTGAGCCAGCAAATCCTCATCGGAAAAAATCATATCTGGTTCATTAAGGCGCTGGATTTCGCGCGCCAGTATCTGGATGGCGTCCGGGGTGAGTAAATCATCGGCGTCCACCGGCACTACGTATTGCCCCACCGCGCTTTCCAACCCTCGCCGCAGGGCCCCGATTATGCCCAATGATTGCGTTTCCACGATCAGAGTGGCGCCCCACTCGTCCTGGGATTTGGCCCCAATGTGCTCCAAGTGCCCCTCTGTAACGGGGCCGTTGACCACTATGACCCATTGCGCGGGGCTAAGGGTTTGGTTGACTATGGATTCTGCCAAGTCATCCAGCAAGGCGAGGTCGCTTTTCTCGTAAACAGCCGTCAGAATCGATATACTGGCGGGGTCACGGGGCATGGGGTATCGCCCTGCCCTGCGTATGATTTCCCGGTCAAACCAATCTTTGTACTCCAAGGCGCCTTGCTGGAGGCCAGCCAAGTGCCGCTCCCGCTGGGCTTGGCTGACTGGGGCGTAGGACGTTCCCGCTTCAAGGCCCAGCCTGGGAGAGAGCAGATGCTCCTCGGGCAACAGGCGCCAAAAACGAGACAGGAAGCCCGCTCTGGCGTCTGGTGCCGCTGTGTCTTCAGGTGTCTTTTGGGCGGAGGCGCTCATGAATGGAGAAAACACCACGCGCTGTCCCGCCTCTCTGGCCAGCCCACCAAGCCAGGGGCCCAGCATGTTCAGCGGCGCCTTCTCCTCCGCCAGTTGACTTAAGACGCTTTTCAGGAAATCACCCCGGACCACGCAGTGTCCGCTGGACACGGCCGACACCGAATGAGGTTTCCACATCTGCGCAAAATATCCCGGGTCCGATAGCGTCCGGCCGCGATCCGGGCAGTCGAAGCCTTGCCCGAACCCGAAGATGGCTGGGCCGCCGATCACCTCATCGCCGTCATGCAAAGCGCCGCCCACCATCGCCGCGTCGGGAAACAACTCGAGCAGGCCCATGGCGTCCCAGAGCCACTCGTCATCATCGGGCCGCACTCCATCCCAAATGAGATGCACGAGTTCGGCGTCGCTTTGGTTCACAATCTCGGCCAGGCGCGTTACGCCTTCTTCCGGCTTTATGGAAACGACCTTTTGCCGCTGGCTTTCATCGCCCCGGAGACCGGCCGGGTTGCCGCCAATGGCGACCGAAAGCGAGGGCGCCGGGCTATTTCGCCTCCGCCTGAACCACCAATCCACGCTCTTGTTGAAGAACCTGCTGTAAACCAATTCAAGTTGCGGTGCGTCGGCATGCTCCAAAAATCGCTGCAAAACCGTGCGGTGCGAATCCGAGATAAATGACTTTGAGTCTATGTTTTCCGCCGTGGACTGGTCATGCATCCGCCAGCTATAAAGCACTTCAGGCACGTGAACTGGAGTATCTCCCGCCATTATGAACCTGAAAAAGCTATCCCAGTCGTGACAGCCTTCGGCCCCTGCGTCTTTGTAGAGGCCGAGTTCCAACCCCTTTTGGCGGTCAATGGCGCAAAGGTGCGCGATGTAGCAGGAGTGCGCGAACAAAACTGGGTCCCAATCCGGCTTGAAGTAAGGCTGGATAAACTGCTTGCCTGTTAGTTTGTCCTCGTCGGTGTAGAGCAAGGGTGGGTATCCGGCTTCATGCAGGGTGCGGGTGATGACATGAACGCAATCAGGCTCGACAAGATCGTCGGAGTCCAGGGGCAAGATGTAGCGCCCCGTGGCGCGTTCCAGACAATGCCGCATCCCTCCAATTATGCCCAGATTCGCATCCACCCTTTGCAAACGCACGCAGGGATTCTTGGCGATATCATTCAAGGCTTCCCTGGTTTCCGGGCGCGTGGAGCCATTGTCCAGAATCAGCCATTCAAAATTGGCCCCGCCGTCCTGCATAAAAAGGGAACTGGCCAGGTCAGCGAGGTATTGAGGTTCCGTGTCATAGGCGGATGTAACAAAGCTGAGGAGCCCCGGCTCTTGCCAATACCGGCCGTCTCTGCGGCGTGCGCCCAAGCGTTGCTTGCGAAACCGTTCGTAATCGGACTGCGGCTTGGCTGGCAATCCCTGGCTTTTTATCTGGACGCGCCGCGATGGCCTGCTGCGCAGCAAATCGATCCGTTGTCTGAGCTTCGGGATAAGCCCTGCCAGGCTTTGGTTCCAGTCGGCCGGCAGGTTGACGGCGCCGGTGGGGTCATAACTGGCAAAGCCCGCGTTGATGCGGCCAACCGCCTTTTCCAAGACATCAGCCACGCTATCGGAGTTGGGTTCCGCCACCATGATATTTGGCGACAGTTCATGTAGCCGCTCGGCGGTTTTCACCGAGAAGCTGTTGGTGACGGCCAGTTTGCCGGACGCGGCCATCTCCAGCGGGGGGTAGCTGGGATGCGGCGAAAGCATCAGTGAAAGCAACAGGTCTGCGGTCCGAACCCGTTGAGCATAGGCATCTAAATCCATCCAAGCGAGCGGCTTGAGGAAAACGCCCTTGCCCAGGTTGATGGGCGTGAAGTTTTCACCCATCCCCCAAATCTCCCAGCCTTCCTTGTCTAGAAAGCCTGCGGCGACGGCCCTACGCAGGGCGAACAGCCCTATCTCAAAAAGGTTTCGCCGGCCGGAATTGGGGCGCGCATAGAAAAGTAGGGTGCGCTTTTTGCGGTTAACGCGGTCCTGCGCTTTTCCTGGGTCGGGAAAATAACGCTGACGGTCAATGGCCGGATCAAAGGTTAAGGCGTCTTGCGCAAAGGCCGGCTGGGCATAGCAACCGCACCCCTCCTTCACCAGATGATCCAGCAACAACTTGGTGTTTATGATTGGGATATGGGGCAGCCCGTAGGTTTCCAGCGCCTTGGCTTGGAAAGTAGAGCCCTCGTGCAGGATCGGCTCAAAATCTTGTATCAGGTAAATAAATTGTTCGTGGTTGGTCTGGCGCACGGCGTACTTGGCTACCTGAGCCGTCCACCATGCGGTGGCCATGAACAGATCGTTGGCTCCGATGACGACCGGCTTGGAGCGGTCCGTTCCATCGACCAAGGCTATCCGCTCCCGGTCGATCCGCCTTCCGAACAACCCTTCTATATGCGGGTAAAGCTCGCTTTTTTCGCCAACGGCCGGGGCATCGCAAGCTATCAGCCTCACCCACTCCCCGTTGGTCACCAGATTGGCTGCCAGTAAAAGCGCCGTATTGGGACCGCCCGACATGTGTTTGAGCCGCAAGCTGGGTAGGAGCACATTGATGTGCGGCCGTAGGGCGTGCCGTGGTGACAAGTCGAGGTTGAGGGGCTGGCTTAGGTGTAAGCCGGGCACTCCCGCCTCGGCCTTTATGTAGGCGTCTTGTATGTCCTGATTCGCTTGCCCCATGGCGTCAAAGCCAAAATTAAGCAAATCCGAATTTTGGAGTTCCTCAGGGGTTATCAGGCCAAGCTTGATAAGCGCCTTTCCCGTAACAGGACCAAAGCGTGTCTGCTTGAGTCGTTGTCTGTAAAAAACATGCCCCGCTGAGATAATTTTTTGGCGAATCTTTTTTGTGAGAGCAAAAGTATCGGCCGGTTGCTTTTTTTTCTTTGACGTTGACAAACCCTGGGGGGAGTTCTTTATCCTTTGCAACTGGTTTGCAATGGATCGCAACGGTTTGGTGATCTTCCATGAACTTGAGTGCAGCACGGCCCACAAGGCGCGCTCGGTACTGGCCAGCCCGGTTTTTAACTCAGCCATCTCCTTGAGTAAAAGCAACAGTTCTTCGCTTGGCGGCATGCTGCGCGTAGTCCACTCATTGCTCCTCTGGTCAATGGGCGCGCCGATGCAGGATTCCGCGTTGTTAAAGGACAAAACCTCCGGCACGACCATTTCCACCGATCCGGCAATGACCCGTTTGCCAAGCCGGTTGCGCTCCGGAGGGGCCTTGCGGATGACGCACATGGAGTTGATGAACTCAATGGAGTGGATTCTGTTGAGGTCGTCTTCATGCATGCGGAAACCATACTCTGAGTTAAATCCCCTCAGAATATCGCCGGGAGCTTTGTCGACCCCCCAATGCTCATGGCCAATTACGTCGGCAAGGCGCTTAAAAAAGGTGATGGATGAATAAGGGTGATACAAGCCGCCTTCAAATTCCCGCCAGTAGCTGCAATGAAGGTCCTCCACCACAAAGAGGCCCCCATCGGCCAACAGGGGAAAGTAGCGGGCGAAAGAGTTTACAATGTCGCGAGAAAGATGGGAGCCATCGTCAATTATCAGATCTAATTCCCGCGACAGCGCCGCTATTTGGGCTTGCGCCGAATCGGAGTTTGCATCGCCCACCACCAAGGCTATTCGAGAGTCTTGGTAGCTCAACCTCCCGCAGTCACTGTTGATATCGCAACCAATAATTTTTTGGGCGTTGGCAAAGTATTTTAACCATATATCCAGGGACCCGCCGTTTTGAACGCCTATTTCCAGCATCCTGACGGGCAGGTGCCGATATTCGGAAAGAATCCGGTTGTATTCAAAAAGGTAGATTGACCATTTGTCCGAAACCTTACCCTCATGCTCGGCGTAGAGTTGCTCCAGCGTCTTATCAGCCATTGAGCACCCGGATTACAACTTGTTCAAACGAAACCCCCACCAGTCCCCACCTGACCTCGCTTGAAGACACATCGATGATCAAGGCGTCGTGGAGCCAATGGTGCTGCACGTTATCGTGAAGATCGCCATCGGCCACGGAGGCCATTACCGCGTATTGCCCATTTGGCAGCATGGGCAGCCGGAAGACAAACTCGCCGACGAATTCCTCCCCGGCCCTTACGGGGCACGGATTAAGGCTGGTGAACGGCAGCGTGTTTTCGCCGAACAAATCTTGACCCAAGCGATCCCTCACCAAAAAGCCCAGTATGGGACTTTCCAGGGTTTCGTTAGCCTTTACGCGAATCGCCATGCGAACCCTCTCGCCGCCGGTGAAAACACCATCCGAGCCGGGCGAAAGCTTTTTTAGGGAAACGGACACGATTTCCGCCGCGCCCGTCTTCCAACCCTTGGCGCTGGCGCCGTTCTCTTCCACCGTTGCCCTGACGCCATAGTCAATTACCAGCTTTTCCATTCCTTCTTGACCAGGCTGGGACCCTTCTTCCGTTGAGGAGTTGTCTTCCGATGAAAGCGCATGCAACTCAACATTATGGCCATAAAGTTCCTGCAAGGTGTACTTAAGGTAACTTTCCACCACATCTTTGGAGGCGCCTATTTTCTTTATCTCACCATTGTCCAACCAAATGGTCTTTTCGCACAGATTCTGAACCGCCCTGGTATCGTGGCTAACAAATATAAGAGTTCCCTTTTCCCGGAACGAGCGGATGAAACGCATGCATTTTTGGGTAAAAATGGCGTCTCCCACCGACAAGGCTTCATCCACCACTAGAACATCCGCGTCAACGTGCGCTATTACCGAAAAGGCAAGCCTTATGTACATGCCGCTGGAATATATTTTAACCGGCTGCTCCATGAAACGGCCGATATCGGCGAATGCCGCGATTTTGTCGAAACGCTCGTCCACCTGTTTTTTGCTCAGGCCAAGCACCGCGGCGTTCATGTACACATTTTCCCGGCCTGTGAATTCGGGGTTGAACCCGGATCCAAGCTCCAGCAAGGCAGCCACTCGGCCGTTGGTTTCCACCTCGCCGGCCGTGGGAGCCAAAGTGCCGCAGATTATTTGCAGCAGGGTGGATTTACCCGAACCGTTGCGCCCGATGATGCCGATGGTCTCCCCTCTTTTAACTTCAAAAGAGACATCATTGAGGGCCCAGAATTCTTGAAAATATCGCTTGGGAGGACGATTAAGCAGTTTGCGGAGCCCGGAGGAAACGAACTGTTTCAGCCGGTCACGCGGGTTTTTGAAGATATGGTAGCATTTGCCGATGCTTTGGACGCTTACGGCCACTTCAGAGGACATCGGCGAAACCCTTCCTTGTTTTCTGGAACCAGGCAAATCCCGCCCATGCCACGGCTATGGCCACCAAGCTATAGGCGCCCAACCCCAGCCAGTTTGGCATTTCGCCCCATATGAGCACCGCTCTCGCCTGTTCGATGATGAACGAAAGCGGGTTGGCCAAAATCCAAGGGCGGTAGGCCTCCGGCAAGGCGCTGACGGGATAGAAAACCGGAGCAAGAAATAGCATGACCATGGTGACCACCCCCATCACCTGCCCCACATCTCGCAGGAACACTCCCACCGACGCTATTATCCAAGAGATTCCCATGATCAACACCAAAAACGGCAAAAACACCACAGGTATCAACAGTGCCGTCCAATGCACAGAGCCGTTTATGATCAGCGAAGCCAGCAACAAGACAAAGACGCTGATGGCGCAGTGGAAAAGCGCGGTTCCGATGGGAACCAGGGGCAGTATCTCCAGGGGGAACACCACTTTTTTGACGTAGTTGACATTGCCCAGGATTATGGTTGGCGCCCGGTTGAGCACTTCGGCCAAAAATCCATGAACTATAAGGCCCACAAACAGCACCATGGCGAACACGGTTTTGTCCTCTCCGCCAACGCCCCAGCGCGCCTTGAACACCACCGAAAAAATGAACGTGTATACACCCAGCAGGATAATGGGGATGACAAATGACCAAGCGAGCCCCATGAATGACCCTCGATAGCGCTGCGCCACCTCCCGCTTGGTCATTAGCGCTATAAGTTGCCTGTAGCGCCACAAGTTTTGGAGCATTGCCGAGATGCGGGTTGGTTGAGCAGCGTTGGGATTCATGCAAACACCTCGGCGTCCACCAACTTCATTCCTCTGGTGTCCTTGGGTGAAAGAATGGGCGTTTCGCCGAGGGGCCATTTGATGGCTAGGTCCGGATCATCCCAGCGGATGCAGCGTTCAAACTCTGGTGCATAATAATCGGTCGTCTTGTACAACATTTCGGCCCAATCGGATAGCACATAAAAGCCGTGGGCAAAACCTGCCGGCACCCAGACCTGTTTCTTGTTCACGGCCGAAAGTATCGTATGGACCCAATTGCCGAAAGTAGGCGACCCCTTGCGAATATCCACCGCCACATCGAATACCTCACCCACCGCCACCCGCACCAGTTTTCCCTGCGCCTTGGGAGGCAGCTGGTAGTGCAGGCCACGCAATACGCCGCGCGGAGACCTGGAGTGGTTATCCTGTACAATGGTAATGGCAGACCCAATGGCTTCATTGAACTGATTCTGGTTGAAGCTTTCATAAAAAAACCCGCGCTCATCCGGGAACACCTTGGGTTCGATAAGCACCACATCAGGGATGGCAAGGCGAGTAACCATCATTTTAAAAGGTAACATCCCTCAGCAGACGTAGCAGGTATTGGCTATAGCCATTATTGGCCAGAGATGCGCCAAGTCGTTCCAGTTGGGCCGAGTCAATCCAATTTTGTCTCCAGGCGATTTCCTCTGGACAAGCCACTTTCAATCCTTGGCGCTTTTCCAGCGTGGCGATGAACTGCCCCGCCTCCAGCATAGACTGGTGGGTGCCAGTATCCAGCCAGGCATAGCCACGGCCCATGGTTTGAACCGAGAGTTGCCCCTGCTTCAAATAAAGGCGATTGAGATCGGTAATCTCCAGCTCGCCGCGGGCTGAAGGTTTGAGCGATTTTGCCATTTCCACCACGCGGCGGTCATAAAAATATAGGCCCGTCACGGCGTAGTTTGATTTCGGCTTTTTCGGCTTTTCTTCCAGCGAAAGGACCTTGCCCGTCTGGTCGAACTCGGCCACGCCATAGCGCTCTGGGTCGAGCACGCGATAGACAAAAATCGTTGCTCCATTGCCTTTTTCCATCGCATCGGCGAGCAAGCGCTGAAAGTCGTGGCCATAGAAGATATTGTCGCCGAGAACCAGGGCTGAGAGATCGTCGCCAATGAATGACTCGCCGATTATGAAGGCCTGCGCAAGACCTCCGGGGCTTGGCTGCACGGCATACTGCAGATTCAATCCCCATTGGCTGCCATCGCCTAGGAGCTGTTCAAAGCGCGGCGTGTCCTGCGGCGTGGAGATGATCAGGATGTCCCGGATGTTGGCCAGCATGAGCGTGCTAAGCGGGTAGTAGATCATCGGCTTGTCGAACACTGGCAACAACTGCTTGGAAACGACTAGTGTGGCCGGATACAGCCGGGTGCCTGCGCCGCCAGCGAGGATAATGCCCTTGCGTTTCATATCGATCCTACATAAACAAGTTCGGAAACCATCCGTTTAACATGGACGGGCCAAAGGGGCAAGGCCACACCAAAAGCGTCGCATATCTTTTTGGTGTCAAGCCGCGAGTTTAGGGGGCGTTTGGCTGGCAGGGGATACTCAGAGGTTGGAATCGGCGTCACCCCCTCCGGACCAAGGCGGATTATCGCTCCGTAGCGCACGGCTTCGGCAATAATCAGGCGGGCGTAGCGTTGCCAGTTGGTTTGCCCGCTGGCAGTCAAATGATAGGTGCCGCTGGCCCGTTTGGCCAAAGCATGGCAGTGGGTCAGCCGATACATGCAAAGGGCAGTTATATCCGCTACTAATTCAGCGCTGGTGGGAGCGCCGACCTGGTCACTCACCACGTTGATGGAATCCCGCTCTTTGGCAAGCCGCAGAATGGTTTTGACAAAATTTTCACCGCGTGCGGCGTAGACCCAGCTGGTGCGCAGGATCAGATGCTTGCATCCCGCGGCTCGAATGGCCTCTTCTCCATCCCGTTTGGTGCGGCCATATACGCTCAGAGGCGCAGTCGGATCGCTTTCCGTGTAGGGCCCGTCCTTGGCCCCGTCAAAGACATAATCGGTGGAGTAATGAACGAGCCAGGCCTTGATGCCTCGCACCTCCTGCGCCAAGCGGCCAACGGACTCGTTATTTATGCGCCGGGCAAGTTCGGGTTCCGACTCCGCCCGGTCTACTGCGGTGTAGGCGGCCGCGTTGATCACTATTTCGGGAGTGTGGCGCCGCACCAAGACACACGCGGCATCCGGATCAGCAAAATCAGCCTCGGCCCGGCCGCAAGCGATCACTTCTCCCAGCGGGGCCAGCGCACGCTGTAATTCCCAGCCAAGCTGGCCATCTTTACCAAATAATAATATCTTCATGCGATATAGTGCTTTTCAATCCATTCCAGATAGGCGCCGCTGGTGACCTCGGCCACCCATTTCTGGTTAGCCAGATACCAGCGCACGGTTTTGCGGATGCCTGTTGTGAAGCTTTCGGTTGGCTCCCAGCCAATTTCACGTCCGATCTTGCCATGATCTATGGCATAGCGCCGGTCGTGGCCGGGGCGATCCTTGACAAAGGCAATCTGCTCTTTGTAGCTACCGCCGCCGGCTTTAGGATTTTCTTTGTCAAGAATATCGCAAATGGTGCGCACCACTTCCAGGTTGGCTTTTTCGGCTGCTCCCCCGATGTTATAGGTTTCACCAACGCGACCGTATTTCAGAACCATTTGGATGGCAGTGCAGTGATCTTTAACGTAAAGCCAGTCGCGAATCTGCTGTCCGTCGCCGTATATTGGCAACGGCGTGCCTGCCAAGGCGTTGTGAATGGACAGTGGAATTAATTTTTCAGGAAACTGGTATGGCCCGTAGTTGTTAGAGCAATTGGTGATGAGCGCGGGCAGACCATAGGTGTGGTGGTAGGCATGCACCAAGTGGTCGGATGATGCCTTGCTCGCGGAATATGGGCTGTTTGGATTGTAGCGATTGTCTTCCCGGAATGGCGGGGCATCAACGCCTAGGGAGCCATAGACCTCATCGGTTGACACGTGGAGGAAACGGAACGAGGTTTTTTCGCTGTCCGCCAGGCCTTTCCAGTAGGTCCGCATGGCCTCCAGTAAGCGGAAAGTGCCAACGATATTGGTCTGGATGAAATCTTCGGGCCCGTGGATGGAGCGATCTACGTGGGATTCGGCCGCGAAATTTACTACTGCGCGAACCTTATGATCCGCCAACAGTTTAAGGATTACGGTGTAATCACTAATGTCTAATTTGACGAAAGTATGACGTTGATCGATAGCCAAGCTTGCCAAATTATAAAGGTTGCCAGCGTAGGTAAGCTTGTCTATATTCAATACCGGCTCGTCACAAAGTGACAGCCACTCGAGTATGAAATTGGAACCGATAAACCCAGCCCCGCCGGTTACTAGGATGCACACGTAATCGTCCCCCAATACGTTGGCAGCGTCTTAATCCACATTATGCGGCAACTGTGCTGCTTCACTTCTTTCCTTTCTGGCGCTCCCGTTGAACCGTGATGCTTCGTTGGGCGGCATCCAAAGGTGCATCTTCGACGTTACCTGTGTTCTTGGCGTACTCGTGGCACCATGATTAGCCGATCCATTTGTGCCTATACCTTGGGTTGATCACCATGGATTATGGCGATCTTTTGGCCCTCGGTCTTGGTTCGAAGCCTCCCTGGAGCCTGGTGAGACAGCTGGTGGACACAAGCAAGACGCCCCGCCCAGACCAGGCACCCCAGGGCCAGAAGCAGTTCGGCCGGCTCCTGGTCCCGCCAGATTATGACCCGGCCTATGGCGAACCCGTCCCCTCCGAACACCGCCGCCAGCAACACGTGGCCCCAGACGAAGTAGGAATAGACAAGGAACACCGGCAGGAAATAAAAGGTCAGGGGCCAGGGCGGGGTAAAGCAAGCCAACAGGGAGCGGGCCACGGGCGGCAGCCCCGGGCGGGTCAATATCTTGCCCACCACCAGCCAGCCCAGAGACAGGCCCAATCCCACCAGCATGTACATGACCTGCAAACAGCTCTGCACGGGCTTGAGGTTGTGCAGCGTCATCTCATGCTGGACGTTGTACTGGACGAAAAATGCCGGCGCCTGGAAGCCCAACAGCCGCTCGCCCCAGCTTATCTCTTCCACGGCAACCACCAGCAGGACCAGACCCAACATTAAGGCCGCCCCGGCGTGGCGGGCCAAACCCGCCCGCCTAAATCCGACGGCGGCCCACAGGCTCATGCCGCCCGCCGCCAGGTAAAAGTAAAATTGCAGGTTTTCCAGCAAGCTGTCTTCTTGAATAAGGTTGTGGTAGGCTTGGGGGGCGTAAATCTTGACTCCCACCATGACCAGGGACAGCACCACGGGCAAAGAAAAAATAGTGACCAACCAGGATCGGTTGGCCTCATCCCACTGCAACATGGATATCCGTCCACATTATGCGGCAGCCGCCGCGTTTGGCCTCTGTTTAGGCCTGTTTGAGCCCCCGGTGCATGCTGCCGCTTGGCTGGGCAACATCCAGGGGTTTCGCCGATCAAACGTGCATCTTCTTTCAGCCAGCGCCAACACCTCATGAAAACGATGAGCAATTGGAAACGAAGAAGCAACAGGCATCCACTACCCCGCAAATATCAGCACGGTATCCGGTGCCAGAAGCCGTTGTTCGCCTATCTTACCGCATAATCATGGTTAAGAGGACCGGGCAATAAATGATCTCCCCCCGTTTTTGTGGACACGTGGTCAACTAGTCATTTTAATCATCCCAGGTCCGAGTGATGAACAAGTCTCGGTCCCGGGCAGTTGAACAAGACAAGGCCAAGGCAATTTAAACAAATTATATCAGACGCTTCTACCCGTATTTAACTTTGCTTAACACAAGATCAATTCGGCCACCCGGGCCCTTCAAATCCCCCAGCGCCAGCAGATTTATTTCCCTGGTCAACCCTGTATCCGGGTACAAAACGCCGCCCCAACCGATCAGAACCAGAAGGCGTCCTTGCCGGGAAACCCTGGCGCCCCAAAATAGTTGCCCCTAAAGAAACACTATTCTTCAATTTGTCCCCTGGGGAAACCAAAGGCCGGAGCGGTATTCGAGGTGTTCCGCCTTGCTGGCTTCGCTGGCTTCTCTTTAACCGGCCTCCCGGGGACTTTGGCATGAACGGCCTTATATGCCTCGCCAACGGCATCGACACGATCAAAGGATACGTGGGCCGTTTCGCCTCCTGGATCACCGCCCTTTTGGCGGCGGTGTTATCGGTTGCCTGCCTTCCTTCTCCCCGGCTGCCACCTGATGGTCATCACCTCCCTTGGCTTTGCGGAAAACTCCTTTGCCGTCTTGGAGGGCTCTCCCGGACCCGGGAGCATCCCCCCGCGCTTCATAGTCACAGGTCCGGGAAGGCGTCCCCGCCTGTAATTCCTGCTTCTAAAAATAGTTGACCCAAAAGAAACATCTGTTCTAATTTATCCCCTAGGGAAACTAGAGTCGGGGCGGTATTTGGGATCTACTGCTTTGTCCGCCAACATTTCCTGCGGGGTATCCGTCCACTCAACCCATTGCGTCACGCTTGAGGTCAAGTGACCAGATTAGGAGAGGTGAAGGCATGAAGAGGAGGGAGTTTCTGAAAAAGGCCGGCGCCGGCACGGTGGCGGCTGCCGCGGCTGGCGCGATAGGCGCTCCGGCGGTTCACGCCAAAAAGACCATAAAATGGAAGATGGTCACCACCTGGCCGCCCAAGCTTTCCTACCTGCAGGATGCAGCGGAATACATGGCCAAAAAGGTGGAGTTGATGAGCGACGGCCGATTCAAGATCAAGGTCTTCGCCGCCGGCGAGCTGGTGCCCGCCCTACAGACCTTTGAAGCGGTCAGCCAGGGAGGCACGATTAACGCCGGCTCCAGCGTGGCCTATTATCAGGCGGGCAAGACCGCTGCTGCCCAGTGGTTCGCGGCGGTGCCCTTTGGCCTGGACTCGTTGGGAATGGCGGCCTGGTTCAAGTTCGGGGGGGGACAGGAACTGTGGGAAGAGACTTACGCCCCCTTCAACGTGTTGCCCCGTCCCGGCGGCAGCACCGGCGTGCAGATGGGCGGCTGGTTCAACAAGAAAATCGAGACCATCGATGACTTCAAGGGCCTGAAGATGCGCATTCCCGGCCTTGGCGGCAAGGTGCTGGCCAAGGCCGGCGCCACCGTGGTGCTTACCCCGGGCGGCGAGATATTCACCAACCTGGAGCGCGGGGTCATTGACGCCACCGAGTGGGTGGGTCCGCTACACGATGAGATCATGGGCTTTTACAAAGTGGCCAAGTACTACTACTATCCCGGCTGGCACGAGCCGGGAGCATTTGTGGAGTACATTTTCAACAAGAAGGCATATGAGGAGTTGCCCAAGGAACTCCAGGCCATTCTGGACGCCGCCTGCTCCCAGGCCTCGGAGTGGACCACTGCCGGGTTCAACGCGGGCAACAGCAAGGCGCTGGAAAGTCTGATTTACAAACACAACGTCAAGTTGATGCGCTTCCCGGACCCGGTGTTGGAAAAGCTCAAGGTCTATTCCAAGGAGGTCTTGAACGAAATCGCCGCCAAGGATCCCCAGGCCAAAAAGGTCAACGACAGCTTCCAGAAATTCAAGAAGGTGGTGGGAACCTGGGGCGAGGTATCGGAAAAGCCCTATTACAACTCAATAGCCGACAAATATCCCCTGAAGAAATAAGGCCCCCACGGGCTTTTCAAGGGTTTGGCCCGGGACGGGACGGCAAGGCATGAGAGCCTCGCGCCCCGTCCTGGGCCGTAACAGGCTACCGGTTCCCACGCAACGGTTCTAAAACCTATGTTAAAGTTTTGGCTGACGTAGGGCTGGCCCATTTAACCCGCACTGATGTTTGGACCAGATTCCTTTGCCGGCCTGGTCCCCTGGGACTTGACGATGATAGAGCAAACCATCGCCGATAATATCCGCTCCCTCCGCAAAGCCAGGAAAATGACCCTGCGGCGGATGGAGGAACTTAGCGGCCTGAGCAAGGGCTATCTCTCCAAGGTTGAGCGCGGCCTGAAGTTTCCGCCGTTCTCCACGCTTAACCAGATAGCCATTGCCCTGCAGGTCGATATGGCCTTTTTGTTGAAGGACAACCTGCCGGCCAGCGCCGACAGCCGCATCTGCCTGACCAAAAAGGGCCAGGGCCAGATGGCGCGCACCGAAGAGGCCTCGCGCGGTTACAGCTTCGAAATGCTGACCACGGACAAGCCCGGCAAAAACATGGTCCCATACGTTATAGAGGTAGCCCCCAACGAGGAGCAGATATTCCAGCACGAGGGGGAGGAGTTCCTCTATGTGCTGCAGGGCCGCATGGATTTCTTCTACGATGGCAAGACCTACGCCATGGAGGAGGGGGACAGCGTTTATTTCGACTCCGGCGTCCCCCACAGCGGAAAGAGCAATGGCCAGGGCAAGACCAGGCTGCTTGCCATAATGTACAACTACAAGCGGCTCTAGGCCGGGCCGGAAGGCCGGCATACCCGCTGTTGAATCTACCGGCCGCTCCGCGCCCGCGGACCGGCTGCGGAGAGATATATGCCATCCTATAAAGCCAGCCAGGGCGAGGTGCTCTGGAAACCCAGCCAAACCACACGGGAAAACGCCAACCTTTCCGCCTACATCAAGTGGCTAAAATCCGAAAAGGGCCTGGACTTCGAAGGCTACCATGATTTGTGGCACTGGTCGGCGAACCAGGTAGAGGAGTTCTGGGCCTCGCTTTGGCAATACTTCGAACTGCTGCACTCCCAGCCCTATGATCGGGTATTGAACCAGCGCGTCATGCCCGGCGCCCGCTGGTTTTTAGGGGCCGAGATCAATTACGCCCAGCAGGTTTTCAGCCAAGCGAACGATAAGCGCCCGGCGTTCCTGTTCCAGTCCGAGGCCTGTGAACTTAGCCAGATGTCTTGGGCCGAGCTGCGTGACAGCGTGGCCGCGGTGGCGGCGTTTTTGCGCCGGGTTGGGGTGGAGTCCGGGGACCGGGTGGCGGCGTTCATACCCAATACGCCCGAGGCCCTGATCGGCTTTTTGGCCTGCGCCAGCCTGGGGGCCGTGTGGTCCAGCTGCTCGCCGGATTTCGCGGGGCGCAGCGTGTTGGACCGTTTTTCCCAGATCGAGCCCAAAGTGCTGCTGGCCATCGACGGCTATGTGTATGGCGGAAAGGCCTTTGACACCAAGGAAACGGTGGCCCAACTCAAATCTCAGCTTCCCACCGTTGAACAGGTGGTGGTGGTGCCCAGCCGGGACCACGACTTCGGCGGCGAGAGCATGCCGGGCATTACCCCCTGGAGCCGGGTCCTTGAGGAAAAGGGCGAGTTGATCTTTGAGCAGGTGCCCTTCAACCACCCCATGTGGGTGGTCTACTCCTCGGGCACCACGGGCCGGCCCAAGGGGCTGGTGCATAGCCAGGGCGGCATCATGCTGGAGTTCATGAAGTTCCACACCTTCCACCTGGACCTGCACCCCGGCGACTCCTTCTTCTGGTTCAGCACCACCGGTTGGGTTATGTGGAACATCGTGGCGGGCAGCCTCTTGGTGGGCGCGGTGCCGGTTCTGTTCGACGGCAACCCGGCCTATCCGGACCTGACCACCCTGTGGCGCATGGCCGAAAAGGCCAAATTGAAATTCTTCGGCACCAGCGCGGCCTTTATCGGCGCATGCATGCAGGCCGGCCTGCGGCCGGCCGAGCAGTTCGGCCTAGGCAGCCTCAAGGCGATGGGCTCCACCGGTTCGCCCCTTTCCCCGGAAGGCTTCAAGTGGGTGTATCAGGAGGTGGGACAAGACTTGATCCTGGGCTCCACCAGCGGCGGCACCGACATATGCAGCGGCTTCCTGGGGGCCTGCCCCCTCTTGCCGGTGCGGGCCGGCGAGTTGCAGTGCCGCTGCCTGGGCGTGAAAGCCGAGGCCTGGGACGAAAACGGCCAGGCCCTGGTGGACCAGGTGGGTGAGTTGGTCATCAGCCAGCCCATGCCCTCCATGCCCATCCACCTCTGGCAAGACGAGGGCGACCAACGCTATTTGGAAAGCTATTTTCAGGTCTATCCTGGCGCCTGGTGCCACGGCGACTGGGTGAAGATCACCGCCCAGGGCGGCGCCGTGATATTGGGGCGCTCGGACTCCACCCTCAATCGCCAGGGCGTGCGCATGGGCAGCAGCGATTTCTACCGGGTGCTGGATGACATGGAGGAGGTCGCGGACAGCCTGATCCTGGGCTACACCGACACCGGTGGCGAGTACCACATGCCCCTGTTCGTGGTCCTGGCGCCGGGGTTGGCGCTGGACGACGGCCTGAAGAAAAAGATCAACTCCACCCTGCGCGGCGCGCTGTCGCCCAGGCACGTGCCGGACGGCATTTTTGCCATAGGCCAGGTGCCCACCACCTTGAATGGCAAAAAGATGGAGGTGCCCATCATCAAAATATTGTCCGGCATTGCCACGGAAAAGGCGATCAACGTTGACTCCATGAGCAACCCCGAATCAATAAACTATTTCTTGAAATTCGCCCAGGAGCCCCCCTGGTAGGGAGGGGGTTGTTCAGGCCGAATCCAGCCCGAGGGCCCGCGTCATCAGGCGGAACAGGCCGCCGGCTATGGCATGACCTTCCGGGTTTAATTACCGGCCGGCACGGCTGTCATCTCCCAAGGCCATTCATGCAGCCACATCTTTATGTGCTGAATGGCCTTGGGAGCAAAGCTGCCGCCAGCCACCGATGGCAGGCATAACTGCGGGACAGTTACGCCCGGTTATAGCTGGCGGTTGGTTTGGCGGCCATTGATCCGCGGCGCTTTTCTGCCTTGCGGCCAGTCTGCTCGAGGGATGCGCATTCCTTCCCCGCCTAGAAGAGCCCTAAGCCACACAGCCGAATTACGCCCCTAGCCTGCCAACCAGATGCCCTGGGGAAGAGGCACTCCCAAAAACTGCTTAAAGACAAAGTAAAACGCAGTGACCACCACTGCGGTGAGCAGGGCGGAGGTGAGGATGTTGCGTGTCGTGAAGCGTTGGTCCGCCAAATACAGGTTGAAGCAGAAGTAAAATGCGTAGCTGGAGGCCAGGAAACCGGCCAGGGGAAGGAAGATCAGATAGAGCAGGAGGATTCAAACTCCGACAAGCACGTTATCGCGCTCCACCACCGACTCGAAGAAGCGTATACGTTCGGGCTTGATGAATCCCTTGATCGTGATGATCGCCCCCAGAATCACCATTGCCACCACGACGTAATCTATGAACACCCCGCCGAGCTTGCTCAGATGGCGGGCGCGAGATAACGCGAGGGTCTGTTGATTATGCGGGCGAAGACGAAGCTGCCGAATGAGCCGATGATCGTCGCCAGGAAAGCCGCCACCAGCAAGGCCATGATAAAAGCGAAGGTAACCGAGGCATGTTCGCTGAACAATTCGGCCCCCGGCTTCATGCCGTGCAGCATCAGGGCCCCCAGGATAATCGCCACCGGCGGCGGGCGGAGAAGGTCGTGAAGGATGAATTATTGGCAACGGTTGCGACTTTTCACCGCGACGGCATGTCTATATTATGGCTTCCGGCCACCCAGCAATAAGCATATCCGCCACATGGAAGACCGCTTGAGCGGCCTTGATTACCATGAATTCACCAGGCAGTTTGAGGATGCCGGGGGTAAGTGGCTGCAAATTGACCAAGGGGCGTTTCCCACTTACGACGGCATCCATATGGGCTACAAAACCGCCATCCATTTTTCGCGGTATCTGGCCTGGCGAATGCGCGACAAGGCTTGAAATATATAAATCGCTAAATCTATCCGAAACCCCACGCCGATCATCATCACCATAAATGGCAAGAAGGCTTGGGGCTGCGGCCCAAGGCTAGTGGCGAACCATCAAGGCCCTTACCGCCTCGTCCAGGCCGTCCAGGGTCAGGGGGAACATGGGGAAGACCTTGGCAACGGTGGAGATGGTCGGATGCATCCAGGCCCGCTGGGGCATGGGGTTGAGCCACACGCAGTAGCGGAAATGGTCGGCGATGCGTTGCAGCCAATCCAGGCCGGCTATTTCGTTGTGGTAGTAGTAGTCGATGGCCCCGCCAACGCTCACCAACTCCGAGGGCGACATGAAGGCGTCGCCGACGATTATCACCTTGTAATCGCCCCCCAGGTTTTTTATCAGGCTGCCGGTGGGAACGTCCTCGGAATTGTAGATGTCCTTGTAAACGTCCTGATAAATGCAGTTGTGGAAGTAGTAAGCCTTCAGGTCGCGGAAGTGGCTCATCTGGTGGGCGGCGGAAAATAGGCGGTCCACCAAGCGGGCATAGGGATTCATGGAGCCGCCCGAATCCATGAGCAACAGCACCCGCACCGTGTTCTTGCGCTCGCGGGTGAACACCAGCTCGATCTCGCCGCCCTCCTTGCAGGTCTTGTCGATGGTGGCCTCGATGTCCAGTTGGTCCTCGGGGCCTTCCTTGGCAAAGCGCCGCAGCTTCTTGAGGGCCAGCTTCACCTGGCGCACGTCCAGGGTGACGTCGGTGCGATAGTTCTTGAAGCGCCGCGCCGCGGCGATCTGCACCGCCCGGCCGCCGCCTCCCGGCCCGCCGATGCGGATGCCCGCCGGGTTGGCCCCGGAGTGGCCAAAGGGGCTGGTGCCGCCGGTGCCGATCCAACGGCCGCCGCCGTCATGGCGCTCGTCCTGCTCCTGCAGGCGCTTTTCCAACTCCTTGAGCAGCTCATCCAGGTCCATCTGGCGAATCTTGGCCAGCTCCTCCGGGGGAAGCTCCAGGCGGTTCAGAGGGTCGTCCAGCCAGTCCAGAATCTCCTGGCGGATGTCCGCCGGCAGATCGGCATCCTTGAAAACGTGGGCGAATGCCTGGTCGTACTGGTCGTAGAAGGACTCCGACTTGATGAGGATGGCCCGGGCCAGGTTATAGAAATCCACCAAGCTGGCCTGGGCGTGGCCCTTGTCCAGGGCCTCCATCAGGGTCATCCACTCGGTTACCGACACCGGCACCTTCAGGGTGCGCAGGGAGTAAAAGAGGTTCAGGAACATCGGTTATCCATCCGCGGCAATCGGTTTGCCGCCTTGCAATTGCCCGTGGCGGAAGCATCCGGTCAGGTGATCGTTGACCATGCCCACCGACTGCATGTAGGCGTAGACCGTGGTGGGCCCCACGAAGCCCATGCCCCGCTTTTTCAGGTCCTTACTCAGGGTCTGCGATGTCTCGCTCTCGGCCGGCACCTGGACCGGGTCCTGGTAGGCGTGCCGCACCGGCTGGTGATTCACATAAGACCAGAGGTAGCGGTCGAAGGAGCCGAACTCGCGTTGCAGGGCCAGGAACACCTGGGCGTTTTTTATGGCCGCCTCTATCTTTTGCCGGTTGCGGACGATGCCCTGATCGGCCATGAGGGCTTCCGCCTTGTCCGATCCGTAGGCCGCCACCTTGGCCGGGTCAAAGCCGTCAAAGGCGGCCCGGAAGTTCTCCCGTTTTTTCAAGATAGTCAGCCAACTCAACCCGGCCTGGAAGCCCTCCAGCAGTAGCATTTCAAACAGCCGCTGGTCGTCGTGCAGGGGCACGCCCCATTCGCGGTCGTGGTAGTCCCGGTAAAGCTCGTCGCCACCACACCAGGGGCAGCGGGCCGGGGAAGCCCCGTCCACCCCCTAGTACCGGCTGCGCAGGCCCATGCGGGCGGCTGGTCCGCCGGCCCGGCTCAACGCCACTTCCAAAATCTCCTGGTCCTGTTCCTTCTTTATCAACGCGCCGGCGAAGGGCAGTTCCTTGGCTATCTTGTCCGGGCTCATGCCTCCGGCCACCAGGGCCTGGATCCAGTCCAGCAGCTCACTGGTGGAGGGCTTTTTGCGGAAGCCCTCGATCTGGCGCAGCCAGTAGAAGCGCTTGAGCACCTCCTTGAGCAGCTTCTCGGCCAGACCGGGGAAGTGTACCCCAACGATGCGGCGCATCAGTTCCTCGTCGGGGAACTCGATGTAGTGGAACACGCAGCGCCGCAAAAAGGCGTCGGGCAGTTCCTTTTCCGAGTTGGAGGTGATGAGCACGATGGGCCGGTCGGCCGCCTTTATGGTCTCGTCGGTTTCGGGGATGTGGAAGCTCATCTCGTCGAGTTCGTTGAGCAGGTCGTTGGGGAACTCGATGTCGGCCTTGTCAACCTCGTCGATCAACAAAACCACGTCATGGGCATCGGTGAAGGCCCGGCCCAGTTGGCCCAGATGGATGTATAGCTTGATGTCGCTGACGTCGCCGGTGCCGAAGCGCGAGTCGTTGAGCCGCTGCACCGTGTCGTACACGTACAGGCCGTCCTGGGCCTTGGTGCTGGACTTGACGTTCCAAACGATGAGTTTTTTGCCCAATCCCCGGGCGATGTTGTGGGCCAGCAGGGTCTTGCCGGTGCCCGGCTCGCCCTTGACCAGCAGGGGACGGCCCAGGGCTATGGACACGTTGACCACGTCCTTGAGTTCCGGGGAGACGATGTATTTGTCGGTGCCGGTGAAACGGTCGAAGTCGGCGGGCATCTGGACTCCTTGTCCTTGCGCTGGCGGTTGAAACCAAGGCCGCGCTCCCCCGCTTACCGGCGGGTGCGCCACCCCAAGTAGCTACAATGTAACACGTTTGGAGCCATAATCAAGGGCTGGCTGATTCACACCCCAGGCGGGCCACCGCCGTGTTGTTTCTTGACTTTGCGCTGCCAGCCTCCGTATAGTGTGACTACATTGTAGCTGCCGGCAAGACAGCCCAACCCCTTATCAAGGTTGTAGGTTTGGCCGTCGCCGGCAACCGCCGTTCCGGGGGCTCCCCTCCCCCGCCGAGTTGGAGGAATATCTTGCTAGGCATCGCGAGTCCCGAGTTGGCCCTGGCTTACGTGTTATGCATCGCGGCGTCGGTTCTGTGCATAATCTACGGCATCATCAAGTGGAACGACAGCGGGCCGCTGACCGAGGAACTCCGGGACCTGGACCAGTGGGCCCCCGAGCACAAGGGCGAATAACACCGGCCGCGCCGCCGATCCTGGACGGCGCATCACAATAGCGGGCAAGGAGGCAAGATGACCGTCAAGATCATTCTGGCGCTGGTGTATCTGGCCGTGGTCTTCTACCTGGGTTACAAGGGTTGGCGCGAAACCCGCCAGGCCAGCGACTATCTGCTGGCCGGCCGCCAGATGAACCCCTATGTCATGGCCATGAGTTACGGAGCCACCTTCATCTCCACCTCGGCCATCATCGGCTTCGGCGGAGCGGCGGCCCTGTTCGGCTTTCCCTTGCTTTGGCTCACCTTCCTCAACATCTTCGTGGGCATCTTCATCGCCATGGTGTTTTTCGGAAGACGCACCCGGCGCATGGGGGTGGCCCTGGACTCCCACACCTTCCCCGAGCTTTTGGGGCAGCGTTACCAGTCGCGCTTTATTCAGGGCTTTTCAGGGGTGGTGGTCTTCTTGTTCATCCCGGTCTACGCCGCAGCGGTGCTCATCGGCATAAGCCGCATGCTGGAAGTGGGCCTGGGCATCAACTACTATGTGGCCCTTTTGGGCTTCGTGGCCATATTGGCCATCTACGTCATCACCGGAGGGCTGAAAGCGGTCATGTACACCGACGCCTTCCAAGGCAGCCTCATGCTGGTGATGATGGTGATCCTGATCGTCTTCACCTACTCCACCCTGGGCGGGGTCACCGAGGCCCACCAGGCGCTGACCGACCTGGCGCCCCAGATGCCGGCCAATCTGAAGGCCGGGGGCATGCTGGGCTGGACCCAGGGGGCCAAGCCCTTCACGCCGCTGTGGCTGGTGATCTACACCACCATCATCTACGGCGTGGGCATCGGGGTGTTGGCCCAGCCCCAGTTGGCGGTGCGCTACATGACCGTGGCCAGCGACCGCCAACTCAACCGGGCGGTTCTCTTCGGCGGCATCTTCATCGTGCTCATGACCGGCGTGGCCTTTGTGGTGGGCGCCCTGAGCAACGTGGTGTTCTTCCGCGCCCTGGGCAAGATTTCGGTGGCCGTGGCCGGGGGCAACATAGACAAGATCATCCCTCTGTACGTCACCAAAGTCATGCCCAATTGGTTTGAGATACTCTTCCTCCTGGCCATGTTCGCCGCGGCCATGAGCACCCTTTCCAGCCAATTCCACGTGGGCGGCACCAGCCTGGGCCGCGACTTTTACGAAAAAGGCCTGGGGGCCGGCGGGCGCAGCGAGCTGCGCATGACCCGCATGGGCGTGGGCATAACCATCCTGGTAACCCTGGTGTGGGGGCTCTTGTTGCCGCCGTCCATCATCGCCTTGGCCACGGCCTTCTTCTTTGGGCTCTGCGCGGCCAGTTTCTTGCCGGCCTACTTCCTGGGCCTGTACTGGAAGGGCATGACCAAGCTGGGGGCCGTGGTATCCATCGTGGGCGGTTTTGTCACCAGCTTCTTCTTCCTGTTGTTCGTGCACACCAAGGAATCTGCGGCCATCGGCCTGTGCAAGGCGGTGTTCGGCGTGGACAGCCTGGCCCAGAGCGCCGCCCAGGGCTCGGCCGCCTGGCTCCTGCAGTTCACCGACCCCAACGTCATCGCCCTGCCCGTATCGCTAATCCTCGCGGTGGTGGTGAGCTGGGCCACCCCCAAGATGGAGCAAGAGCACTTGCGGCTTTGCTGGCGAAACCTTTAGAATAGAGCGGATGTTTCGCCGGGCGCCGGCTGGGCCGGCGTCCGGCTCTTCTCTTTTATTCCGGGGGTGCAGATAAATGGCCGAGCATACCAGCGAACCAAATGTCAAATTGGATATCGGGCAGTCCTCCTCACCCAAACCCGCCCCCCCGGGCCCATCCCGCTGGCCCTGGCTCCTGGCCTTGGCGGTGATCTTGGCCGCCGTCGCGGCGCTGTACGTCTATTGGGGTGACATCTCTCCCCAAAGCGCCACCCAACTCAAGCCTTCCCCCGCCACCCCGCAAAAAGCCGGGCAAGATCAAAAAGCCGGCGTGCCCAGCCCCAGCCGGCACGGCGAGGTGATCAAGGTTGACGGCAGCCAGCAGGGCGAGCAGGACCAGCGCAAGAAGCCCTTTGGCCTGGACAAATCGGTGGACGCGGTGGCCCGCAGCGACGAGAGCATCCAGGTGGGGCAAAAGAAAGTCCCCGTGGAGGAGCTGGAGCGCAAGCTGGTGGTGGAGCAGCGCGGCGAGGTGCGCGAAAAGTCTCTCCAGGGCCAAAAGGTCAGCGCCTGGGGGGTGCATGTGGTGCGCCCGGGTGAAAACCTCTGGGGCATCCACTACCACCTGCTCAGGGAATACCTGGCCGGCCGGGGGGTGCAGCTGCCGGCCAGGGCCGACCAACCCCAGCCCAAGGGCTATTCCACCGGCGTGGGCAAAATCCTCAAGTTCGCAGAGCACATGGTGGGTGTCTACAACCTGCGCACCGGCCATATGAGCAAAAACCTCAATCTGTTGGAGCCCGGCCAAAAAGTTGTGGTGTTCAACCTGAGTGAAATATTCGCCCAACTGGACAAGGTGAATCCCCACGAGATCAACGGGATCATGTACGACGGCCGGGTGCTCTTTTTCCCCAAGCCGGAGCAGCGCGACGTGACCACCAAGGAAATGGCTCCCCCGGGCAAGACCCCGTCCCAGTCTTCATCCCTGCCGGAGAAAAAATAGCCATGACCGTGGGGGTAGTGCGCGACCCTATCTTCCAAGAGCATGACACCGGCCCTTATCACTGCGAGGTGGGCAGCCGCTTGGCGGCCATAGACGAGGCCATAGTCCAGTGGGAGGGCCATGGGGCCTTGGACATGCTGCCCCTGCGCCCGGCCAGCGAAGAAGAACTGGCCCGGGTGCATCAGGCCAGTCACTTGCGCCGGGTGGCTGGCACCGCCGGACGCAACACCAGCCTGGACCCGGACACGGTGTGTTCGCCCCGCTCCTGCGAGGTGGCCCTTCTGGCCGCCGGCAGCCTCATCGGCCTTTGCGACGCGGCCTTGTCCGGCGAGGTCGATCACGGCTTCGCCCTGGTGCGGCCGCCGGGACACCACGCCACCTCCACCCAAGCCATGGGTTTTTGCCTGTTCAACAACGTGGCCGCCGCTGCCGCTCACCTTATGCTCAAGCGGGGCCTGGAGCGGGTTCTGGTGGTGGACTGGGACGTTCACCACGGTAACGGCACCGAGGACATCTTTTACTCCGAGTCGCGGGTGCTGTATTTCTCCACCCACCAATCGCCCCTTTACCCCGGCACCGGCCAAGTGGGCGCGGTGGGCCACGGCTCGGCCAAGGGCCGCACCATCAACGTGCCTTTGATCCCAGGCCGGGGGGACGTGGAGCAGCTGCAGGCCTTCGAACACATCCTTTTGCCTGTGGCCCGCCAGTTCCGGCCCCAGTTCATCCTGGTTTCCGCCGGCTTCGACGCCCACCGGGAAGACCCCCTGGGCAGCATGATGGTAAGCGCCGCCGGTTACGCCGCCCTCACCCAGCGCCTGGTGGAAATCAGCCAGGAGTTTTGTCCCGGCCGGGTGGTGGCCGCACTGGAAGGCGGCTACAACCAGGCCGCCCTGGGCCGCTCGGTGGTAGCGGTTTTGGGAGCCCTGGCCGGCCAACGCCGGGAAGACCAGCTCATGGCCGTGGCCTCTGACACCGAAACCATCGCCGAGGTTGCCAAGGCCCGGGAGGTGGCGGGCCGTTTCTGGGATCTGCCCTAGCCCCAAACCGGCTTTCCACCATCCATCCCGCCCATAATGGCCTTCCCCTGCTTGTCCCCATGGCCCACCCGTGATAAAAAACCACCTAGCCCAATTTGGAGACAGGTAATGAAAATCAGCCCTTCGGAGGTGGCCCACGTGGCCGTCCTGGCCCGACTCAGACTCAGCGAAGAAATGAGCCAGAAGCTCACCGGGCAGCTCAACGACATCCTGACGGCCATGGACAAGCTGGCCGAACTGGACACCAGCGGGGTGCCCGGCACCAACCATGCCCTGGAGCTGAATGGGGCCATGCGCCCGGACCAAGCCCGTCCCTGCCTGGGGCACGGCCAGGCCCTGGCCAACGCGCCCGACAGCGACGGCCAGAGCTT
The DNA here is from genome assembly GCA_018819925.1 of Pseudomonadota bacterium. Classification (GTDB taxonomy): domain Bacteria; phylum Desulfobacterota; class Desulfarculia; order Desulfarculales; family Desulfarculaceae; genus Desulfoferula. Next base: position 70,473 of record JAHJPG010000048.1, read on the forward strand.
CATCGTGCCCCGGGTCATCTAAGGAGGCCGTGGTGGAACTGCACCAACTTACGCTCACCCAGGCGGTGGAGCTACTGGCCAAGGGCGAAGTCTCCAGCCTGGAGCTGACCCAGGCCCTGATAGGGCGCATCGAGGACACCGAGCCCCGGGTCAACGCCTACCTGACGCTCACCCCGGAGATGGCCCTGGACCAGGCCAAGGCCGCGGACCAGGCCCGCGCCCAGGGGCAAGCCGGCCCCCTGGCCGGGGTGCCCGCCGGGCTCAAGGACGTGCTTTGCACCGCCGGGGTGCGCACCACCTGCGGCAGCAAGATCCTGGAAAATTTCGTGCCCCCCTTTGACGCATTTTTGGTGAGCAGGCTGAAGGACGCGGGCATGGTGCTTTTGGGCAAGCACAACATGGACGAGTTCGCCATGGGCTCATCCACCGAGAACTCCGGCTTCGGCCCCAGCCACAACCCCTGGGACCTGGGCGCCATCCCCGGCGGCTCCTCCGGGGGCACCGCCGCCAGCGTGGCTGCGGGCAGCAGCATCTTCTCGGTAGGCACCGACACCGGCGGCTCCATCCGCCAACCGGCCAGCCACTGCGGAGTGGTGGGTCTCAAGCCCACCTATGGCCGGGTAAGCCGCTTCGGCTTGGTGGCCTTCGCCTCCAGCCTGGACCAGGCCGGGCCCATAACCCGCACCGTGGCCGACGCGGCCCTGGTGCTCTCGGTCATCGCCGGGCACGACCCGGCAGACTCCACCTGCGCCCCCCGCCCGGTGCCCGACTACGCCGCCTCCCTGGAGCGAGGGGTCAAGGGCCTTAAGCTGGGGGCGCCCCGGGAGTTTTTCGTGGAAGGCCTGGACCCCGAGGTTGAGGCCACGGTCAAAAAGGCCATGTCCGTGCTGGAGGGGATGGGGGCGGAACTGGTGGAGGTGAGCCTGCCCCACACCGAATACGCCCTGCCGGTGTACTACATCATCGCTCCGGCCGAGGCCTCCTCCAACCTGGCCCGCTACGACGGGGTGAAGTACGGCCTGAGCGTGCGCGCCGAGGACGGCGGGCTCATGGACATGTACCTGGACACCCGCAGCCAGGGCTTCGGCCAGGAGGTGATCCGGCGGATAATGCTGGGCACCTACGCCCTGAGCGCCGGTTACTACGACGCCTATTACGGCAAGGCCGGCCAGGTGCGCACCCTCATCCGGCGCGACTTCGAGGCGGTGTTTGAAAAAGTTGACGCCCTCTTGGGACCGGTGACCCCCACCCCGGCCTTCGACCTGGGCCAAAAGGTGGACGATCCCCTGCAGATGTACCTGAGCGACGTATTTACTCTGTCCACCAACCTGGCCGGATTGCCGGGGATGAGCATCCCCGCCGGCTTCTCCCGGGCAGGGCGTCCCATCGGCCTACAGATAATCGGGCCCCATTTCGCCGAGGAGACGCTGTTCGCGGTGGGCCACGCCTATCAACTGGCCACGGAGCACCACCTCCGTCAGCCGCCCCTGTAGAGGGCCCTCGTGGACCCCCTGGACAGCCGAGCCTTCTACGACCGGGTGGCCGGGGTCTACGATCAACGCTACGCCTACCATCCCGCCATCGGCGCCCGGCAGGCGTTGTGGCTGTCCCAAATGTTCACCCCGGGCACGGTGCTGGACCTGGGCTGCGGCACCGGCCGTATGCTGGGCCCCCTGGCCCAGGCCGGCTTCCGGCCGGTGGGTCTGGACTGCTCCAGGGCCATGCTGGCCCGGGCGCGGCGCAAGGGCCCCTCGCGCCTGGTCCTGGCCGACGCACGCCACGGCCTGCCCTTTGCCAGCGCCAGCCTGGAGTTGGTCATCAGCCTGCACGCCACCCTTGTTCACTTCGCCGGCCCCGGAGAACTGGAGGGCCTTTTGAGCGAGGCGGGCCGGGTGCTGGCCCCGGGCGGAGCCCTGGTGGCCGAGCTGCCCCATCCGGCCACTTATCCGTCCGAGACGATGCCCGGGGCCTGGCGGGAATATCAGCCGGGCATGAGTTGCCGCGCCGCCGGGCCGGGCCTGGAAGAGATACGTCTGGAGCAGGAAGGCGGCCTATGCACCCTCATCAGGGTGCTGCGCATCGGAGACATTGAAAAGCTTTTTCGCGGCTGGCGGCGGGTGGAGATGCATCCCGGCTTCCGGGGCGGACGCTTCCGGCCCGAGAGGGGCGAGTTGGTGGTGGTGGTGGCGTGGAAGTAATCAACACTCTCTAGAAAATATGTATTCGATTAATCATTTGGCGATGCGATACTAAATTATATTGTAACCAGGATGATGAAGTTTAAGAAAAGTGCGCTCTGCATAGAGGTCGGTCATGCCTGAAATATGATCCGCGATAACTAAATGTTCCGCACTATATTTATTCTTATATTCTTCATATACTTTAAAAGTATGCGGTGGTAAAAGATTAGGTTTTCCAACAAATATTTCAAACAATTTCTTGATTACCAATTCCCCCCTATAGTCCATCATCTGGACTTCGCTATTATTATGCACTCTCGTTTTGATAAATTTTTTCATTTCCCCAAAGGCCTTCTTACCTTTATCATCAAAATCTACAAACAGTTTATTAATCTTTTTTGGGAAAATATTTTTATAGTTTTTATCAACCCTTCTAAAAGTAGCGCCCACCATGTTTTCAACCATATAATCCTTCAACGACTTACAAAAAACTTTCCTTCTAACGGTTTGATAGTTCTCATCATTTTTATATTTTGGCTCGGGCTTCTCGATCAAATTAACTATATTTTTCACCTTACTTTGATCTCTGTGGCTCTCTTCAATCTTTTTTTTCCAGAAATCACGCGCTAGTTTATACAATGTAGTTTGAAATATTTCTGCAAACCTTACATGCCCAGCCTCCAATCCGTCTTCTAAGTCATGATAAATTTGTGCGATATCATCGGCTTGCATTGCCACCTGCCCTTCCAATGTATATGATGGCTTTTTATTCCAGTAATCCGCAAATGCAGAACCGTCAAATCTACTTATCATAGGGGGCTTGATTAGGTGGTGGTCAACCAACTCTTTTCGAACCTTGCTGTGAAATAAAACCCCTTCTAATGTCTCAAAAGTCAAGTTCTGGCTTGGCAACGTTGCTGGACCGTGTCCATCAAGCAGACAAAAATGTTGTCGTGAAAGTTTCGTACATACCCTAACTCCTTGGTGGTTATGCCTAAAACCACCCTTAAAGTTGAAATCTCCTATTAATAAATCGTCTAACTTTCTTTCGCCTGCATGGCCAAAGGGAGCATGGCCAATGTCATGAGCCAACCCTATGGCCTCACTCAGATGCGCATTTAAGCCTAATTCTGTGGCAATCAGTTCGGCAACGCGCGCCACCTCTAAAGTGTGCGTGAGTCTTGTCCGGTACCCATGCCCCTCGTGTACAACGTATACTTGAGTTTTGTGTAGGAGTCTACGAAATGCTTTGGAGCTAGCTATACGATCTCGATCTCTTTGAAACGGATTCTTAAACGTTTCTTTCTCGAAAGGATCGGCAAACTCTCTTTCGGCGTCTTCGTTTTTTGCAGAGCAACGCCTGACCATTTCACGCTTATCTTTAACTTTATTCATACCCCGCCCCACGGTATTGATTATTTTGATATGCTATTTTGTATTAATTGTATGTGTCAACAATAAAAACCCTACCCGATCCCGTACTTCTTCAGCTTATAAGCCAAATTGGACTTGGTGAGCCCCAGGGCCTCGGCGGCGTGGGCCGCCACCCCGCCGGCCTCGGACAGGGCCCTTAGGATCATGCGCCGCTCCAGATCATCCACCGCCTCGTTCAGGCTCATATCCTGGGGCAACTCCGTGGCGGCGGCGGCCTGCCCGGGCCTAATCTCCAAAGGCAGGTCTCCGGGGGTGATGCTTTCTCCGGCCAAAATCACCGCCCGCTCGATGGCGTTTTCCAGTTCGCGCACATTGCCCGGCCAGGAGTGGCTGTAAATCAGCTCCATGGCCTGTTTGTCCACCTTGGGCGCGGGGCGGCCCACCTCGGCGGCGTATTTGTTGACAAAATGAGCCACCAGGGCTGGCAAATCCTCCCGCCGCTGGACAAGAGGCGGCACGTCGATGCGCACCACGTTCAGGCGGTAAAACAGGTCCTCGCGGAACTGGCCGGCCTCCACCGCCTGGGTCAGGTCGCGGTTGGTTGCGGCCACGATGCGCACGTCCACGCTGAGGGCCTGGTTTCCCCCCACCCGCTCAAAGGAACGCTCTTGCAGCACCCGTAAAAGCTTTACCTGCAAGGATGGGCTCATCTCGCCCACCTCGTCCAGGAACAGGGTGCCCCCGTGGGCCAGCTCAAAACGGCCTTTCCGCCGGCTGGTGGCTCCGGTGAACGCCCCTTTTTCGTGACCAAACAGCTCGCTCTCCAAAAGGGTCTCGGTGAGGGCCATGCAGTTGACGGCCACGAAGGGCTCGTCGCTCCTGGGCGAACGGACATGAATGGCCCGGGCGATAAGCTCCTTGCCCGTGCCGCTCTCACCGGTCAAAAGCACCGTGGCCTTGGTGGCGGCCACCTTGTCTATGAGGGCGTATACCTGGCGCATGGCCATGCTGTCGCCGATGATCTCGCCATAACCCTTCAACTCTTCCTTGAGCAGGCGGTTCTGGAAAAGCAGGCGGCGCACCTTCAGGGCCTTTTGCACCGTGAGCAGCAACTCGGTGTTCTCGAAAGGCTTGCTGATGTAGTCGGTGGCCCCGGCCTTCATGGCCTCCACCGCGTTCTCCACGGTGCCGTAGGCGGTCATGACTATCATGGGCATTTCGCTGAAACGAGTCTTGAGGCGCCCGATGAGGTCCAGGCCCGTCATCTGGGGCATGCGCATGTCGGTGATGACCAGGTCCGGCTCTTCCTCGGCGGCCAGGGCCAAGGCCTGGGGCCCGGTCTGGGCGGTAAGCACCTCGTAGCCGCTGTCGGCTAAAAGAGCCTGGAGCACCACGAGGTAGTTTTTTTCGTCATCGACTATGAGGATGCGTTCCACGCCGTTAGCCTCTTTGAATTTTTCATTGGCCCCCGGCCTGGGGCAACAGCACCGTCACCCGGGCTCCGCCCCCGGAGGCGTTGTCCAACTCCACTAGGCCCTGATGGCTGGCCACTATGTTGCTTACGATGGACAGCCCCAACCCGGTGCCTTTTTCCTTGGTGGTGAAAAACGGGTCCAGCAGGCTGCCCTTGGCATCGAGGTCGAAGCCCGGGCCGGTGTCGCTGACCGACACTTGCACATAGGCCCGGCCGCCTCGTTCGATTTTTTCGGTGGCCACCCCCAACACCCCGCCGAGTTCCATGGCCTGCAAGGCGTTATTGAAGATGTTGAGGAAGGCCCGGTAGAGCAGATCTTGGTCCCCCCACACCAGGGCTGGCGGACGCTGGTAGCGCCTTTCGATAACCACGTTCAGGCGCTGGGCTTCAAGGCCCAAAAACCGCAGGTTGCGCTCCAAGACCTCTTCGATGTTCAGCGCCTCCAGGCCCGGCTTTTGGGGACGGGCGAAATCCAAAAATTCGGTGACTATCTGGTTGAGCCGGGTGCTCTCCTCCACGATGACCCCGGCCAGGGGTTTGTTGCTTTCGTCCACCCGGCTGCCCAGCAGCTCGGCGGTGGAGCGCACGATGCCCAGGGGGTTTCTTATCTCGTGGGCCACGCCAGCCACCATGCGCCCCAGGGAGGCCAGGCGCTCGGCCTGATTAAGCTGCTCCTCCAGGCGGGTCTGCAGGGCGGCCCTGCGGCCCATGATGCGCTGGCCCCGGATGACTATGGAGCGCAGAATCACGAACAGCAAGGCCATCATCACCAGCATGGTGGTTAGGATCAAAAGCTGGTTGAGCCGCGCCTCCCTGAAGTCTTGGGAGAGGTCCAGGGTTATTTCGAAAACCGCCCGGGCAGGGCCCAACTCGGCGGTGCGGCGGCGCTCGTCGCGCATGGGGATAAAGGTCTTGAGCACCCGCTGCTCCCCGCCGGCCTGAAAAAAGTCCGGCGGCGGCTCGATGATGCTGACCGGCTTGCCAGATATGGCGCTTTGGAAGGCCTCGCTTTCATCGCCCACCCGCCCGATGTAGTCGGACTGGGTGCTGTAGATGATGTTGCCTTCCAGGTCCAGGATGTTGACCTTGAGCACATGCAGGGAGTGAATGGTGTTCTTGACCACCGCGTCCAAGAGCTTGAACTGCTCGGGCTGGCCCACGTTGATGCCGCCATGATCGGTGATGGTGGGCACCACGAAGCGGGTCATCACCTGGTGGTTGAGGTTGTCGGCCAGCAGCAGGGCGTACTGCTCGCGCTTGCTGAGAAACAACTCCGAAGCCCGCCGGCTCACCGCAGTGGAGATGAGCAGGCTGAACAACAAAATGATGATCAAGCTGGTCACCGAGAAATACTTGACCAGCTTGAAAGGCTTGGCAGCCTCGCTCTGGCTGAATTCCCCGGGTGGGGGCAGCGCGGCGGCAGCGTATGGGCTCAAGCCGTTCTCCTAAACCAGATAGTTGTCGCCCGCGTCCAGAGCTTCCATCTGCTTTGCCTCTTGTTCAAAGCCCTTGCGCCCCATGAGGCCGTAAGAGAGCTTTTTACTAAGCTCCACCCCGGGCTGATCCAGGGGGTTAATTTTCAAAAGGCCCCCGGCCATGACCGTGGCCAGTTCCAATAGATAGATTACCTCGCCCAGGACCTCGGGGCTTATGCCCGGCAGGCGCAGGCTGTAGCTCGGCCGCCCTTGGCTGGCCAGGGCGGCGGTGGTGGCCCGAGCCTCCGCCTGGACCAGTTCGGCCAGGGAGCGCCCACCCAGATATGACAAGGCGTCGATGCGGGGATAAAGGTCGGGTATGGACAGGTCGCGGCCATAGTTACCCAGGGTGAGGAACATGATCAACTTGTCCTGAGGCCCCTCCATGTAAAGTTGGAGCTGGCTGTGCTGATCCGTGGCTCCCATGGCCGCCACCGGGGTCTGGCCCACATTGACCGTGGAGCCGTCCAGGGCCTGGGCCTTGCCCAGGGACTCGGCCCACAGCTGGGCGAACCATTGGGCCAGACCGAACAGGTCGGTGGCGTAGGGCATCATGACCAAAATGTTGCGGCCCCTGCGGTAGAAGCCAACGTTGAGGGCGGCCAGCAGATAGGCCGGATTCTTGGTTAGCTCGGGAGATTTGCAGGCCTCGGCCATGGCCGCCGCGCCCTCCAGAAGCGCCTGCACGTCGTGCCCGGCGCAGGCCAGGGGCAACAGGCCCACCGGACTGAGCACCGAGTAGCGCCCACCCACGTTGGGCGGCACGCCGAAAATGGCCACCGGCTCGTCCTTGGCGATCAGCCGGAGGTTGCCCTTTTCCGGGTCGGTGATGAACACTAGACGCCGCAAGGCCTCTTTCTTGCCCAGACGGCGTTCCAGGAGTTCCTTGACCACCAGGAACTGGCTCATGGTCTCGGCGGTGGAGCCGCTCTTGCTGATGACCGCGAAGGCGGTGCGCTCCAAATCCACCCTGTCCAGCATGGCCCCGAAAAAGCGGGGGTCGCTGTTGTCGGCCACGAACAGGCGCATGCCCTCGGGCCCGGCCGGCTGGGCGTAGCGCAGGGCGCCCTTTAGGGCCATGTCCACGGCGGTGGCTCCCAGGGCGCTGCCCCCGATGCCCAGCACCACCAGATCGTCGGCTATGGAACTCAGGCGGGCCGCTTGCTCCAGTATCGCATCCAGCAACTCCGAGGACTGACCGGGCAGATCCATGAACCCCAATTCGCCGCCCTGGTGCTGCTCGCCCAGGCGTTGGTGCGCCCGCGCCACCTGGGGAGCAAGGCCGCTGATATCCTGGGCGCTAAGGCCCTGTGCCCCGATAACCTCTTCCAGGCAGTAGGCGTAATCGAGTTTCACCCCACGTTTGGCCATGATCGTTTACCCTTTCAAGCCCGTACCCCTTGGTCGCCGCAGCGGGCTCGTAGCCGTTCATATCTGAATTACTAGCCGAAGTGATTATACGTTGCTGGCCTGGCCGTCTCAAGGCCAAGGATGCCTCAATAAATTTGACAAAAAATCTCAAACGGGTTATTAAAATGAGAATTAATTCATTTAGCCGTTAACGTCCGTAGAGTTTATCTTACCATGGAGGTAAGCGTGCGGGAGATGCTGGATCATCTGGCGGATCAGATATTGGATCTGGACGCCAACGAACTCAACGAACTTCTGCCCGAAATGCAACACCGCATGGAAAACTGCGACAACTCCCTGGAATGGGAGCGTTCGGTTGTCACTTTTTTCCTGATCAACGCGGTGCGCTTCAAGTGCTCCATGGCCAGCAAAAATGCCCAGAAAAACTGCCCCCAGATTGCTGGACGCCCCAAGCTTAGGCTGGTCAGGTAGACTGGCCTTTTTCTTTGTCCTTGGCCAGGCGGGACTTGGCCTGCCTGAGCTTTTCCAAACGATCAGCTAAAAATTTCTCCCTGCCCCGCTGGCTCGGCCGGTAATAGCGCCGGCCCGTGAGGGGTTCGGGCATGAACTCCTGGGCCACCACCGCGTCTGTGAAATCGTGAGGGTACTGGTAGTCCTTGCCGTAACCCAGACCCTTCATGAGTTTGGTGGATGGGTTGCGAATGTACAGGGGCACCTCCAGGGGGCCTAGTTCCATGGCATCGGCCTTGGCCGCCGCAAAGGCTTGGTACACCGCATTGGTCTTGGGGGCCAAAGCCAGGTAGACCACCGCCTGGGCAATGGGCAACTCTCCCTCGGGCGAGCCCATGAGATCGTAGGCCCTGAGGGCGGCCATGACTTGGTTTAGGGCATAGGGGTCGGCCAATCCTACATCCTCGCAAGCAAAATTGGTCATGCGCCGCAGGATGTAGTGGGGATCCTCGCCCGCTGCCAGCATTCGGGCCAGCCAGTAGAGGGCCGCATCGGGGTCTGACCCCCGCATGGATTTGTGCAGAGCGCTGATGAGATTGTAGTGCTCCTCCCCGGCCTTGTCGTAGCGCAGGGCCTTTTTGCCCACCGCCTCCTCGGCCTGGGTCAGGTCGATGAGCTTGCCCCCGCCCTTGCCCAGGGGGGCAGCCGCCGCGGCCACCTCCAATGCCACCAACAGGCGGCGGGCGTCGCCAAAGGCGGCGTTGATCAGGTGATCGGCCGCCTCGGGGGTCAGCTCCACCCCCAAGCCCCCCAGCCCCCGCTCCGGATCGCCCAGGGCCCGCTCCAATATGGGGCGCAATTCCCGGGGCCCCAGGGGATGAAGCACCAAAACCCTGAGCCGGGAGAGCAGGGCCGGAATGATTTCGAAGCTGGGGTTTTCGGTGGTGGCTCCCAACAGGGCGATGACCCCGGACTCCACATGGGGCAAAAAGGCGTCCTGCTGGGCCTTGTTGAAGCGGTGGATCTCGTCCACGAACAGCACGGTGCGCCTGCCGCTCTTTAGTATGGAACGGGCCTCGGCCACCACCCGGCGCACCTCGGCCACCCCGGAAAGCACCGCCGAGAACTCCACGAAGCGGTAGTCCCATGAGCGGGCCAGGATGCGGGCCAAGGTGGTCTTGCCCGTTCCCGGCGGCCCCCAGAAGATCAAGGAAGCCGAGAGCCCCGGCCCCATGAGCTTTTCCAGGGGCTTGCCCGGGGCCAGCAAGTGCTCCTGGCCGGAAAACTCCTCCAAGTCCCTGGGGCGCAGGCGCTCGGCCAGGGGTACGGCCATGGCCGAAGGCCGCGCCTCACTGGGCTCTTCAAACAGGCTCAAGATGAACTCCCCATCCCGCCCCGCAAGGCCCGGCGCCACCAGGGGCCCGCTGGCCGGATAAGGGCCTCCATCTGCTTCCAAGCATCCTCGGCGGCCTTGGCCCCCTGGTCCATGATCCAGGCGGCCCGGCTGAAATCAGCCCAGTGCACGTCCCCCAGGGCGGGGCGCAGGACCATGTCGGCCAAATCGCAGAGCATTTGGGCCAGATGATAACCCTGAATCTCCGTGGCCCTCATATAATACTCCAGGGACTGCCCCGGCAGATTCTTGGCACCGATATCCCGGTCCACGTTGACCGCCAGCACCGGCCCCGAGGCCAGGCCGCGGGCGACAGGGGTAGGGACCAGGCAGGTGGCCCCGCCGTCCATCAAATAGCGGCCGTTTATCTCCACCGGCGCGACCACCCCGGGCACCGCGCAGCTGGCATGCACCGCCCGCCGCAGGTCGCCCCTATCCAACACCACCATCTGGCCGGTTTTTACGTCCGTGGCCACGGCGGCAAAGGGAATCAGGGCGTCCTCCAGACGCACCGGAGGCAAAAAAAAGCTCACCATTTCGTGGAAGAAGTCCGTGCCCAACAGGGAGTCGTCCAATAAAAAGGACTTTACCAAAAGCCCCTGGCAAAACAATCGGGTGACCCGGTCGGTCAGTCCCAGGCAGGCCTCGGCCCCGCCGCCGCGCATGGCCTTGAGGCGGGGATGGCTGGCCAGAGGGCTGTGGGCGAATTCAATGACCCGTTGGCGCATCTGATCGGAGGTGTAGCCCAGGGCAAAGCCCGCCCCGGCCAAGGCCCCGGCGCTGGTGCCCACGACGCCTTTGACCGGCAGCCCCCGGGCCTGCAGGACCTGAAAAATTCCCACGTGGGCGAAACCCCGGGCCCCGCCGCCCCCCAGGGCCAGGACAAACCCCGTGCTCGGATTATTCATGGAAATATGCTCATTTTCAAATTATACCCTTTACAGCGCCCGGCTGTTTGGCTATATTTACCAACTGCTTCCGTCAAAGGATGTGGGAAGCTTAGGGTAAAATTAATGTTATAGAAGGTGGTGATTACTGTGCAAGTCCATGTAGTGGACAACAATGTCGAGAAGGCCATCAAGGTTCTAAAGCGCAAGCTTACCAAGGAGGGCGTGTTCCGTCAGCTGAAGGAAAAACGCTGGCACGAAAAGCCCTCGGATATGCGCCGCCGCAAAGAGCGTCAGGCGCGCCGCCGCCTGCGCCGCCAGATAGCCAGGGCCCGCACCCGCACCCCTCGCGGCTAAGGGTCAGCTCGAACACGATTCAGCGGCCGCTCCCGCTTGGGGCGGCCGCTTAGTCATGCCCTTTGACTGTCTTTCATCCCAGCGCCTTGCCCAGCTCCTCCCAAGCGAAACGGCCAAAATATAAGGCGAAGAAAACCAGAAATCCGGCGCACACCCCCACTAGCCAGCGGTAGGCGGTGTCGTTTATGAAGCGCCTGCCCTTGGCCACCAACAGGGCCACCAACAGATACCAGATAAAATCCGCGCTGATGTGCCCGAAATAGAAGATTACCAGGCCCCACCAGCCCAGGGGGGTTTCCAGGGCCATGGCGGTCAGGGACAAGCCCACCGTGGCCCACCACAGGGTCCAGAAGGGGTTGGCCAAACTTAGCAGGATGCCGTCGCGCACCGGGCCCGCCTTGCGGGCGGCGCCCGGCTCCACGGACAGGGTGAGGCGGGGCAGCGATCGGAACATGCCCCAGGCCAGCCACACCAGGATCAACGCCCCCACCCCGCCGACAACCCCGGCCACTCCGGACCGGATGAGCAGCGGCCCCAGGCCCAGGACCAGGGCCACCAGCAACGCCGCCTCCAAAATGGCGTGACCCAGCACCACCAGGGGGCCGGCAATCACCCCTTGGCGGGCGACGTGGCTCACGGTCACCGCCAAAACCGGGCCCGGCATCACCGCCCCGGAGAGCCCGATGACAAAAGAGGTGAACCAAAGGCCCCAGGCCCCCAGGCTGGCCGGGTCGGGCAAAGCTGTCAAGTTGTTCTCCTAGAAGTACTTGCAACCGGGAAGATGAAACTTGGCATAGCCGATGATGGGGCAGTCGCAGTCGGGCATGGCCGGGGTGCAGTCCTGCCACTGGGTCCGGCCCTGGCCGCCCTCCTGTCCCTGGCGGCACATGGGGCAGGGCCCCTCCTGTTCCACCGGCTGCCCGCACTGGGGGCAGCGGTGGGTGAATATGCCGATGGGCCCGGTCATGGCATGCGCCCCTTGCCGCCTTTCATGTCCGGGGCCTGGTAAAAGGCCTGGTAGGCCATGAGGGAGCTGTAGATGTCGGCCTTGGCGCTGATCTCAAAAGGCGAGTGCATGGCCAGCATGGCCGGCCCCACGTCGATGATGTCCATGCCGTAAACGGCCATGTGCTTGGCGATGGTGCCGCCGCCGCCTTCGTCGATCTTGCCCATGCCCGCCGCCTGCCAAACCACCCCGGCGTCGTCCCACACCTTGCGCAGCCAGGCCACGTATTCGGCGTCGGCGTCGCTGGCCCCGTATTTGCCGCCGTGGCCGGTGTACTTGGTCAGGCACACCCCGTAGCCCAGATAGGCGGCGTTGCGCTTTTCGTGCACCTCGGGGTAGTCGGGGTCAAAGGCCGCGTTGACATCGGCACTGAGCATCTGGCTCAAGGCCAGGGAGCCCAGCACCTGGCGGTAGGAGGCGCTCTCACCGGCGGCCTCCAGCAAAGAGGCGGTCAGGTGCTCCAAAAAGCGGCTCTGGGCTCCCGTGGCCCCCTCGGAGCCGATCTCTTCCTTGTCCAGGAACAGGGCCACCGAGGTTATGGCCGGGGCTTTAATCTCCAGAATGGCATCCAAAGCGGCAAAGGTGCTGGAGCGGTCGTCCTGGCCGTATCCACCCACCAAGGCCCGGTCCAGCCCCACGTCGCGGGCCTTTCCCGCGGGCACCAGTTCCAACTCGGCGCTGATGAGGTCCGCCTCGGTGATGCCGTAACGTTCGTTGAGCAGCTGGAGCACGGCCAGCTTGGCTTTGTCCTTGCCTCCCTCGGCGTCCAGGGGCGTGGCCCCGATGAGCAGGTTCATGCGTTCAGCTTCCACGGCGTCGCTCAACTTTTTCTGCTCCTGGCCGCGCCGGCTCAGGTGGGGCAAAAGGTCCAGCACCGTGAAAACCGGGTCGTCTGCCTCGTCGCCCAGATGTATCTCCACATTCTTGCCGCCGCTGGTGCATACCACCCCGTGGATGGCCAGGGGCCGCGACAGCCACTGGTATTTCTTGATGCCCCCATAGTAGTGGGTCTTGAGGAATACCATTTCCTGGTCCTCGTACAGGGGCATCATCTTCAGGTCCAGGCGGGGGGCGTCGATATGGGCCCCGATGAGGCGCATGCCTTGGGCCGGAGAGCGCCGCCCCAACACCGCCAAGGCGACCACCTTGCCCTTGTAGTTGAAGTAGACCCGCTTGGCGTTGCCGCCGGGCTTGTAGGCCTTGAAGCCCTTGGCCTTGGCCCGGGCAATTATGGTGTCCACGGCCATGCGCTCGGTCTTGGCCTGGTCCAAAAATTCCTTGTAGCGCTCGCCAAGCTCCATTATCTGCTTGCGCTGGGCCGGCTCGGCCTGGTCCCACACGCTCTTTTTGGAGATGGAGAGCTTCTCGCTCAGTTCCTTGAATTTCTTTTTGGTCAACTTGGCCATGACCGCTCCAGACTGGAGTTGTTTTGATATTAATTCGCCGGACGGGGCGCGGAGCGGCCAAGCCCCTACACCTCATCCGGTCAGGATTTCAATTCTAATGCGCCCGGCGCGTGGCGTAAACCGTTTAGGCCCCGGACCCGGGCGCGTCCCCCTTGCGGGCCAGCAAAAAAAACTCCTGGTTGCCCTTGGGTCCCAGGATGGGGCTGGCGCTGCTGCCAAGCACCGCCAGGCCCAGATCGCCCAGGCACCGAGCCACCTTGTCCACCGCCGCCTGGCGCAGGGCCGGGTCGCGCACCACCCCCCCGGCTCCCACCGCCTCGCGCCCCGCCTCGAACTGGGGCTTGACCATGGGCAAGAGCCAGCCTCCCGAAGCCAAACGGGGAACCAGGGCGGGCAGCACCAGGGTCAGGCTGATAAAGGAGACATCCACCACGATAAGCCCAAAGGGCCCTGGAGCCGTCTCCGGCGGAAGGTTGCGCGCGTTGGTGCGCTCGAACAATGTGACCCGGGGGTCTTGCCGGAGCTTCCAGGCCAACTGGCCGTAGCCCACGTCCACGCAGGTCACGGCCGACGCCCCCCGCTGCAGCAGGCAATCAGTGAAACCCCCGGTGCTGACCCCCACATCCAGGCAGCTCAGGCCCGCCACGTCCATTCCGAAGTGATCCAGGGCCCCGGCCAGTTTGACCCCTCCCCGGGACACATAGGGGTGTTCCGGGCCGCTGACCTCCACCTGAGCTTGTTCTGGAATAAGTTGCCCCGCCTTGGCGGCCGGAAGGCCGTCCACCTTGACCAGGCCGGCCAGGACAAGGGCCTGAGCCCGGCTGCGGCTGGGGGCCAGGCCCCGGGCCACCAGAACCTGGTCCAGACGCTGGCCCTTAGCCCGCATGTTTCATGCTGGCCGTGCGTCCGGCCACGTCAGTCACCGGCATGCTGTGTTGCTGGCTGCGCTCGCGCCTCGACGTAGCTCTGGCTACGCCCTCGGCCCTCGCTGGCCAGACGCCTTGTCTGCCGGCGGCTGACTGTGCCGGGCCCAGAAACAAACGAACCCTGCGCATAACTAATGCCTTTTCCATGACGATCACATAAAGGCTCGTTTAGTTGTTGAAGCCGCACACCCAGCACGAAACACGAGGGCTTGGCCACGGCCTAGCCCATCAATTCGCGGGCGGCGGCGGCCACCGCCGAGGCGTCCACCCCGTAGAGGCGGCGCAGTTCGGCCTGGCTGCCGTGCTCCACGAAGGTGTCGGCCAGGGCCACCACCTTGACCTTGATCCCGAAAAGGCCCCGCCGGGCCAGAAGCTCCAGCACCGCCGAACCAAAGCCGCCGGCGGCCTCGTTTTCCTCAACGGTGACCACCCGGCCGCAGCCCTGGGCCAGATCGCAGATGAGTTCCTCGTCCAGTGGCTTGGCAAAGCGGGCGTTGACCACCGCCGCATCAATGCCTTGGGCGGCCAGCTCCTGGGCCGCCCGGGAAGCCACGGCCACGCCCACCCCGATGCCGATGATGGCCACGTCCTTGCCCGGGCGGCGCAGCTCGCCCTTGCCCCAAGGCAGGGTATGCAGGGGACCATCCAAAGGCACTCCCAGCCCCTTGCCCCGGGGATAGCGCAAGGCCACCGGGCCGTCGTGCTCCAAGGCGGTGAAGAGCATGTGCCGCAGCTCGTCTTCGTCGGCCGGGCTCATCAAGGCCAGGTTGGGCACGCAGCGCAGGAAGGACAAATCCAGCAGGCCCTGATGGGTGGCTCCGTCCTCGCCCACGATGCCTCCCCGGTCCATGGCCAACACCACCGGCAGGTTGGTGAGGCACACGTCATGCACGATCTGGTCAAAGGCCCGCTGCATGAAGGTGGAGTAGATGGCCACCACCGGATGGAAACCCTGCACGGCCAAGCCGCCGGCAAAGGTCACCGCGTGCTGCTCGGCGATGCCCACGTCCACGAAGCGCTCGGGGAACTCCTCGGCAAAGGGGGTCAGGCCGGTGCCTTCGGGCATGGCCGCAGTGATGGCTATGATCTCCGGCCGCCGGCGGGCCAACTCCACCATGGTATGGCCGAAAACTTCGGTGTAGCTCTGCGGCGGCGGGGGGGCTCCCGGGTCCCGCCGGGGAGGCTTGGCCCCCACCCCATGGTAGTGGGAGGGATTCTCCTCCGCCGGGGCGTAGCCCCTGCCCTTGGTGGTGATTACGTGGACCAACTGGGGGCCCTGCAGGGGCTTGACGTTCTTGAGGGTCTCGATGAGCCGCTCGATGTTATGGCCGTCGATGGGCCCCACGTAGTTGAACTTGAAGGCCTCGAAGAGCATGCCCGGGGTGTAGAAGGCCTTGAAGGACTCCTCCGAGCGCCGGGCGATGTCCAACAACTCTTCGCCAAGGGACCCCATGGCCTTGAGGCGGCGCTCCATGGCCTTGCGGAAGTTCTGGTAGGCCTTGCCCGACAGGGCCCGGGACATGAACTTGCTCAACGCGCCCACGTTGGGGGCGATTGACATGCCGTTGTCGTTGAAAACCACGATGAGGTCTTCGTCCAGGCCGCCGGCCTGGTTCAGGCCTTCGAAGGCCATGCCCGCAGTGAGCGATCCATCGCCGATCACCGCCACCACCCGGCCCCCGCCCTCTTTCAGGCGCTCGCCCACGGCCATGCCCAGGGCGGCGGAGATGCTGGTGGAGGAATGGCCGGTGTCAAATGCGTCGTAGGGGCTCTCGGCCCGCTTGGGAAAACCGGACAACCCGCCCAACTGGCGCAGGGTGCCGAACTGCTTGCGCCGGCCGGTGAGTAGCTTGTGGGCATAGGTTTGGTGGCCCACGTCCCACACTATCTTGTCCTGGGGCGCGTCAAATACGTAGTGCAGGGCCAGGGTGAGCTCCACCACCCCCAGGCTGGGGGCCAGGTGGCCGCCGATCTTTTCCACCGTGCTGATGATGGCTTGGCGCAGCTCTCCGGCCAGGCTCTCCAACTGACGCAGATTCAGGTACTTCAGGTCGGCCGGCGAGTCGATCTGCTCCAGAAGGGGGACGGGCGGCTGTTTAGCGGCGCACACGATTAATTATCCTCAGTGGGTGCGGGCCATGATGTAACGGGCCAACTCGGCCAGGGGAGCGGCCTGGGGACCCATTTCATCGGCAATGGCCGCGGCGTGGTCCACCATGTCCTGGCCCATGCTTCGGGCCTGGGCGGCTCCCACCACTGCGGGGTAGGTCATCTTGCCCCGGGCCTGATCCGCGCCCACCTTCTTGCCCAGGGCGTCAAAGTCGCCTTCCAGGTCCAACAGATCGTCGGCGATCTGGAAGGCCAAACCGATGCGCCGTCCGTAGCGCACCAACTGGGTCACCTGCTCGGGCGTACCCCCGGCCAGGATGGCCCCGGACTGAACCGAGGCGGTGATGAGGGCTCCGGTCTTCATGGCATGCATGTATTGGACCGTGGCCAGGTCGGGCTGGAGGTTTTCGCTGGCCAGGTCCACCGCCTGGCCCCCCACCATGCCCAAATAGCCGGCGGCTTTCATCACCACCTGGCCGGCCTCCAGCACCCGGCGCGGCTCCAGGCCGGCGGTCTGTTGGGGGTCGCTCAAGAGGATCATGGCCTGGGTCAAGAGGCCGTCGCCGGCCAGCACGGCCATGCCATCGCCATAGACCATGTGGCTGGTGGGCACGCCCCGGCGAAAATCATCGTCATCCATGGCCGGCAGGTCGTCGTGCACCAAGGAGTAGGTATGCACCATCTCCAGGGCGCAGGCGCAAAACATTACCGTCTCGGCGCTGCCGCCCACCGCCTCGGCCCCCGCCAGGCACAGTATGGGTCGCAGCCGCTTGCCCCCGGCGAAAAGGCTGTAGCGCATGGCCTCCAGGATGGTTCCGCCCGCCTCCTCGGCAGGCAGCAGGCGCTCCAGGGCCGCGTCCACCATCTCCCGCCGCTGGCTCAGATAGGCCTTGAGATCCAAGCCCTACTCCTCCTCGTCCTGGTCAAAGGGGGCCTCCACCAGGGTTCCCTCGCTGTCTTTAAGCAAAAGAGCAACCTTTTTCTCGGCCTCGTCCAGGCGCTGGTTGCAGGCGGCGGCCAGCTTGACCCCTTCCTCGAACAGGCCCAGGGACTGCTCCAACTCCAGGTCGTCGTCCTCCAGGCGCTCCACGATCTCTTCCAGGCGCCGCAGGGAATCCTCGAAGCCGGGTTCTTTTTTGGCTTTGGCCATGCTCACTCTCCCAAGCGCTGGGCTAATACCTGGCTCAGGGCCACCCAATCCTGGGGGTCCACCCGCGCTCCGGCCAGTTTGACCCCGAAATCCAGATGAGGGCCGGTAACCCGGCCGGTTGCCCCTACTTTACCTATAATCTCGCCCTTTTTCACCTTTTGCCCTGGCTTGACCAGTGCTTGCGACAGATGCAGGTAGCGGGAAACCAGGCCCTGGCCGTGGTTGATGAGCACGGTGTTGCCGCTAAAGTAGGCGTCGATCACCAGGGCCACGGTTCCGTCGGCCGCCGCTGGAACCGGGGTGCCGGTGGCCCCGCGCAGGTCCACCCCGCCGTGGGGGCTGCGCTCCACCCCGTTTACAAAGCTGCGCCGCCCGAACACGCTGACCACCGCGCTGTCCAGGGGCAGCATGAAGCCGCCGCGCCACTCACTCTGGGGGGTGAAGGAGCCGAATACCTTTTGCATGAGTTCCCGGTCCCGGCGGTAGCGCTTCAGGGCTTCGGGGCTTAGGGTCAGGTACTTGGGGTCTACCTTGAGCTTGCGGGCTCCCCGGTCCCGAAGATACAGCTCGATGCGGGCTGCGGCCACCTGCTTGCCGCCGGCAATGGCCCGCACCAGTGCCCGGCCGGTCTTGTCTTGCAGGTCCGGGGCCACCGCCCCGTACCAGCAGCCGTCCCTGCCTTGCTGCAAGGCGGTTTCCCGGCCGTTGAGTTCGGCCCGCACCCGCTCCGGCTTACCCTCCAGGCAAAGCCGGACCAGGGCCGGCTGGCCCAGGGCCAGACGCTTTGGCTCCACCTGCAAGCTGGCCGCCCAGGCGGGCATGGCCAGGCTCAACAAGAATAGGGCGCAGAACCAGCCCAAGCAGCGGCGCCTCACGAATCCACCTCCTCCACCCGTGCCCGTAGGCCGCCCTGGGCCAGGCGCACCCGTATGTCCTGCCCCGGCCTTGCGTCCCCCGCCCGGCGAAGCACCTGGCCCTGAGCGTCGCTGACCAGGGCGTAGCCCCGGCCCAAGACTGCCAAGGGGCTCAAGGCCCGAAGGCGTGACTCCAGGGTCGCCACCTTGGAGCGCCGCTGGGTTATGCCTGCGGCCCCGGCCTGGGCCAGGCGGCGGGCCAGCTCACGTTGCCGCCCAGCGGCCAAGGCCAGACGGCGCTCCGGCCTGGCGGTCAGGGCTCGCTCCCGCAGCCGGCCCACCAGGCGGGCCCGGCGGTGCAGGCCGCTTTCAGTTGCATGGCCCGCCCGGGAGAGCAGATCGTCCACCCTCAGGCGCTTGTCGGCCAGGCGGCGGCGGGGGTCGCCCAGGGCGCGGGCCAGGGACTCGACCCCGGCCCGGCGGGCGCTGACCAGCCGGGCTCCGGAGCGGCCCAAACGCCCGGACAAGGCTCTCAGCCGCCTGGTGAGATCGTCCCGGTTGGCCACCAAAAGCTCGGCCGCCGCCGAGGGGGTGGGCGCGCGCAGGTCGGCCACCAGGTCGCTGATGCTCACGTCGACCTCGTGGCCCACCGCCGACACCACGGGTATGGGGCAGGCGGCGATGGCCCGGGCCAGACCCTCGTCATTGAAGGACCACAGGTCCTCCGGCGAACCGCCCCCCCGGGTGAGCACGATAACCTGGGGCCAGCCCCAGGCGGCCAAATCCTCCAGGGCCTGAATCATCTGGGGCGCGGCGTCATTGCCCTGCACCCGCACGGGATACACGGCCACGGCCACGTTCTGGTCCCGCCGGTGCAGCACGTTGAGGAAGTCGCGGATGGCCGCGCCGGTGGGGCTGGTGACCACCGCCACCCGGGCGGGCACCTCGGGCAGCTCTTGCTTGCGCTCTTCGTCGAAGAGCCCCTCGGCGGCCAAACGCTTGCGCAGCTGATCAAAGGCCAGGGCCAGTGCACCGGCTCCCCGGGGCTCCACCGCGTCCACCACCAGTTGCACCTCGCCCCGGGCCTGGTACACGCTCACCCGCCCCTGGCAAAGCACCTGCAAGCCCTCCTCCAGGGCGAAGCGCAACAAAGAGGCCTGATGCTTGAACAGCACCGCCCGCAGGGTGGCGTCCCGGTCTTTTAGGGCGAAATAGACGTGGCCGCTGGGAGGGGTGCGCAGGCCGCTGATCTCGCCCTCCACCCACACGAAGTCGAAGGTCTCCTCGGTCAGG
This sequence comes from Pseudomonadota bacterium, assembly GCA_018819925.1. Taxonomy (GTDB): domain Bacteria; phylum Desulfobacterota; class Desulfarculia; order Desulfarculales; family Desulfarculaceae; genus Desulfoferula. Next base: position 90,178 of record JAHJPG010000048.1, read on the forward strand.
CGCTTGAGGCGTCCCACCAACTCGCTGACCGTGAGGATTTCGCGCCGTGTGAAAAGTTCCAGAGGCTCCACCTTGCCGCTCCCGTCAACGCACCGGGCCCCCAAGACGAGGGGGCCCACCCTTCCCAAAGTAACACACGCCCCAAGGGGCCACAAGGCAGGCTAGGCCTGGATGTTTCAGAAAGGCTTAGGGCGCTAGCGGCAGGGACTCCAGCCAGCGCCGGGCGTCCTTCACCGCCTGGCAGTCGCCCGCCTCGCACAGGGGGTCGGCGTCCAAGGTGCCTTGGGGCCAGGTGTCCCCGGCCAGGGCTTGGTCCAAATCCCGGCGGGTGAGTTCCATGGCCGAGAGCAGGCCGGCCTGATCCTGGGGCAAGGGCCAGCGGGCGGTGAGCACCCCGCGCGCGTCCAGGTCCTTGCCGCGCCAACCCAGCCAGGCCACGTACAGGGGCCGGGCGGTGCGGCCCAGCACCCAACCCAGGGCGTTGCCCGGCCAACGGCCGGGGCGCTCAAAACGGCCGGATAGCCAGAGCACGTAGGGCAGGCGGCGGACCTCTTTCTCATGGGCCAGCATGGCCTGGTGCAATACTTCCCGAGCCACTTGGCGGCCATATACCTTGGCCAAGGCCCGTTGCCACAGGCCCAGGCCGGGCTGCCAGTCCAGAGGGGCTTCCCACAGCCACTGACCCTGGGGCCGCGACAGCAGCCAGCAGTCCAGCCCCCACTCGAACTGCTTGTGCTTGAGCATGGTCTGGGAGTACGGGCCTTGGGTATGGGCGTTGACCAAATCGCGGTGGGTGCGGATGTCCAACAAGGCGTGGGACAGCCAGCCCAGGGCGAAGGCCCACTCCCCGGGGTTCTGGGCCAGGGCCAGCATGGCCTGGGTGAGCCGCCAGGGCTCAATCAGATGCACCGCGTAGGCCAGGGAGCTTTGGGCCCCGGGATAATAACCCGCGTCGTGGGCTATGGCCCCGGCCAAAAACACCGGCCAGAGCCTGTCCCGCTGGGCGGGGGTGTGGCCCAGACGCGGAGCCAGGGAGGGCCACAGGTCATGGCAAAAGGTGAAGTGGCTGAAGGGCCCCACTGCCCCAGCGGGGGCGGCGGGCGCCAGCAAGGCCAGCAAAAGCAACAGGGCCGAAAGACTACGCGCAGTCCAGGACAAGTACGGCCTCCGTATGTCCGGTGTGCGGGAACATGTCCACCACGGCCAGGCTGTGCATGTGGTAACCCTTTTCCAGAAGCGTGGCCGTGTCCCGGGCCAGAGCCGCCGGATGACATGAGACGTAGACGATTCGCTTCGGAGCCAGGGAGGCCAGGGAGGGCATCACCTCCTTGGCCCCGGTGCGGGGCGGGTCCAGCAGGGCCAGGGCGAAGCCGCGCCCCTGGGCGGCCAACTCGGCGGCCGCGCCGATCACCTCGGCCTGGCGAAGCTCAACGCGGCCGGCCAGGCCTTCACGCTGGGCTTGGGCCTTGGCGCTGGCGTGGCTCTCCGGATCGCCCTCCACTGCCAACACCACCCGGCCGTCCTTGGCCAGGGGCAGGGTGAAGTTGCCTCCCCCGGCGTACAGCTCCAGCACCGCGCCCGCCGGGGCCGAGGCCGCCGCTGTCCGCACCAGGCGTATCAGCTCGCGGTTGGCTCCAAAGTTGGCCTGCACGAACTCGCCGGGATAGGCGCTCAGGGTCAGCCCGTCCTCCTGCCAGTAATCCACCCCCAACTCCGGCTGGCGCTCCCAGGGCTCCACCAGGCCCCCCTGCTCCAGGCGGGTGGCCGAGGCCCCGGCCTGGCGGCACAGGCGGCGCAACTCGCCCCGCCAGCGATTGGAAAGGGGCCGCTTGGGGTCCAGCCCCAGGGTGACCAGGGAGCGGCCCTCGCCGCCCAGGATCTCCAAATAGGCTATGCGGCTGGTGTCCATCTTGGCCAAGCCCTGGACCAAGCCGGGCAAGAGGCGGTTGACCTCCGAGGCGGCCACGGGGCACTCGCCCACCGGCACCACCTGGCGGCTGCCCTCGGCCAAAAAGCCCAGGCCCTCTTGGCCCAGGGTGAGGCGCACCCGGTGCCGCCATCCCCAAACCTGGGGCGAGGCCACCTTGACCAGGGGAGGCAACTCGCCCAGGCGCGACAGGGCCCGCTGCACCCAGGCCGCCTTGGCCTCCACCTGGGCCGGGTAGTCCAGATGCTGCAACTGGCAGCCGCCGCATTGCCCGAAAAGGGGGCACGTCGGCTCCACCCGCTGGGGAGAAGGCTCCGCGATACCGAGCAGCTCGGCCCGGGCAAAGTCGCGCTTGGCCTGGGTGAGCCGGACCCGCACTTTTTCCCCGGGCAAGGCGCCGGGCACGAAAACCACCCGGCCCGAAGCCTCCCGGGCCAGACCGTCGCCGCCGGCGGCCAGGTCCTCAATGGTCAACTCAATCTCTTGGCCAAGCTGGGCCGGAGTCTCGGAAGGCAAGGTGCTTCTCCAGGGTATGGGTTTGCCAAGGGCATATATGCTATTTTACCGCATGAAATCTTCTTACCCAGCCCCAGGAGGCACAGAGTGAGCCAAGAGGCGGTGGACAAGCTTTGGAAGCGTTGCCAGGACGAGCCCTACCCCAAGCTTTTGGGCATCGAAGTGCTGGAGATCGAGCCGGGCCGGGCCCGGGTGGCCATGAATTTCCGGCCGGAGATGAAAAACATCTTCGGCAAGCTGCACGGAGGGGCCGTGTTCTCTCTGCTGGACGAGGCCTTTCAGCTGGCCTGCAATGCCCACGGCCAGGTGGCGGTGGCCCTGTCGTTGAACATCTATTACCTGGCTCCGGCCGACGACGGAGCGCGGCTCTTGGCCGAGGCCCGGGAGGTGACTTCCACCCGCAAGACCGCCCTCTACGACGCCCGGGTGTGGCAGGAGGACGGCAAGAAGATCGCCACCGGCCAGGCCCAGGCCTACCGGGTGGGCCACCCCCTGCCCTTGGATGAACAGGGCAAGCTTGTTAGTTAATGTTAAATATTAACTAAGTAGTTTTTTGCATCGTTTTTATTAATCTTTTATCATGGCATCGGCCAGGGCGGCCAAGGCCTGGCCGGCGGGCCGTCTTAAAATCAGGCGGGCCTTGGGGTCCAAGTGGGTAATGTCCCGGTTGATGATGACCAACTCCCCGTTGCGCCTCAGGGTGTAGCGGGGCAGGTCGGCCGCCGGATTCACCGCCAGGCTGGAGCCCACCACCACCAGGGGTTTGGCCTCGCCGCACAGGTGCCGGGCCAACTCCAGGTCGCGCAGGTTCAGGTCTTGGCCAAAGGATATGGTGCCTGGCTTCAGCCTCCCCCCGCAGGTGGGGCAGGAGGGATCTTTTCGGCCCCGGCGAAAGCGATCCAGCACATCGGCGGTGGGTTCATGGTGGCGGCCGCAATCCAGGCAATGGGTGTTGAACACGTTGCCGTGAAGCTCCACCACCGCCCGGGAGGGCACGCCCCCGGCCTGGTGCAGGCCGTCCACGTTCTGGGTTATCACCGCGGTGAGCAGCCCGGCCTCCCACAAACGGCCCAGGGCCAGATGCCCCTGGTTGGGATGCGCCTTGGTAAAGCCGGGATACCATTCTTCATAAAAGCGCCAGTAGTCGATCCGGGCCTCGGTGCTGTTTAGAAATTCGGGGTAGAGCACCGGCTGGTGACGGCTCCAGATGCCGCCCGGCGAGCGGTAATCCGGAATGCCGCTTTCCGTGGACATGCCCGCTCCGCTGAACACCACCAGGCCGCCACCCTGATTCACCAGATCGGCCAATTGGGCGATTTTTTCATCCATGCGACTCACCTAGGTTGACAGTCAATGGGCTCTAGTCTAGAGATGTGCCCATGACTAAGCAAGACATGGAAACAGAAATCCACTCCCTGCCCCGTCCCCTGGTGGCGGTAATGTCCTCGGGTTTTTTTGGGTTTTTCGCCCACGCCGGATTCTTGCAGGGTTTGGCCGATATGGGTCTGACCCCGGACGCCTATGCGGGCAGCTCCTCCGGGGCCCTGGTAGCCGCCTTTGCCGCCGGCGGCGCCTCGCCCCGGCGCATGCTGGAGTTGTTTAGCCAACTGGGCCGCCGCGACTTCTGGGACCCGCCCTCAATGGCGGCCAGTTTGCGGTGGATATTGGGCGGCCTGCGGGGACGCAGCGGCTATCTGGCCGGCGAGGCCTATGAGCGCCTTTTGGCCGAGCATCTGCCGGCCACCCGCTTCGAGGACTGCCCCCATCCCTGCCTGATGAGCGCCCTGGACCTGGAAAGCGCCCGCCGGGTGGTGCTGACCAGCGGCTCCCTGCCCCAGGCGGTGCGGGCCTCCGGGGCGGTGCCGGCCCTGTTCGCGGCGGTGCCCCACGCCGGCGGCCTCCTGGTGGACGGCGGCCTGGTGGACAAGGCCCCTCTCCTGGCCTGCGCCAAACACCTTGGCGCGGCCAGCCTGGTGGTGCACGTGTTGCCCAGTTCCAGCCTGGAGCGCACCTCGGCCCAGACCCTGGCCCGCACCCTGGCTCCCCTGCGAGTGCAGTCCCGGGCGGTGGACGCGGCCCGCTGGCAGACCTACCTGGACCAGAAGGAGACGGTCCTGGCCCAAGGCCTTCAGCTGCGCGAGGTGATAGCCCAGGGCCTGCCCCGTTGCGGACCCCGGCGCATGCACCTGGGCCCCGCCGCATTCGCCGCCGCCAGGCAGGGCGCCCGGGCCGCCTTGGGTGCTTCCGCCTAGCTGTTTTCCCCGATTGTAAAGCTTAATTTCCCCGGGAGGTTTCCAGTTCCAGGGTCAGGCGAAAGCGCACGTTTTCCCAATTAACCGATCCGTGGCGGCAGTTCTGCCGGTCCATGAGCACCCCTTGCAGGGGCGCCACGGTTTGGTTTTTGGGCTCCTTGCCGGCCACGGAGGCGTAATTGCCGTTGCGCAGGGTGTACTTGGCCAGCAGGCGGTTGCGCAGGTGCCAAGGGCAGGTAACCCCCAGCGCCGCCCCGGGGGCGTGGGCCTTGATCTTGTTCTTGATGAACTGGTCGCTGGGCAACAGCCCCATGCCCCGCAAAATGCGTGAACTGGGCACCACGTACACGGCGGCGTAGCCCAGGGCCAGAGCCTCGGCGCGCACCTGGCCCACCTGACAGCCGGGGCAGCCTCCGATGCACAAGAGGCCCTTTTCCCGGTCCACCTCGGCGGGGCAGTCCAGGGGCCGCAGACAGAATGGCAAAAAAAGCACCCGCCGGGAAAAAGGAGTGGCCGCGAAGGCCTTGCGGAAGTAACGGTTGCCGGCCTTTACCAAAAGGCGCAGGTCCAGTCCGGGGCTGATGCGGTCCAAAAGGCCGCTGAGGACCCAACTAAAGCGGCGGAACAGGGCCAGGGTTAGGCGCGGGCATAGCAGCCGGCCCAGGAGAAGAGGGCCCAGAACCACCACGCCCAGCCCCGCCAGGACCAGGCCCAACCAGGCCAGCCAAATCCATATGCCGTTTTCGCTCATGATGGAGAAGTTTGCCAGAGGAACCCCTTGGGGGCAAGGGCCGGTGCGCCACAATCGCTCTCCGCGCAGTGGGTGGCGGCCCTAGGAATCCGCCTCGTCCTCAAAGGCCCGCATGGCCTGGATGTATTCCTCCGGCAGATCACAGGCTCGGCCGGTGGCCGCATTGAAGCAGGCGACCCGGGTGGTTCCCTCGGCGGCCAGGACATCCTCCTCGGGCAGCCACAGGACGTAGTGGAAGCTGAAACTGCGCCTGCCCCAGTCGGCGCTGCGCAAAAAAACCCGCACCAGGTGGTGGTGCTGCACCGGCATTTGGTAGCGGCAGGTGTCGCGCTGCACCAGCAGGCACCGGCCCGAACCGGCGGGCACGAACAGGCCCAGATGGGACAGGTAGGCCATGCGCGCCTCTTCAAAATAGGTGAAGAAGCGGGCGTTGCTCACCCGGCCCATGGGGTCCAGGTCGGCGAAACGGGGACGGAACTCCAGGTTGAACCTGAAGCGCTTCAAGGCATGGGGGCGCTGTTGTGTCGCTTGCGGGCTCATGGCTCCATATTCTGATCTGACCGGATCAGCGGACGGGCCTGCGGCGGGACAGGCTCACCACCTTGCCGCCGCCCTCTCCTTCCGGCACGGTCTTGCCTGGGCCTTGCCCGGGCTCATCGGCCGGCGGCCGGTTGGGACGGGGCGGGGCCAGACGCTCCAGGCGCATGAGTTCGCCGCCCATGGTGAACTCGCCGCCGTCGATGTATTCCTCCCGCAGAATCCAGGTGGCCTCCTGGGCGGGCGGGTGCAGAAAAAGTAGGCGGATTTGCCACCAGCCGGGCTTCATGTCGGCCAGTATCTCCTCCACCCGGGCGTAGGCCGCCGGGTCCTTTTTATGATAAACCAATACGATGTCACCGGGCTGGGTTTCCAACGGGGCGGCTCCTTCCTATCCTAAGTATGCTGTGCGCCGGTTGCCCAATGTCAAGCCGCGTCCGAAGCCCCACCCAGCGTCTCCAGGCGCTGGACGAACTGCGCCTGGTCGACCTGGTACTCCTGGGTGCCGTAGCAGGCCACGGCATACGAGGCCAGCACCGCGCCCCACAAGCAGGCCTGGGCCAGGTCCTTGCCCATGGCCATGGCCTTGAGCAGCCCCGACCGGTAGGCGTCGCCCGCTCCGGTGGGGTCCAGCACCTGGCTGGCCGGACAGGCGGGAATGTCGGTGCGGTCCGGGCCCCGCCACAGCACCGAACCCTCCTCGCCCTTGGTGGTTATCACCGCCTCCACCTTGGCCAGCAGTTGGCTGAGTTTGAGGCCGGTCATGCGCTGGATCAGCTCCAGTTCGTAGTCGTTGGATATCAAAACCCGGGCCCCGGCCATGGCCTTGGCCAACTCCGGCCCGTTCCATATATTGAGCGACTGGCCGGGATCGAAGATAAAAGGCACGCCGCGCCGGCGGAACCGGGAGGGCAATACCGTCATGTCCTCCAGGTTGCCCGGGGCCACGATGGCCAAGGAGGTCCGGGGCTCGATCTCCTCCACCTCGCACCGGCAGGAGTGGTTCATGGCCCCGGGGTTGAAGCCGGTGATTTGGTTGTCGGCCTTGTCGGTGGTGATAAAGGCCCCGGCGGTGAACTCCTCCTCCACCTGGCGCACCTGGCTGGCGTCGATGCCGTGGCTCTCAAGCCAATCCAGGTAGCGCCCGCCGTCGCGCCCAAGGCAGGCCAACAGCACCGGGCGCTCCCCCAACTGGGACAGGCCGTAGGCGATGTTGCCCGCAGTGCCGCCCAGTTTTTCCTGCAATCCGTTGACGTTGAAGCACACGTTCAAGACGTGGATCTTGTCGGGCAGGATGTGATCGGAAAAGCGCCCCTCGAAATTCATGATGCGGTCATAGGCCAGGGAGCCCGACACATAGATGCGCACTTGCTTCTCTCCTCACACTCGCGAGAATACGCTGGGTTTGTCCAGAGCGGCCAAAAGGCGCTCCACCCAGGCCCTGGCCTCTTCCAGGGCTTGGGGAGAGGAGGGCTCGGGGCAGGCCTCCTCACGCAGGTCCAGGCTGAAGCATTCGGCCCGGGCCACGCGGCATACGGTCCAACCGGGCATGCCCGGAGGCACATGGGGGCGCTCGTTGATCCGGTAGAGGCTGAAGCACTCCCCGTCACAGCGCGCGCTGTAGGTGTGCCCGTACACCTGCACCCGGACAACCTGCCCCAATAGGCCCCGCCGTCCGAACTCGCGGTGCACCAGGCCGAACAGGTCTTGCCCTCGCTTGACTTCCCTGAATCCGGCCATACGCCCTCCCATCTGTGATGGGCAGAAATGCCGCGTAGTTATGCAATATTAAAACCCCCGGCCATCCCTGTCAAGGCAACGGCGCGGAGGCATGGTTTACTGCTTAGGATTGCTAGCGTTTGTGGCTGCCGGCCAGCATGTGCCCCAGGGCCTGGTTGGCCCCCTTGTTGGCGCAGAACTCCCCGCACATGGTGCATACGTGGATGTTGCTGGGCGAGCGCTCCCCGCGTATGCGCCGGGCGTCGTCCGGGAACAGGGCCAGCTTGAACTGAGCCTCCCAGTCCAGGTCGCGGCGGGCCTTGCTCATGGCCGTGTCCAACTCCCGCCGTTCGGGGTATTTGGCCAGGTCGCCAATGTGGGCCGCCAGGCGGGCCACCTTGACTCCCTCCACCACGTCGGCCAGGTTGGGCAGGGCCAGGTGCTCGGCCGGGGTGATGTAGCAGATCAGGTCCGCGCCGTAGCGGGCCGACTGGGACGCGCCGATGGCCGCCACCACGTGGTCGTAGCCCGCCCCCAGGTCGGTGGGCAATGGCCCCAGCATGTAATAGGGCGCGCCGCCGCTCATGCGCTTTTGCAAAATGATGTTGGCCTCGATTTCGTCCAGGGGCACGTGGCCCGGGCCTTCCACCATCATCTGGCAGCCCATCTCCCGGCCCAACTCGGCCAACTCGCAGTTTATCAGAAGCTCCTGCACCATGACCCGGTCGCTGGAGTCGGCGATGGACCCGGCCCTGAAGCCGTTGCCCAGACTGAGCACCGCGTCGTACTTCTTGAGGATGCCCGCCACCCGGTCGAACTGCTCGTACAGGGGGTTTTCCCGCTTATTGGCCTGCATCCAGGCCACCATGGAGGCCCCGCCCTTGCTCACCAGGCCGCCGTAGCGGTAGCCCTGGCGCTCCAGGCGCTCCAGGGTGAACAGGTTGATGCCGCAGTGGATGGCCATGAAGGAGATGCCTTCGGCGCACTGGCGTTCGATGAGGTCGAAAAGCTCCTCCGGGTCCAGCTTGTTGGGGTCGCCGTGGCGTTTGGCCGCCTCGCTGAAGGCCTGGTACAAGGGCACGTTGCCCACGGGCAGATCCACCGCGGCCAGCACCTCGCGCCGCACCAGGTCCAGGTCGCCGCCCACGGACAGCTCCATGAGGGTGTCCGCGCCCGCCTCCTGGGCGGCCAGGGCCTTGGCCACCTCTTCGGCCACGTCGGGCAGGTCGGTGCTGGTGCCTATGGAGGCGTTGATCTTGGTGCTGAGGCCGTGGCCGATGCCCACCACCCGGCAATCGTGGTTGGGGTTTTGCGGCACCACCAGGCGGCCCCGGGCGATCTCCTGGCGCACGGTTTCGGGGCTCAGGCCCTCCTGGGCCGCGATCTTGTCCATGACCGGGGTGATTCGGCCCGCCTTGGCCGCTTGCAGGGTGTTTTCCATGTCGGGTCCTCCGAGAGATGGGGAGCAACTACCGTGCTCCACAAAAAAGCCCCGTCCCGCATGCATTACGGGATCGGGGATTTACCATCTCCCACGACCGGGGCGTTCATGGCGTGGCCGGTCTTCTGGCTCGTGGATCGCCCTACTCCCCGCGCCTTCCCGGCCCGCGCCCCCTTGGGAGGCGGCGGCCAGTGGCTCTTCGCGGGTTTCGTCCCCACTCACAGCGGCGGGTCCGCGCCGGATTTTCACCGGCTTCCCATGCCCCTTTACGGGGCGCCACGCCACATGGCTTTGGCTCTTGCTTATCATCGCCGGGCGCGGCGGTCAAGTCCCATAAACACGCTTGGCATTGACCTGAGGCGACAAAAAGGCTATGCCCAGACAGAGGCCGAGCATGGCTTGGCCCGAACCAGCCACGAGCATGGAGAGGCGCACATGGATTTTACGGGCGAGGTGGCTCTTGTAACCGGAGCGGCCCGGGGCATAGGCCTGGCCGTGGCCGAAAAGCTGGGGAATCTGGGGGCGGCGGTGGTGCTGGCCGACCAAGACTTGGCCGGAGCCGAAGCCGGGGCCCTGGCAATCGAGGGGTCCGGCGGCCGGGCCATGGCCCTGGCCATGGACGTGCGCCGGGCCGAGGATTGGCAACAAACCGTGGACGAGGCGGTGCGCCGCTACGGCCCGCTCACCGTGCTGGTGAACAACGCCGGTTTCGACCGCCCCGGCGGAGTGGCCGGCCTGGGCCGGGACGACTTCGAGGCGGTGCTCACGGTGCATCTGACCGCCTGTCTGCTGGGCATGCAGGCCGCCCTGCCCGCATTCGCGCAGGCCGGGCAAGGGGCGGTGGTCAACGTGTCCAGCATCTACGCCAAGATCGGGGGACAGGGCGAAGCGGCCTACTCCGCGGCCAAGGCGGGCATGGTGGGCCTGACCAAATCCGCCGCCCGGGAGATGGCCCGTCTAGGCGTGCGGGTGAACTGCGTGCTGCCCGGCCTCACCGACACCCCGGCCATTCGGGGGCTGATGTCCGAGAAAGTGAAGCAGAAGCTGCTGGCCGAGACCCCGCTCAGGCGCATGGCCCAGCCCGGCGAGATAGCCAACGTCATCGCCTTTTTGGCCAGCAGCGAGGCCAGCTTTGTCACCGGGGCGGCGTGGGAAGTCTCAGGCGGCTGGAACATGTAATTTTTTTGCCCGGCGCACCCAGGGCCCCACATACATTGTTGCCTCCATCGCGCCCGCCTCGGCGTAGGCATTGCTACGCCTGCGGCGTTCGCTCCGTCGGACGCCTCGTCTGTGGAGCCCTGGATGTGCCGGTAAAGCTCTCTGCGAATCAGTACTCGTGAATTTGTAATCTAGATTAGGTTGAGCCTGCGGCGCGCGCGCCGGACGCCTTGCCTATACACGCCTGGCTGTGCCGCAGAGTCGGCTTTTAAATTCTGGGAGATTGCTCCGAAAGGATTTACTTCTGCGGGACAGTCCCGGATAGCAGGGTCACTTTGAGGCCGCCGAAGGGAGCGGTGATGACGGACGTGTCCTTGAGCCCCAGCAGCTCGACCCATTCGGGAAGATACAGCACCACCCCGCAGCGCCAACCTGGATAGGCCTCGGCCAAACGCTGCCCCAGACGGCGGGCGATCTCCTGGGCCTGGCGCACGCTGCCCAAACGCTTACCATAGGGCGGGTTCATCACCACCAGCCCCGGCCCGGGCGGCGGTTCAGCCGCGAAAAAGTCGCCCTTTTCCAAGACCAACCCCTGCCCCACCCCGGCCAACTCCGCGTTGCCCCGGGCCAGGGCCACGGCGCTGGCGTTGCTGTCCCGGCCCATGATGAGCGCCGGCGGCTGGCCCAACGCCTGCTCCACGGCCTGGGTCTTGAGATAATTCCAGGCCGCCTCGCGGTGGCAGGGCCAGGACTCAAAGGCAAAGGCGCGGCCCAGGCCTGGGGGCATGCGCCGGGCCATGGCCGCCGCCTCGATGACCAGGGTGCCGCTGCCGCACATGGGGTCCAGCAGGGGCTGGGAGCCGTCGTAGCCGCAGTGCAGCAAGAGCGCGGCGGCCAAGTCCTCGCGCAGGGGGGCGGCCCCGCCCTGGGCCCGCCAGCCTCGCTTGTGCAGATGGGCCCCGCTCATGTCCAGGCTGATGGAGGCCCGCCGGTCGCTGCCGCGCACCTGGAGGCGCTGGGCGTTCTCGTCGCCGGGCTTGGCGGGCACCGGCGGGGCCAGGCCCATCTCCCGCAGGCGCTTGCCCGCCGCCTGGCCCACCACCTCGGCCACCCGGCCGGTATGCTTGAGGTTGCTGCCGATGAGGCTCACCTGGATGTTCAGCGGCGCGCCGGGGGTTATGAACACCTCCCAGGGCACCGAATCGGCCTGGCGCAGCAGGTCTTCCCAGAGCCGCACCCGGAAGTCCTTTAGGCGCAACCACACCCGCCCGGCGGTGGCCAGCCAAAGGTTGGCCTGTATGGCAGTCTCCAGCTTGGCGCTGAAGTTCACCCCGCCCGGCTCGGGCTGGATGTCGTACACCCCCGGGGAGGCCAACTCGGCGGCGCAAAGGGGCTCCAGCCCAGGGGCGGTGACCGCGAAAAAGCGGTGCTCCGGCACCCAGGCCTGACGTTTGATGCGGCGTTCTAGGTTTATCTCTGACATGCCCGAGGTTTACCACGTCGGGGGCAGGCAAGCCAACTCATAGTGGGCCGCCCCATAAAAGGCCGTGCCACCCGCCCGTAGCTGAGGCGGTGCAGACTGGGAGTCGCGGGCGAGGCGGACGGCGAACGAACGACGCAGGCGTAGTGTTACCTACGCCGAGGAGTGAGTCAGGCCAACAAAGCCCCCGGCTTCCAGGCTGCGCCGCCCCGCCGTTACACCATGCTGTCGGCCAGCTCGTTCAGCAACTCATCCGCATCCTGGCCCGACGCCTCGATGCGGGCCAGGTTGGCCTCCAGGTCTTTGCGCAGGCCCAGGCCGTCTATGTCCCGGGGCTCACGGCAGCGGCCCATGCGGCGGCACATGCGGTAAAGCAGCCGTTCTTCGCCGGGCAGGGCCAGGTAGTCGTCCAGGACGGCCAGCATCTTGGGCTTGTCCCCGGGCAGCTTGCCGCCCACCGTCTCGATGAGATTCATGATGTGGTCGCTGGTGATGGTGGAGGTGATGCCGTCCAGGGTGGCGATGAACAGGCGAATCTCCTCCGCCGTCTCGTCGTCGCTGCGCTTGACGAAGTCGCCCGCCACCAGGTCTTTGTGCAACTCGATGCGCTCGGGCACCCGGAGGGTGCGCAAACGGATGAAGTCCGGGTTGATCTGGTTGAGCACCTCGGCGGTGGCCGTGGCGTGCTCGCGCCACCAGCGCTGGCCGCCCAGGCCGGGCATGACGTACTCGCTCAGTTCCATGCCCGCGGCCTTGATGTTTTGCCCGCCCTTGATCTGCTTGGCCGCGGTCACGCCCTTGTTCATGAACTTGAGCAGCGGGTCGTAGCCGGTCTCCAGGCCGATGTGAACCCGGTCCAGGCCCGCCTTGCGGATCATGGTCAGATCTTCCACGCTGCGCTGGGCGGCGGTGGAGGAGCGGGCGTAGGTGGTCACCCGCTTGGCCTCGGGCAGCTTTTCGCGCAGATAGCGCAGGGCCTCGGTGAGCACCTCGGGCTTCATCACCAGGTTGTTGGCGTCCTGCAAGAACACGTTGCCCGTGCCGTAGTAGAGCCAGGCGGCCACGTTGCGGAAGGCTTCGCTGACCGTGGGGGTGGAGAAAACCCGGTTCACCACGTCCGCGCTGAAGTCGCCGCCATGGCCCATGGCCCGAGACAGTTCCATGATCTCCCTACGCATCTGGGCCGCCGCGTCGATGTCGGCCTTGATCTCTTCCAAAGAGCGGCGGCTGAAGGTGCGGCGCTTGTACACCGGGCAGAACTTGCACTTGTTCCAAGGGCAGTTGCGGGTGAAGCGCAGGAGCAGGCTCTGGGCCTCGCTGGGCGGGCGGATGGGGCCTTGCTCAAAGGTCAGGGTGGGGTCCAGGGCGGGAAGCGCGGTCACGTTCTCTCCTCGGCTGGGTTGGTCGTTAGGTAATAAGTAAGGGGAGCGGGGTGCGGTGTCAAGGATAGTCGGTTGGGGCGGGGGTGGGTTATGATGGGTGATCGTTCGGTATGGGGTGTGGGAAAAGAAAAGAGTTGGTAAGGAAAGAGGGGGAGTCGTGGCTAATCCGCTGCATGTGAAACTATTGAAGCAAGGGGCTGCGGTTTGGAATGAGTGGAGAATCAAAAACATCGGGAAAACGCCGGATTTGAGTGGAATTAATTTGCGCGAACATGGACTGGCCAAAGGGCCGAAACTAAC
>JAHJPG010000003.1 GCA_018819925.1 Pseudomonadota bacterium
CCAACCCCATAAAGCAAGGCGCCAAGGCGGCGGCCTGGAGGGATAAATCATGATCACCGCAGAACGCAAGCCCATGGAAGAAATTTTACGCAGCGTGGAGCCCTACGGCAAAATCCTGCTGGTGGGCTGCAACGAATGCGTCACGGTATGCCACGCCGGCGGCCGCAAAGAGGTGGCCATGCTGGCCTCGGCCCTGAGGATGGGCCGGCTGAAGCAGGGCGCTCCTCTCACCGTGGACGAGTTGACTCTGGAACGCCAGTGCGACCCAGAATACGCCGATGAGTTGGCCCGGGTCATCGACCAGTACGACGCGGTATGCTCCATGGCCTGTGGTTGCGGAGTGCAGACCGTGGCCGAGCGTTACCGGGGTCTGCCGGTGCTGCCCATGGTCAACACGGCCTTCATGGGGGCCAGCGAAAAGAACGGGGTCTGGGCCGAGCGTTGCGCCGGCTGCGGCAACTGCGTGCTGGGCATGACCGGCGGCATCTGCCCCATCGCCCGTTGCTCCAAACGCATTTTCAACGGACCCTGCGGCGGCTCCACCAAGGGCAAGTGCGAGATCAGCCCGGATGTGGACTGCGCCTGGCAGTTGATTTGGGACCGCCTGAAACAGCTGGGCCAGACCGAGCTTTACAGCCAGATCATGGCTCCCAAGGACTGGCGTAGCGCCCGTGACGGAGGACCGCGCCGGATCGTCAGAGAGGACATGGCCATATGAAAAGCGACAGCAATCTGGAGAAAGTCCTGGCTGCGGGCCATTTCGCGGTAACCGGCGAATTGGGCCCGCCCCGGGGAGCCAACCTCCAAGCCATCAAGGACAAGGCCAGTCACCTCAAGGGTATGGTTGACGCGGTCAACGTGACCGACAACCAGACTGCGGTGGTGCGCATGGCCTCCTGGGCGGTGAGCCTGGTGCTCAAGGAAATGGGCATGGAGCCCAACTATCAGATGGTCTGCCGCGACCGCAACCGCCTGGCCATGCAATCGGACATTCTGGGCGCCGCCGCCCTGGGCATCAACACCATGCTCTGCCTTTCCGGCGACCACCCCAGCTTTGGCGACCATCCCCAGGCGGCCAACGTCCACGACATCGACTCCATTCAGCAGATTCAGATGGTCGCCGCCATGCGCGACGAGGGCCGCTTCATGGGCGGAGCCGAGATCGACACCCCCCCGCGCATGTTCGTGGGCGCGGCGGCCAACCCCTTTGGCGACCCCTTTGAACTGCGCGTGTTACGTCTGGGCAAGAAGGTCGCGGCCGGGGCTGATTTTATTCAGACCCAATGTATTTACAACATGGAGCGTTTCGCGGAGTATATGCGGCAGGCCAACGATATGGGACTGACCGAGAGAACCAAGATTCTGGCCGGCGTGACCCCGCTCAAGAGCGCGGGCATGGCCCGCTACATGGCCAACAAGGTGCCGGGCATGGATGTGCCCCCCGAGGTGGTCAAGCGCATTGCCGACCAGCCCAAGGAAAAGCAGGCCGAGGAGGGCATCAAGCTGCTCTGCGAACAGATAGAGCAACTACGAGAAATGCCCGGAGTGGCCGGTATTCACCTGATGGCCATCGAGTGGGAGCATCGAGTCCCCGAGATAGCGGAGCGGGCCGGCCTGCTTCCCCGGCCACAGGTATAAAGGCTCCGCGCCCTCCCGGGCGGGATAGCAAGGAGGAGGCCGATATGGCCGACGCTAAATACGTATTGGTGGTGGATGACGACCCGGATTTGGTTGAATCCGTAGCCATGAACCTGGAGGCCAAGGGCTTCGAAGTGGGCAAGGCCTACGACGGAGTGGAGGGCCTGGAGAGCATCAAGGCGCGGCGGCCCGATGTGGTGGTGCTGGACGTGATGATGCCCCGCAAAGACGGCTACGAGGTTTGCGCACAGCTCAAAAGCGACAGCAGTTACCAGGACATGCCGGTGATTCTGCTAACCGCGGTGGGCTCGGCGGTGAACTCCACCTCCTATACTCACCGCGACGGCATGACCACCGAGGCCGACGAGTACGTCGCCAAGCCGGTGGATTTGGACAAGTTGGCCGAGCTGGTGGCGGAGCTGGCCTAGGCGGCGGTCCGGCGAGCCGGTGCCGGTCATGACGCACCTGCGCATAACCGGGTGGAAGCATCGCCGGGATCTTAGCCTGTTGGCTTTTAAGGACTGGCCTTGGTCAGGGGTTAATTCCCTGCTCAGGGCCTTGGCCCAGGCCCACATCAACCTGCCTTTCCTCCTCATGCAGGGGGGTGGGGGCGGGGTGCGGATTCGTCTGTGCCTGGAACGGGGGCAGCGTCTCCGGGCCGAGGCCCTGGCCGGGGATCTGGCCAAAGAGGAAGGCTGGCCTGTCCCCCAGGTTACCGAGCCGGTTATCGCCTTGACTTTTTATCCCCTGGCCGGGGGCATGACCCTGCCCGCCGAAGCCCTGGCTTGTCTGACCGGGGCTGGCCTGCGGCCCTTGGCCGTGGGCACCTCCCTTGCGGCCATGACTTTGATTTTGCCAGAAAAAATGCTTCCCGCCGCTGTCCGGGCCCTGGGGCGGCGCTTCGATCTGCCCCCAGGGGGGTTGCCGCCCGAGGAACGGGTCAGCGTGGTGCAAAGCCCTACGCCCAGGGAGAGTTGAGCCATGGAAACCGTGGCCGTGTTTTTTGAAAAGCCGGTGCGCACCTACGGGCTGATGGTCCGGGAGGGGCACCTGGTGCTTAACCTGGAATGCACCGCCGGCCAACTGGCCGGGCTCACCGCGGCCCTGTCCGCCCTGGAGCCTCCCCTGCGGCTCATATCCTGCAGTCTTTTATGGGAGGAAGAACTGGCCTGCCTTCAGGTTTGCCTGCCTGGGGACCAAGTCCCCCGCCTGGAGCAGGCGGCGGTCCATGCCGGGGCCCGCTTGGCTGGGCGCGGCCAGGCCAGCGTGGTCAACCTGCAAGGCCCCCATTTCGGCGACCGTTGGGGGCTGGCCTCCGAGGCCTTGGACGGCTTGGGAGAAGCAGGGGTCGAGCCGCTGTGTTTTTTGGGGGTGACCCACACCTTGCAGTTGGCTCTGGCGCCGGACGACAGCCAAGCGGCCCTGGAGGGCTTGGGGGAGCGTTTCACCGCTCCGGGAGGCGTAAATGGTTGATACTCTGCCAACTGCCCCGCCGCCCATGGTTCAGTTAAACAACCAGAACTACGGGCGCATTTTTCAATTTCTGCCCATACCAACCATTTTGCTGGGGCCGGACAAGCGGGTGATAGCCGTCAGCAAGAGCTTTTTGCAGCGCTACGGCCTGACCCAAGACAAGGTGGAAGGGCACCTGTGCTACGAGGTCTACCGCAGGGGCAAACAGCCATGCCCACTGAGTGTCTGCCGTTTCTCCGCGGCCATGCAGGGCCAGCAGGGCCTGTTCAATCTGCATGAATACAAGGACTCCCGTGGACACCGGGTCATGGAGGAGGTGCATCTGAGCCCTTTCACCGACGAGAGCGGCAAGGTGCTGGGGGTCATCGAATCGGTGCGCGACATCTCCGAGGCCAAGCGCCTGGAGGCCAGCCTCACCGAAACCAACGAGCTTTTGGGATGCCTGCTCAACTCCATGTTGGGAGTGGTGGTGGCCGCCGACCTGGAGGGCCGCATCCTGTTCGTGAACCACAACGCCCAGCGGGTCATGGGCTACCAGCCCGAGGAGCTGATGGGCAAGACCCTGTGGGACCTGAGCCCCCATGAGGAGCTAAGGCGCCTCAGGCGCATCCTGGACGAGAGCAATGGGCCGGTCACGGGAGTTCGCTCCCAGGTCACCAAAAAGGATGGCGAGATCATCCCGGTCCAGGTGAACCTGAACTATATCTACCGCGACGGCAAACCCATCGGAACCCTGGGCATCATCAGGGACCAGCGCGAACGGGCCAAGATGGAGCGCCACCTCAGCTCGGCCCGCATGCAGGTGGTGCAGTCTGACAAATTGGCCATGCTGGGGCGCATGGCCGCCGGGGTGGCCCACGAGCTGAACAACCCCCTCACCGGCATCACCATCTACGGCGAGTTGTTGCGCGAGCATCTGCCCCCGGACCACCATCTGCAAGGGGACCTGACGCGCATAATCGAGGACGCCGAACGCTGCCGGGACATTGTGCGCGACCTGCTGGACTACAGCCGCCAAGGCACCATCCAGTTGGAATCCCTGGATCTGAGCCAAGTGGTGGAGGAGGCGCTGTCGCTGACTCATGCCGACAGTCTGGGCCTGCACGTGGAGGTGCTCACCGACTGGGCCCCCGAGCCCCTTATCGTGCAAGGCGACCGCCAGCTTTTGCGCCAGGTGTTCATAAACCTTATCTCCAATGCCTTCGACGCCATGCACGGCCGCGGCAAACTCACGGTGCGCACCTATCAGGGCGACGAGGGCATGCGTTGCGCCGAGGTCGGGGACACCGGCGCGGGCATACCCCGGGAGTACCTGGTCAAGGTGTTCGATCCCTTTTTCACCACCAAACCACCGGGGCAGGGGACCGGTTTGGGATTGAGCGTGGTTTTCGGCGTGATCTCGCGGCACGAGGGCAAAATTTCGGTAAAGCAGACCGGGCCCCAGGGCACCACATTTCTGGTGCAGCTGCCGGCCCAGGCCCCGAAAACCTTGCTGGAATTTGCGAACACGATGCACAACGACCCTGAAGACGAGGAGATCGGGTGACAACGGAACCAACACGCCGCATTTTGATTGTGGACGACGAGGAGCGTGTGAGGCTGGCGGTGCAGCGGGTGCTCATCGAGGCCGGCTACGATGTGTTTTTGGCCTCCAACGGCGCCGAAGGCCTTGCCCTGGTGGAAGAGCACGCCCCGGACCTGGTGCTGGTGGATTTGGTGATGCCGGTCATGGACGGGATAG
Organism: Pseudomonadota bacterium; assembly: GCA_018819925.1. Taxonomy (GTDB): domain Bacteria; phylum Desulfobacterota; class Desulfarculia; order Desulfarculales; family Desulfarculaceae; genus Desulfoferula. The sequence continues at coordinate 4,853 of JAHJPG010000003.1, forward strand.
AGTTCCTGGACCAGGCCCGGCGCCGCTTTCCGGATTTGTCTTCGGTGGTCATCACCGGCTTCGCCACTCTGGAGAAGGCCGTGGAGGCCATGAAACAGGGGGCGGACGACTTTTTGGCCAAGCCCTTCAAGCCCCAGGACCTGCGCCTGGTGGTGGAGCGGGCCTTGCGCCGGGCGCAAACCCTGCAAAACATCTCCATCGAGAAGAGCCGCACCCGGGCCCTGGTGGCGTCCATGCGCAACGGGGTCCTGGTGGTGGACGCCGCCGGCGAGACCGCCCTGGTCAACCCAGGCCTGGCCAAGCTTTTGGGCACCACCCCCGAGGAAATGGTGGGACGGCCCTGCGCCCGGGTGCTGCCCTGGCCCGAGGTGTGCGAGTGCCTGGACCAGGCCATGCACCACCGCCGGGAGGAGCTTGCCCACGACGAGTGCCGGGGCCAGGTGAGCCTGGGGCAGGGCGACGACGCCCTATACTTCCAAGTGAGCTGCGCCCCCTTCCACGACGCCCGCAGTCAACCAGTGGGCGCGGTGGCGGTGTTCGACGATATAACCGCCTGGCGGCGTCTGGACCAGTACAAGAGCGAGTTCGTCTCCACGGTGGCCCATGAGATCGTCAGCCCCCTGTCGGCGGTGCTGGGCCAGCTGCAAAACCTGGGCAAGGGCCTGTTGGGCCCCTTGGAGGAACCCCAGAAGGATCTGCTCCTGCGGGCCCGGGAGCGCCTGGAGTCCATAGCCGGCTTGAGCAAGGACCTCTTGGACCTGTCCAAGATCGAGGCGGGGGCCATGGGTCAAGTCGTCCGGGTGGATATGGCCCCCCTGCTGCGCGAGGCGGTGGATCAGCTCATGGGCCGGGCCCAGGCCAAGGGCCAAAGCCTGGAGTTGGAACTGCCCGCATCCTTGCCTCCGGTTATGGGCGTGGGCGAGGAGCTGTTGCGGGTGGCGGTGAACCTGGTCAGCAACGCGGTGAAGTACACTCCCGATGGCGGCAGCATAAAGGTGCGGGCCTGGGAGGACCAGGGCGAGGTGTGTCTGAGCGTCAGCGACAACGGTCTGGGCATCCCCCCCGAGGAGCAGGAGGCCATTTTTCAGCGCTTCCACCGGGTGAAAAACGCCGACACCCGCCATATCCCGGGCACCGGCCTGGGGCTGGCCATCGTAAAACGGGTGGTGGAAAGCCACGGCGGCAAGCTGGAGTTGGACAGCCGGCCGGGCCAAGGCAGCACCTTCACCCTGCATTTGCCGGCGGTACGGCAGTAGTCGACCGCCTATTTGTCGTGGGTCTGGGCTATCTTCTCCAGCATGGTCACCAGCCCCATCCCCAGGGTGTAGATGGACTCTATGGGCAGGTTGTCGGCGGCGGTGGCGTCAAAGCACAGGTTCAGGGTGGACTCCAGGCCGTCCTCCGGAGGCCAGTAGCGGATCAGCAAGGGCAGCTTGGGCAGGGGCCACAACACCACCCCCAACTCGGGCGAGCCTTCTTCTTCCACGGCCTGGGCCCCGAAGATGTCGATCACCCACTCCATTAGCGCGGTGTGCTCGTCGATCACTTTTTGCAGCGGCTTTTCGCAGCGCTGGGCGAACAAGCGGTGCCAATCGCCGCCCCCCCGCAACTCTTTGAGCAGCACCCAGCGCCCCACCGGGTCCTTACCCTGGCCCAGGCTCACGTAGTTGAGCATGGGCTCGGCCAGCCAGGCGTTCACGTGGCACTGGGAGGCCAGGCTGCCATCCGGGGCCACGGTGAAGTTCTTGCCCAGGCACTTGAGAATCAGATGCTTGCCGTTGTGGGCGCAGCCCAATTGCCCGGCCTTGGCGGCCAGGTCCACTTCCGCCACCCTGGCCTTCAGAGGGGCCAGGGCCCGCATCATCTCCTCGTTGGGAGTGGTGGCCTGGCCCAACTCCTGGGCCAACTCCTCGCGCAGCGTGGGGTCCAGGTCCTTGCAGGCGCTAAGCGGCTTTTGTCTCCGCATGGCCGCGGCGGCAAAGGCCAGGCAGGCGTTCATGCCGCACTTCTTGCAGTTGGTTTGGGGAAGCAGCTTGTAAAGATCCAGGTAGCTCTTGATGGGGGCCATGTCGCCGTGCTCCGTTGATGGTGGCGCAATATGGCCTTAAGCCTACCCTCCGGCGGGTGCCCGCGAATCGCCCGAACGGGTGATATTTCCCAGCCATTTAACATGTGGGAAGTAAAGCAGTCTGATGGAGTATAAGAAATTTTTGAAAAAGGATTAGCTACAGCGAAAATCGGTTCGCACATCCTTCGGCACAGCCAGCCGCCGTCAGACAAGGCTTCTGGCGAGCGAGGGCCGTAGGCGTAGCAAAGGTTACGTCGAGGCCCGAGCGATGCCAGGAACGCAGTATGCCGGTGGCTGGCGAAGCCGGCTAGTTTATACTAGGCCTTGCCTGGCGGCCCACACCGCCGCCTGCGCCCGGTCATTGACCCCCAGCTTGTTGAAGATGTTCACCACGTGGCGCTTCACAGTGTTTTGGCTGATGCCCAATACGTGGGCGATGCGCGGCTTGGAAAGCCCCTGGGCGGTGAGGCGCAGCACCTCCAACTCCCGTTTGGTCAGGGGGCTGCCCCCCGCCGGCTGGAAGGGCAACTCGTCCAACTGGAAGCGGTTCATCTCCTCCAGGGAGCGCTCCAGGGTCATAAGCTCGCCCTCCAGGCGGGACTGGCGCTTCTTGCGGTGGGTGATGTCGAAGCTGATGCGGGCGGCAAAGGCCACCACTCCCCGGCGGTCCACGATGGGGTAAGCTCTGGCCTCGCGCCAAACCTCCTCGCCCGCTGTGGTGACGAAGTGGCGCTCCACCGAGTGGGGCCGCCCATCGGCGAACATGGGCCGCACCGGGCAGGCGCTGGAGCAGGGGGTGTCGCGGTCGGCGAAGACCCGGTAGCAGGGTTGGCCCACCGGGTTCACGCCCGGCTTGTAGGCCTCCATGAGCGGCTCCTTGAACCAGATCACCCGGTAGTCCCGGTCCACGATCATCAAGGATTCCCCCAGGCTGGCCAGGATTTGCCAGGCGGTGAGAACGGCGGCAGGGCTCTTTTGCTGGTTGTTCATGGCCTTCCTCCGGACCAGGCCGGCGCGCGCGGGACGGATACCTTGTTTATGGCACGGCAGGAGAGCGGCCGCAAGCAGTGCGATGCCTAGGCGTCGTGTTTATGCTTGCGGTGCAGCAGGCGCTTGAGCAGCCAAGTGGCCAGGGCCAACAGCACCAGCGCGCCCACGGCCAGGGCCAGGTCCTCCCAGAGGGGCTGGTGCCAGATGTAGCGCAGGCGGTCGGCGAATACGGTGATGGCCAGGGTCACCGGGATCATGCCCAAAATGGTGCCCACCACGAAATACATAAGCCTGAGCCGGGAGGCCCCGGCGGCCAGGTTGATGAGAGTGAAGGGGGCCACCGGCAGCACCCTGAGAAGGATGACCGCCGCTATGCCGTGGTCGGCCATTTTTTGGCTCACCTTGCCGATCTTGCCGCCGGTGAACTTGGAAAGGGTGTCGTGCCCGGCCAAGAAGCCCAGGCCATAGACGGCCACGGAACTGAGCAGGGCCCCGGTCAAGGCATAGGCCGCGCCCAGCCAGGGGCCGAAGATCATGCCCGTGGCCCCGATCAACAGCACCACCGGCAGCATGACCAGGCAGCCCGCGAAAAAGCAGACCAGGGCCAGCAGGGGGGCCAGGGGAAGGCCTTGGACCTGGGCGGCCCAACGGTGCAGGCTGTGCTCGTCCAGCATGCCGCTGAAGGGCCCCCAACGCCAAAAGGCGCACAGGGACAAAAGCACGGCCGGCACAATGGCCGCCTTCAAGCAGCGCCGCCAGCCCCAGTGATGGTGGGCCGGGCCCCCCGGCCCGGAGCTTGCCCTGGGTGACACATCAGCCATGCGTGGCGCTCTCCATCTTCTTTTCCGCCAAGGCCGTTCCTGGCGGGTGTTTGCTCAAACCAAGACCCTAGGATAACAAGCCGCCGGGCCGGGGGCTAGCCGCAGGCGGGCACTGGAACAAACGGTCCTGGCCCCCGGCGGCGGGAGGTGGTACCCTTGCCGCCACAATCCGGAGGATGCCCATGGAGTTACAGGTTCTTCTAGCCACCGCCATATCGATCGGCTTCATCCACACCCTCATCGGTCCGGATCATTACCTGCCCTTTATCCTTATCGGCCGGGCGCGGGGATGGCCCCTGGCCAAGGTGATCAACCTCACCGTGTGGTGCGGCATCGGCCACGTTCTCAGCTCCGTGGGCCTGGGGGTGTTGGGGGTGGCCTTCGGGGTGGCGGTGGGCCTGCTGGAAGGCGTGGAAACGGTGCGTGGCGACCTGGCCTCCTGGCTGCTCATCGGTTTCGGGGTGGCCTATGCCGCCTGGGGTCTGCGCATCGGCCTGCGCTCCAGCGAGCACCAGCATCCTCACCCTCACCCCCACGAGCACCCCCAAGAGCCGGATTCAGGCCACCAGCACCCCCATGAGGAAAACCACGGCCACGGCCAGGCCCACACCCACCAGCACCAACACTCCCACAGCCACCTGGGCCGCCATGTCCATCCCCACGGCGACCCCAAGACGGTGACTCCATGGGCCCTGTTCATCATCTTCGTGCTGGGCCCCTGCGAACCCCTGATCCCCATCCTCATGTACCCCGCCGCCCAGGGCTCCTGGTGGGACCTTTTGTGGGTCACCCTGGCCTTTGGGGTGGTTACGGTGGGCACCATGACCGCAGTGGTGCTTTTGGTGTCCAAGGGTCTGTTGCACCTGCGTTTGGGCTGGATGGAGCGCTACGTGCATGCCTTGGCCGGGGTGATAATCGCCTTGTCCGGTCTGTCCATCAAGCTGCTGGGCTTGTAGGTCCGCCGGTCAGCAGGGGGCTCAAGTAGGGCCCCTCGGGCATCACCGCCACCCGGGTATGCCCGGCGCAAAGTTCGGCCAGGGCGGCGGGCAGGTCCTCCACCCACTCCAGGCCGAAGGAGCGGGCCTCATCGGCTTGCAGGCCCGGAGCATACAAAAGCACCCGCCCCAGGTGCTCCAAACACTGGAAATAGGCCTGGGCTCCCCACTGATCCACCACGAAGTTGGCCGGGTCGCCATGTTTGGCCTTAAAACCCCGGGGAGTTGCGCAGCCGCGCACCATGCGGCAGTAGTCCTCGCCGCCCAGGCCCTGGGCGCATTCGGTGATCCACAGCACCGTGCCGCCGGGCCGGGTTATGGCCTTGGCTGCCAAGAGGCCTTTGGAGGCCTGATATAGGGTGGCGTCCAGGGGGTGGCCGCCTCCGCTGGTTATCACCAGGTCATAGGGCTCGTCCACCGGCGCCACCGTCTGGCGGGCGGCCAGGGCGCAGCCGTGCAAAAAGGCCTCGGGGAAGGCGCCGGCAAACACGCCCAGGGGCCGGCGCCGGCGGTCTATGACCACGTTGAGCATGAAATCCAGGCCGGCGGCCCGGGCCACCCGGCCCACCTGCTCCTGGAAGGGGTTGTTCTCCAGGCCGCCCGAGCGCAGGCCGGGATGGTTTATCATCTCGAAGGAGTGCATGAACTTCATGCTCTCCAGGCTGGCCAGGCCCGGCAGGATGGATTTGCCCCCGCCGGAAAAGCCGGCAAAGGGATGGGGCTCGATGAGCCCGGTGACTATCTTGAGCTGGGCCTCAAGGTAGCGGCGGTTCACCGCGATGGGCGCGCCCTGGATGGTGTCCACCACCTCCAGAGATGAGTGGTACTGGCAGTCGTGGTTAACCACCCGCCAGTTGCCGGCCACCTCCGGGCCCAGCAGCTCTTCCACCTCCGGGCCCAGGTTGGGGCGGTGCATGCCCGTGGCGATGAGAATGGTGACGGCTTCCCGTGGGACTCCGGCCCCCAGCAGGGTGTCCAGCAGGGGCGGCAGCAATAGGCGATTGGGCACCGGCCGGGTGATGTCGCTGACCACGATGCAGGCGCTGGACTTGCCCCGGGCCAGCCTGGCCAGGGGCGGGCCGCCCAGGGGATCGGCCAGGGCGGCGGCCAGCGCGCCGGCCGGATCGGCCAGGGGGGGCACCTCGGAGGTTTGCAGAACCGCCGCCCCGGCGGGCAACTCCAGGGTCAGTTCTTCGCGGCCGCAGGGAATTTGCACGGACGGCATGTTTCCTCCCGGGAATCTTACCTAATATAACCCTCCCCTGGACATTCTGGCTAGGGAAGTACAACACTGGAACCCAGCGCCCAAAAGAGTTATGCTGAATTCGGTTGCCCAGGCAGGTTTTGCGCCCCGGGCAGGGGAGGGTGACGCCGCTGGCCGCAGCCCAAAAAACCTTCATAGGTAATGGGAGGAGAGACATGAAAAGGAAACTATGGCTGCTTTTGGCCTTGACCGCTGCTGTCGGCCTGGCCCTGGGCGCCGGACCGGCTCTGGCCAAAACCATCAAGATCGGCCTCATCGACTGCTACAGCGGCCCGCCCAGCACCTATACCAACGACGTGCGCGATGCCTTCAAGCTGCAAATGGACAAGGTTAACGCCAAGGGCGGCATCTGGGGCAACAAGTTCGAGATCGTCACCCGGGACACCAAGTTCAAGGTGGACCTGGGCCTGAGCCAGGCCAAGGAGCTTATCATGCGCGAGCAGGTGTCCATGCTGGTGGGCACCATCAACAGCGCCCTGGCCCTGGCCTTGGCCGACCTTTGCCAGCGGGAGAAGATCCCCTTCTTCGCCACCTTCAGCAAGAGCGCCAAGATCAGCGGCGAAAAGGGCAACCGCTACGTGTTCCAGATCACCGAGAACACCTCCATGATCGGCAAGGCCGCCGCGGCGGGCCTGGCCAAGAAGCCCTACGTGAAATACTGGATCGCCGGCGACGACTATGAGTACGGCCATGCCGTGGCCGAGGGGGTTTGGAACAACCTCAAGAAGCTGAAACCCGAAGTGCGGCTTTTGGGCCAAAGTTGGTGGAAGGTGGGCGAGCCCGACTTCACCCCCTACATCACCGCGATTTTGTCCGCCAAGCCCGACGCGGTGATCGTGGCCACCGGCGGCCGGGACTGCGTGCCCTTCCTCAAGGCGGCGCAGGCCACCGGCTTCAACAAAAAGGTTCCCTTCTACATGCACACCGCCACCGAGTTGGCCACCCTGCGTCCGGTGGGCAAGCACGCCCCCGAAGGGGTGCTGGGCACCAGCAACTACTTCTTCTATCATCCCGATAGCGCGGCCAACATCGCCTTCGTCAAGGAGTTCAAGGACGCCTTTGGCCGTTTGCCCACCGTGGGCGCTCTTTACGGATACATCACCGCCGAGTTGGTCACCCAGGCCTATCAGAAGGCCAAGGTCATCGACACCGAGAAGTTCATCGACGCCATCGAGGGCCTCACCGTGCAGACCCCGGTGGGCCCGGTGCAGTTGAGGGCCGAAGACCACCAGGCCCTGCTGCCCATGTACATGGGCGTTACCAAGAAGTCCCCCAAGTACGACTTCCTGGTGGCCGACGGCATCGTGACCATCTCTCCCCAGGAGGCCGCGCCGGACCTAGAAGAGATAAAGAAGGCCCGGGGCAAGTAGCTCCGGCCAACCACTGCAACCAATGCCCGGCGGGCGGAGCGAAACAGCTCCGCCCGCCCGGGCGCGACGGCGTTTTTAGCCTCCGCGCCAAGAGGAGCCCATGGATTTGGCAAGCCACATAACCCTGGCTGCTCTGGGGCAACAGTTGCTGGTGGGGCTCAGCCGCACCACCATTCTGTTCATCGTCAGCTCCGGTTTGAGCCTTATCCTGGGGGTGCTCAGGATCCCCAACGTCTCCCACGGCTCCCTGTACATGATCGGGGCTTTTGTCACCTATTCGGTGGCCACCTTGATCGGCGGCCAGACCGGATTTTGGGTGGCCCTGGCCGCGGCCCCGGTGGTGGTGGGCCTGTTCAGCCTGGCCGTGGAGCGGGGCATTTTCTGCCATCTATATGAACGCGAGCATCTGATGCTCCTGTTGTTCACCTTTTCGCTCATGCTGGTGCTGGGCGATTTGGTCAAGCTCATCTGGGGGTCGGACTATCGCTCGCTATCGGCCCCGCCCATGCTGCAAGGCTCCTTCTCCCTGGCCGGCATGCCCTTTCCCCGCTACAACCTGTTTTTGCTGATGATAGGGCCATTGGTGGCCCTGGGCCTGTGGGCCCTGACCAACAAGACCAAGATCGGCAAGATAGCCCGGGCGGCGGCGGTGGACCGGGAGATGGTGGCGGCCATGGGCATCAACGTGAGTTGGGTCTTCGCCTTTGTCTTTTGCCTGGGCTGCCTCATGGCCGGCCTGGGCGGGGCCCTGGTGGCGCCCACCCAGAACATCACCCAGGGCATGGATCACACCATCATCATGGAGGCCTTCCTCATCGTTATCATCGGCGGGTTGGGCAACATGTGGGGCGCCCTGTTGGGCGCGGCCATTTTCGGCATCACCGACTCCATCGGCATCCTGGTGTGGCCCCAGTTCGCCATCGTCTTTCCCTACGTGGCGGTGACCATCGTGCTCATATTCCGGCCCAAGGGCCTGCTCAAGAGCACCTGGTGAGGGGGGGCGGTTTTGCAGCAACAAAAACTGCTCAGTTCCCGCAGCCTGATTGTGGTGGCGGTCCTGCTGGCCGCCTTGGCGCTGCTGCCCACCATGGCCAGCCGCTACTACATCTATCTGGTGGCCCTGATGATGGTCACCGGGCTCTTGGCCACCAGCCTGAACATGGTCTTGGGCTTTGGGGGCATGTATCAGTTCAACCACGCGGTGTTCTACGGGGCCGGTGCCTATGCCGCCGCCTTGCTCACCGTGCGCGGAGGGTTCAACCCCTGGTGGGGCTATTTGCTGGGGCCGGTGATGGCCGCGGCGCTCAGCCTGCTGATGGGGATCATCTGCGTGCGCCTGAGCAAGCTGTACTTCGGCATGCTGCAAATTTCCCTGGGCAGCCTGGTGTGGGCCGTGGTGTTCCGCTGGTATTCCTTCACCGGCGGCGACGACGGCATGCACGGAGTGCCGTCGCCCCGGCTAATCGGCTCCATAGACGGGGCCTACTACTTCGTGCTCATCGTCACCGTGGTCTGCCTGGCCTTGATGTACCTCATCGTGAACTCGCCCTTCGGCAGGGTGTTCCAGAGCATCCGCGACAACCCGGAGCGGGCCGAGGCCATCGGGGTGAACGTGCATCTGCACCAGCTCATCGGCCTGGTCATCGCCGGGTTCTTCGGAGGGGTGGCCGGCACCCTGTTCGTCACCGTCGAGGGCAGCGTGTTTCCGGACATGCTGTTCTGGACCCTGTCCCTGGAGATAATCATCATGTGCCTGTTGGGAGGGTGGTTCACCTTCTTGGGGCCCATGCTGGGGGCGGGCATCGTGGTCAGCCTGCGGGCGGTGGTGGGCATTTACACCGACTACTGGACCATGGTGCTGGGCATCATACTCATGCTTTTGATCTTCTTCCTGCCCGAAGGGGTGTTGGGCTTTTTCACCGCCCGCCTGGGCCGCGGCCGGGCCGCGGGGGAGGGTGACTGAGATGCTCTCGGTGCAAGGCCTCAGCAAGTCCTTCGGCCCCTTCTTGGCCGTGGCCGACGCCAACCTGGAGGTGGCCAGGGGCGAGGTGGTGGCGGTGATCGGCCCCAACGGCGCGGGCAAGACCACCCTGTTCAAACTCATCACCGGCCAGCTCAAACCCGACGGCGGGCGCGTCCTTTTCAAGGGCCAGGACATCGCCGGACTGAGCCCCCACCGGGTGTGCCGCCTGGGACTCAGCCTTTCCTACCAGGTGGTGAACATATTCTCCCGCATGAGCGTTTTCGAAAACGTGCAGGTGGCGGTGTTGGCCAGGCGGCGTCAGGTGCTGCGCCTGTTCACCCCGGCGGCCCACCTGGCGGTGGATGAAACCTGGGAGATACTGAACAGCGTGGGCCTGGCCGAAAAGGCGGCGGTGACCAGCGGCACCCTGTCCCATGGGGACAGCAAGGTGCTGGAGATGGCCATCGCCCTGGGCAACCGTCCCGAGCTGCTCATCATGGACGAGCCCACCGCGGGCATGAGCCCCGAGGAAACCCGGGCGGCCATGGCCCTGATCCGGCGACTGAACACAGAGATGGGGCTCACCATCCTTTTCTGTGAGCACGACATGGAGCTGGTGTTCAACCTGGCCCAGCGCATCATGGTCATGCGCCAGGGGCGCACCATCGCCCAGGGCACCTGCGATGAGGTTCGTTGCGACGAAAAGGTGCAGCAGGCCTACCTGGGAGGCCATGACCATGCTTGAGCTTCAGGGCGTTCACACCTACTACGGCCTCAGCCACATTCTGTTCGATGTGAGCCTGAAGGTGGCGCGCGGCGAAGTGGTTTGCCTGTTGGGGCGCAACGGCGCCGGCAAAAGCACCACCATGCGCTCCATCATGGGCCTCACCCCGCCCAAGCGCGGGCGCATCGTGTACAAAGGCCAGGACATCACCACCATGAAACCCCATCTGCGGGCCCGCCTGGGCCTGGGCTATGTGCCCGACGACCGCCGGGTCTTCGCCGACCTCACCGTGGGGGAAAATCTGGAGATCGTGGCCCGGCCCGGCCCGGGCAGCGAGCAGTGGGACAAGGAGCGGGTTTACAACTTTTTCCCGCCCCTGGCCGAGATCGACCACCGCCAGGCCGGCTTCCTGAGCGGCGGCGAGCAGCAGATGCTCACCATCGCCCGCGCCCTGATGACCAATCCAGACTTTTTGCTGCTGGACGAGCCCACCGAGGGCCTGGCCCCCCTGGTGGTCAAGATGCTGGCCCAGCAGATACAGAGCCTTAAACAGACCGGGTTGACCGTGCTGTTGGCCGAACAAAACCAGGAGGTCGCCCTGGGCTTGGCTGACCGAGGCTACATCATTGACAACGGAGTGATTCGCTACTCCAGCACCATCGAAGAGCTGAGGGCCGATGAAGAAGTGCGCAAACGCTACCTCATGGTTTAGCCCGCATATTTCATGAGGGCCGCGCGTCCGGCTTCGCCAGCCGCCGGCATACTGTGTTGCTGGCTTCGCTCGGGCCTCGGCGTAGTGCTTACTACGCCAGCGGCCCTCACTTGTCGCGCGCCTTGCCTGGCCCTCCCTGGCTATGCCGGCAATGGGTACAAACCATGCCTTGATAATGCGCGCGCTTTTTGCATAACTGGCCTATGAATACTGGTTTGTGGCCTAATGCCACCCAGCCCTCATGAAATATGCGGGCTAGGCCGACAGTCGGCCGCCCGGGCAAACTTAACCGACCCCATGGGTCCGGGCCGGCGGCGATGAAACTGAAGTCCTCCATTTTTTACAAATTGCTTTTGTTCATACTGCCCCTGGTGTGCCTGCCCACGGCGGTGGTGGGCTATTTCTCCATCCAGGCCTCGGTGGAGCGGGTGAACCGCCTGGTGCGCCAGGAGCAGATGGTGCAGGTGGAGGCTGCGGCCAAGAAGATCAACGACGTGTTGCATTCGTGCCGCATCGACCTGGCCACCATCACCGGCCTGCCCCTGATCGAGGAGTACAACCTGGCCCGCTCCTTCCGCCTCAAGGCCGAGGCCGGCTTCAACCGCGACAACATCGTGCGTCTGTTCCAGGACTTTTTGGCCCGCACCCCCTACTACTGGCAGCTGCGCTACATCGACGCCCAGGGCCGGGAGCTGATAAAGGTGCGCCGGGGCCAGACCAGCCCCCCCCGGGAGCAGGCGGCCGCAGCCCCCCTGATGGCCGCCGCCCGCCGTCTGGCCCCCGGCGGGGTCTACTTTTCGCCGCTGGTGAGTTCCCGTGATCTGGGCGGCTTCGTCATGCACTGCGCCCGGCCCACGGACAGCCCCTGGGACCGTTTCACCGGCCTGGTGGTCATCGACCTGGATTTCGAGCGCATCACCCAGGTGGTGCGCGGCATCCACGTGGGCCAGCAGGGCTACGCCTTTTTGGTGGACCAGAGCGGACGCAACCTGGTGCATCCCACCGCTCCGCCCTACGCCCTGGGGCCCGAGATGGGCCCGGACAGCCTGCGCCGCCTCTTGGCCGACATGATGGCCGGGGGCACCGGCTGGCAGAGCTATTATTTCCAGGACGAGGAGAAGGTGGCCGCCTACGCCCCCATTCCCTCCCTGCACTGGTCGGTGGGCGCCACCATCCCGGTCAAGGAGTTCCGCCAAGAAGCGGACGCCATCCAGGGCCGGGTGATACAGGTGATGATCATCGCCTTGATCCTGGCCGTCACCGCGGTGAGCATCCTCTCATACAACTTGCTCAAGCCGGTGCGCTTTTTGGCGGCCGCCACCGAGCGCCTGGCCGCGGGACAGTCGGCCAAGGAGCTGCCGGTCACCTCCCGGGACGAGCTGGGCGAGTTGACCCTGGCGTTTAACCGCATGAGCCGCAACCTGGAGCGCACCCAGGCCGAACTTGTGCGTAGCGAGAAGCTGGTCTCCCTGGGCCGCCTCAGCGCCGGGGTGGCCCACGAGATCAGAAACCCCCTGAGTGCCATGCAGGGGGCCATGGTTCACTTGCGGCGGCGGCGGCCCGATGACCCCCTGATAAACGAGTACGGCAAGATCGTCTGCGAGGAGATCGAACGGCTCAACCGGTTCGTCACCGAGTTCCTCTACTTTGCCCGCCAGGCCCCGCCCAAGCCGGTGCCCATCGATTTGAACGCCCTCATCAGGTCGGTGCAGAACTTGTTCCAGGAGGAGGCGGCCAAGCGCGAGATCCGCTTCCACGACCTCTTGGACGACACCTTGCCTCTGCTGATGCTGGACCCCCATCAGATGGAACAGGTGCTGGTGAACCTACTTATTAACGCGATGGACGCACTGCCCCAGGGGGGCTACGTCACCTTCTCCACCACCTGGCAGCGTCCGGGCCCGGGCCAGCCGGGGGTGGTGCGCCTGGCCTTGGAGGACAACGGAGTGGGCATTACTCCCGAGCAGCAGGCCAGCATCTTCGATCCTTTCTTCACCACCAAGGACGCGGGCACCGGCCTGGGGCTCACCCTTAGCCTGGGCATCGTCGAGGGCCACGGCGGCCAACTGGAGGTGGAAAGCCGCCCGGGGCAGGGGACCACGGTTATGATAAGGTTGCCCTACCGGCCAGCCCCGCAAGAGAGCCAGGAGAAGCCAGGTGGATAGCCCGCGCAAGATATTGGTGGTGGACGACCGCATCACCGCCCTCAAGGTGCTCATGGCCATCCTGGCCGATGAGGGCTATGAGGTGCTCACCGCCACCAGCGGCGGGGAGGCCTTGGCCCTGTATCATGCCCACCCGGATATCGACGTGGTCTTGGCCGACCTCAAAATGCCGGCCATGAACGGGTTGGATTTGTTCCGCCGCATGAGCTACGAGGCCGAGGCCCCGCCATTCGTGATAATGACCGCTCACGCCACCGCCCGTTCGGCGGTGGAGGCCCTCAAGCAAGGGGTGACCGACTACTTGTTCAAACCCTTGGACTACGATGAGCTGTCCATCGTCCTGGACAAAGCCATCCGCCAGCAGCGCATGTCCCGGGAACTGGCCAGCCTGCGCCGCCAGGTGGAGGCCGAGGACTCCTTTCACGGCATCATCGGCTCCTGCCCGCCCATGACCAAAGTGTTCGAACTGGTGCGCACCGTGGGACCCACCGACGCCTCGGTGCTCATCCACGGCGAGACCGGCACCGGCAAGGAGCTTCTGGCCCGGGCCCTGCACGCCGAGAGCCCCCGGGCCGCCGGGCCCATGGTGTGCATCAACTGCGCCGCCCTCACCGAATCCCTCCTGGAGGCCGAGCTGTTCGGCTACGTGAAGGGGGCTTTCACCGGCGCGGCCGGCGACAAAAAAGGCCGTCTGGAGTTGTCCGACGGCGGCACCCTGTTTTTGGACGAGATCGGCCACATGAGCCTGGGCCTCCAGGCCAAGCTGCTGCGCTTTCTGCAGGAGCGCACCTTCGAGCCGGTGGGCGGCAACGCCTCCCGGCGGGTGGACGTGCGCCTGCTGGCCGCCACCAACCAGGACCTGGGCCGGCTCATCGAGGCGGAGAAATTTTTGGGGGACCTGGTCTACCGCATAGAGGTGATCGCCCTGCACCTGCCGCCCCTGCGCCAACGGGGCGAGGACATACCCCTGTTGGCGGAGTACTTCATGGGCCGCATGTCCCAGCGCTACTCCAAGCCGGTGGTGGGGATCAGCCCCCGGGCCATGCAGGCCCTGGTGGAGCATTCCTGGCCGGGCAACGTGCGCGAGCTTGAAAACGTCATCGCCCGGGCGGTGATCCTTTCCAAGGGCCAGCGTCTGGGCGTGGAGGATTTCTCCGACCTGGCCGGGGAAAAAGAGCCCGCCGCGCCGGTGACCGGCATCATCAGCGGCCTGCCCGAGGATGGGGCCACCATCAAGGACATGGAGCGCGAACTTATCGCCAAGACCCTGGCCCAGTGCGGGGGCAACAAGAGCCGGGCGGCCAGGCGCCTGGGCATCTCCCGCAAGGGGCTCTATGAAAAACTGGAGCGTCATGGTCTGGCCGACGGCCAGGATTAGGGCCGGGGTTCTGCTGCTGGCCGGGCTGCTGGTCCTGGCCGGGGCCGGGCGGGCCGCCACTGTTCCCGAGGCCGTGGTGCTGGGGGTGCCCACCAGCCTCACCCTGCTGGAGGGGCGCGAAAGCCTTTTGGCGGTGCGTTTGGCCGTGGAGGAGATCAACGCGGCCGGCGGGGTGCGCCTGGGCCCACGGCGGCTGCCCCTCAAGGTGGTGTCCCACGACCTTAGGGGGGCCGCCCCCGGGGTGGCGGTGGAGCAGGCGGTGGCCTCCTTGGGCGGCTTTCTTCAAGACAAGAGCCTGCACGCCCTGGTGGTGGGGCCCTTCCGCTCGGAGGTGCTGCTCAGTTCCATGGACCTTTTGGCCCAGCGGCGCATCCCCTTGCTGGGCACCATCGCCATGACCCCGGTTTCCGAGGCCATGGTGCTCAAGAACCCCGCCTATGGCAACATCTTCCGGGTGGGTCTCAACACCCGCTACCTGGTTGATTACCTCATAAGCAGCATGCGCTTTCTGGAGCAGCGCTTCGGGTTCAAGCGGGTCTATATTCTCAACCAGGACGTGGCCTGGGCCCGCACCACCGCCTCCAAGATGATCCGGCTGTTCTTCCGCCGGGCCGGCTGGCAGGTGCTGGGGCAAAAAAGCTTTCCCAGCGGCGCGGGCGATTTCTCCATTGCCTTGGAGGAGGCCCGGGCCCAGGGAGCCCAGGTTTTGCTGTGCATCTTCGACTCGCCCAGCAGCGGCCGCTTGGCCCGGCAATGGCGGCGGCTGAAGGTGCCGGCCCTGCTCTGCGGCTTTGTCTCCCCCATGGTGGGCCCCGGCGCCTGGCAGGCCTTCGAGGGCCAGGTGGCCGGCAGCCTCAACGTCATCTTCGAGCTGGGCAACATCCCCAGCCGGCGCTATCCTCCGGCGGCGGCCTTTTACCAGGCCTTCCAGCGCCGCTGGGGCCAGCCGGTGCAGTCCGGCCACGGCCCGGCCCCCTCCTACGAGGCGGTGTACATCCTGGCCGAGGCCATGGAGCGCTCCGGCAGCCTGGAGCCCGGGGCCCTGGTGGCCGCCCTGGAGGCCACCGACCGCCAAGGCTGCATGGGCCGGGTGCGTTTTCATCCCGACCACCAGGCCTACTTCGGCCTGGACCCCAAGCGCGAGGCCCTGGCCGCGGTCTTCCAGTGGACTCCCCGGGGGGGGCGCCGCATAGTTTTTCCTCCGGCCATCGCCGAGGGTGACATCGAACTACCCGCTTTCGTGCCCGCCCCTTAAGGTGTTACCTTATCATACAGGTAGGGCGTGGCCGTTACCAAAGGTGACTTGCCAGCCTAACCTGCCGGTAATCGGTATGAAACAGCTCTAGGAGTTTCAGGGGCCGGAATAGGGGTCTCTGAAGTGTTACCTAAGGTTGCATCCCCAACAAGGCCCCGGTTTGCTATCCTCTTAAAATCCATAAAAAACAGCATGATATCCGGCATCTAACCGATGGACCGTTACTTGCATAATTTTGCTAAGTCACCCCGGGCAACGGGCGGCGGCAGCAGGGGACAGGGGTGGCCGCACACTTTTTGGGTCTGGGGTCGCGGACTCCACACCTTAACGGGGAGGACTTTAGATGAGGAAGTTGACCTGCTTAACGGCCATCGCCTTGCTTCTTACCGCCTTGCTCCTGGCTCCGGCCGGGGTTATGGCAGCGGACAAGATCGTAATCGGGGTTACCACCTCCTTGAACTTCCTGGAAGGCAAGGAATCCAACAACGCGGTCAACTTGGCCGTGGCCGAGATTAACGCCAAGGGCGGGGTAAAGGTGGGCGGCAAGATGCTGCCCTTTGCCGTGGAGTCCATTGACATCCGCGACGCCGCCCCGGGCGTGCCGGTGCCCGAGGCCCTGTTGGGCATGGAAAAACTCATCCTGGAGAAAAAGCCCCACGCCCTGGTGGTGGGCCCCTTCCGCTCCGAGGCCCTTTTGGCGGGCATGGACATGCTCTCCAAGCACAAGGTGCCCCTGTTGGGCACCATCGCCATGAGCCCCAAGACCGAGGCCAAGGTGGCCCAGGACCCCAAGTATAAGTACGTGTTCCGGGTGTCTTTGGACGCCAAGTACTTCGTGGGCTACATCGCCGGCGTCATGGGCTTCATGGGCAAGGAATTTGGCTTCAACAAGGTCTACATCATGAACCAGGACGTGGCCTGGGCCAGGGCCACCGCCGGCATCATGAGCAAAATCTTCAAAGGCAAGCTCAAGTGGGAAGTGGTGGGCCACGAGACCTTCCCCACTGGAGCCAGCGACTTCGCCCCGGCCCTGATGAAGGCCAAGATGAAGGGCGCCCAGGTTATTCTGCCGGTGTTCGACATGCCCCAGAGCGGCATCCTGGTCAAGCAATGGAAGGCCATGAAGGTCCCGGCGATCATGGCCGGCTTCATCAGCCCGCTGACCGGTCCCGGCGCCTGGAAGACCTTTGACGGCAAGATCGGCGGGGTGCTCAACGCGGTGTTCGAACTGGGCAGCATCCCCAGCGCCAAGTACCCTCCCTCCAAGGCCTTTTATGACGCCTACGTGGCCAAGTACGGCAAGCCCCTGGAGGCCGGCTACGGCCCGGCTCCCTCCTACGCTTCGGTGTACCTGCTCAAGGACGCCATCGAGAAGGCCAATTCCCTGGACCCCGACGCCATCGTGGACGCCCTGCGGGCCACCGACGCGCAGGGGGTGATGGGGCGCATCAAGTTCACCAAGGGCAACCAGGTTATCTACGGCAAGGACCCCCAGAAGGAGGCCCTGGGCTGCTTTTTCCAGTGGACCGACGACGGCAAGCGGGTGATCGTCTATCCCCCGGCCATCGCCGAGGCCCAGATCAAGCTGCCTTCAGGGATGAAGTCGGCCAAGTAGCCACCCCAGTGATCGCATAGCCGGGGGGAGTGCCCTCCCGTCCCCAGGGCGCCCCCCGGCTCCTTCCCGGCAACCTCAGGCAGGTGGCGGATATGCTCCGCCGGCGAGGTACAGGCGAACTATGCTTGAAGGCACCCTGATCTACGGCTTTATCAACAGCGTCATCCTGATGCTGGTGGCCCTGGGCTTCTCGGTCACCTTCGGCATCAGCGGAGTGGCCAACTTCGCCTACGGCGCGCTATACATCATGACCGGCTATCTCGCCTGGCTGGGCCTGCATGCCCTGGGCCTGCCCTACTGGATAGCGGCCCCGGCGGCGGTGGCCGTCACGGCGGGGGTGGCGGCGCTGATCTATTGGTTCATCCTGCTGAGGGTGCGCGGCCTGGTGGTCAGCGAGGTCATCGCCACCTTCGGGGTGGGACTGGCCATCTTGGAGCTTTTCCGCTACCTGGGCTTCATCGGCTTCGAGTACACCCTGCCCCCGCTCATCGACGCCTCGGTGATGATCGGGAGCACCTACGTGGACGCCCAGCGGCTGTGCATCGTGGGGGCGGGGGTGGTGCTGGCCGCCTTCCTGTGGTTCTTCACCCACTACACCAAGACCGGCCTGGCCTTCAGGGGCATCGCCCAGGACGAGCGCACCGCCCTGACCCTGGGCATAAACGTCGACAAGGTGGCCGCCTGGTCCGTGGCCTTCGGCGCCGGCTACGGGGCCTTGGCCGCCCTGATGATCCTGCCCCTGGGCACCATCGCGGTCAGCGAGGGCTACAACGTGCTGGTCAACGCCCTGGCGGTATGCATCGTGGGCGGCCTGGGCAGCACCGTGGGCATCATCGTGGCCAGCTTCTTGATCGGATTCGCCCAGATACTCACCGCCACCTACCTGGAGACCCACTGGATGATGATCGTCAGCCTGGTGGCCATCCTGGCCATCTTGGTGGTCAAACCCTCGGGGCTCTTTGGGCACCAGAAGCAGCTTGAGGAGCGCATCTGATGGCAAAACGCAAAGAGCGCATCGACCGGGGAATCAAGGTTCGCAGCGAAGACATCTTCGCCCTGACCTCTTGGCGGGAGATGCTTTACCTGGCCGCCCCCCGGGTGGTTCCGGTGCTGGCCTTGTTCCTGCTGGGCCTGGTGGCCACCCCCTATTGGGAGCGGGTGCTCATCACCACCTGCATGTTCGCCCTGTTGGCCATAAGCTGGGACCTCTTGAACTCGGCGGGCATGGTTTCCCTGGGCCAGGCCTTGTTCTTCGGGGTGGGGGCCTACATCGCCGGCACCCTCAACCACTACCTGGGCCTGCCTCCGGCCCTGACCATTCCCATCGCCACCGTGGGCGGAGGGGCGCTATGCACCTTGGCTCTGCTTCCGGTGCTGCGCCTCAGGGGCATCTACTTCGCCATGGTCACCCTGATCCTGCCCCTGATGATCGAGCGGGTCATCGAGGCCACCAAGATTTTCGGCGGCACCGAGGGCATCAGCGGCCTGTCCACCATGGGCAGCGTGCACCTGGAGTTCTTGGTGGCCGCGGTGTTGGTGTTCGTGGCCCTGTTCGGCTTCCGGCGCATGATGGGCACCGACTACGGCCTGCTGCTCAAGGGCATAAGCGACAACGACCGGGCGGTGATGAGCGCGGGCATGAACATCTACGTCTACAAGGCTCAGGCCCTGTTCATGGCCGCGTCGGTGGGCTCCTTTGCCGGGGCCTTCATGACCCACGCCTATCAGTTCGTGGGCATGCCGGTGTTCGCCCTGGACTACTCCATAATCCCCATCGCTTCGGTGGCGGTGGGGGGCATGGGCACCCTGGCCGGGCCCATGTTGGGCAGCTTCATCCTGGTGCCCCTGTCGGAACTGCTCAGGGGCCTGGGCGGGCTCCGGGTGGTGATCTACGCGGTGATCCTGGTGGTGTGCACGGTGGGCCTGCCCGAGGGCATCTTCCACTACTTGGCGCGCAAGTACAACCAGTTCGAGCGCTGGGTGGGGGTGGAACGATGAAACAAGAAGTAATTTTGGAGGCCCAGGGCCTGTCGCGCTACTTCGGCGGGGTCAAGGCGGTGGACGGGGTGAGCTTCAGCCTGAGGCGCAACGAGGTGCTGGGAGTCATCGGCCCCAACGGCTCGGGCAAGACCACCCTGGCCAACCTGCTCACCGGATTCGTCAAGCCCAGCAAGGGCAGGGTCATCTTCGAGGGCAAGGACATCACCGGCATGCCGCCCTACAAGGTGGCGGACCTGGGCATCGCCCGCTCATTCCAGATGGTCAAGCCTTTTTATCAACTGGCCGCCTTCAAAAACCTCAACGTGGCCCTGCTCTCCCCCCGGGTGCGCCGCCTGGCCGGCGGGCGTTTTGGCGACCGCGACGCGGTGGCCAAGGACCTTTTGGAGGAAGTGGGCTTTGAGCGGGACTCCTGGGTGATAAACCACCAGGCGGCCAGCCTGCCCCACGGCTATCTCAAACGCCTGGAGCTGGCCAAGTGCATGGCCCTGCAACCCGAGATAATCGTGCTGGACGAGCTGTTTTCGGGCCTGTCCTTGGCCGAGGTGGCCTCCCTGGTGCCGGTGATCGAAAAACTGGTGCACCAGGGCAAGACCCTGGTGATGATCGAGCACCGGCTAAAGGAGTTGTTTCGCATCGCCGACCGGGTGATCGTTTTGAACTTCGGGCAAAAAATCGCCGAGGGCCAGCCGGACCAAGTGATGGAGGACCCCCAGGTCAAGGGCGCCTATCTGGGCAGCGAGGCGGAGGAATAGAACGTGCTTACGGTCAAGGACCTCATCGTCTTCTACGAAAACGCCATCGCGGTCAACGACCTGTCCATGGAGGTGCGCGAAGGCCAGATCGTGGGGGTCATCGGCTCCAACAGCGCGGGCAAGACCACCCTCATGAACACCCTGAGCGGCCTCATCTGGGACATGCGCCTCAAGGAGAGACGCCGGGGCGGCGAGCGCATCACCGTGATGGGCCAGGTGTCGCTGTTTGACGAGGACATCAGCGACCTGCCGGCCTATCGCCGGGCCCAGGCGGGCATCGTCTTGTGCCGGGAGCGCCATCCCATCTTCCCCGACTCCACCGTGGTGGAGAATTTGAGGATCGCCGGCTATCTGCGCAGCTGGGCCCAGGTGAGAAAGGGGATCGAACTGAGCTTCGACCTGTTTCCCAACCTGGCCCGCCACCGGGGGCGCAAGGCCGGCTATCTCTCCGGTGGAGAGCAGCAGATGCTGGCCATCGGCATGGCCATGATGGTGGGGCCCAAGCTGCTGCTGTTGGACGAGCCGCTCCTGGGGTTGAGCCCGGCCATGCAGACCCAGGTGGTGAAGGCCATCAAGGACGTGCGCCGGCACACCGGGGTCACCCTGGTCATCGCCGAGCAGTTCGCCCGGCCGCTGCTGCCCTGGCTGGATTTCACCTATGTCATCGAGAACGGCATGCTCACCCTCACCGGGCCCGGGCCCGAGCTGATGGACAACCCCGAGATCAAGAGCGCCTACTTTGGCGTTTAACAGGGAGAGCGCTATGCAGCCGCCGGTGGAGATAACCAACATCCCCGAGACTTTTGACCGAGTGGCCGCCCTGAACCCGGACAAGCCCGCCGCCTGGTACCTGGGCACCGCTTTCAGCTATGGCCGCTTGCAACAAATGGCCGACAGCTTCGCCGCCGGGCTCTTGCGCCGGGGGGTGGAGCCTGGCGACCGGGTGGTGCTTTATTTGCCCAATTGCGTGCAATGGCTCGTAGCCTGGCTGGGCATCCAAAAGGCCGGGGCGGTGGCCGTGCCCATCACCCCCGTCTACACCCCCTTCGACGTGGCCTACATCGCCGGGGACACCGACGCCCGCGCCATCGTATGCACCGACCGCAACTACGGCTACGTGGCCAAGGTGCGCAAGGAACACCCCTTCCAAACCGTGGTGGTCAGCGGCATGGCCGATGTCCTGCCCGGGTACAAACGGTTTTTCGGCTGGGCCTTTGACAAGGTGCCCAACGGCCGGGTGGGCAAGAGCGCCCACACGGTTTGGCTTGCCGATCTCATCAAGGAGCCGGGCCAGCCTCCGGCGGCGGGCAGCGATCCGGACTCCCCGGCGGAGATCATCTACACCGGCGGCACCACCAAACACCCCAAGGGGGTGCCCATAAGCCACCGCCTGCTCCTGGAGTGCGCCCACGAGCAGATATCCGCCAGCGCGGCCCTGTTCGAGGTGACCGACAACATGGTGTTGGGCTCCGCCCCCCTGTTCCACATCCTGGGGCAGACCACGGCCCTGGGAACCATTCTGGTGCATGGCGGCACCATCATATTGCAGCCCAAGGTTAACCTGGACGCCATGATGCATGCGGTGACCACCCACCAGGCCACCACCTTTGTTGGGGTGCCGGCCCTGTACCGCATGATCCTGGAGCACGACCGCCTGGACCAGTACGACCTGAGTTCGCTGAAATACTGTTTCTGCGGGGGCGACGTGCTGCCCCAGGACATCGCCAAACGCTGGCTGGAGCGCTTCGGCTGGCCCATCTACATCGGCTACGGGGCCAGCGAAACCGTGGGCGGGGTGTGCATGAGCCCGGCGGACCGGCAAAATCCGCCCGGCGCCATGGGACTGGTGCTGCCCTCCAAACAGGTGCGCATCGTGGAACCGGCCTTCTTGACTCCAGTGGAGCTCGGCGAGTCTGGCGAGTTGCTGGTGCATTCCGAGCCCATGGTCAGCGCCTACTGGAACAAGCCCCAGGAGACCGCCGAAGCCTTCGTGGAGTTGGACGGCAAGCTCTTCTACCGCACCGCCGACGTGGTGCGCCAGGACGAGCAGGGCTACTTGTACTTCGTGGACCGCACCGTGGACACCATCAAGCACAAGGGCTACCGGGTCAGCGCCTCGGAGATCGAATGCATTTTGCAGGACCACCAGGCGGTGGTGGCTTCGTGCGTGGTGGGCATCCCCGACGAAAAGGTGGGCGAGCGCATCAAGGCCTACGTGGTGCTGAAAAAGGACATCAAGGGCATTACCGGCTACGACCTCATCGCCTTCTGCCGCAAGCGCATGGCCGCCTACAAGGTGCCCCAGTACATCGAGTTCCGCGACATGCTGCCCAAATCCAAGGTGGGCAAGCTCCTGCGGCGCGAGGTGCGCGGCGAGGAAGCCTCCCGCCGCGCCGGTTAAACCCTAACTTTCCGGCCCAGCCGGGCGAGAGCTTGTTTGGCTTGACAGCTCCCGCCGGGACGGGTAATGTGCGTAAAACAAACCGACCGGACGGTTGATTTTATGTCATCGATACCCAAGGGCCGAAAACGCCGCCGCCAGCTATACGCCGCCGCCGCCCGCCTCTTCGCGGCCCGCGGCTACCATGCCACCAGCCTGCGTGAGCTGGCCGAGGCCCTGGGGCTCAACAAAAGCTCGCTCTACCACTACTTCGACTCCAAGCAGGAGTTGCTCTGCCATCTATTGGACGACTACATCTGCGAGGCCTTGGCCGAAATTCAGTCCTTGTGCTCCGGCGATAGGGCCCCGTGGAGTGGCACAATGGCGACCTGTTCCCCGGATGGGTTTCGATCGTGACCAACTCGACCCTTCGCACCAGGGAGGTGGTCCGGGCCTACAATGGCCGGGCCTATGTTGAAAACCGGATCAAGGTGGCCGAGAACACCCTGCGCTGGGACAAGACCAGTTGTCATCGGTTCGACGCCAACCAGGCTCGGCCGGAGATGAGAGCCTTGGCCTACAACCTCCCGCACATGATCAGGGAGTTTCATTTGCAGGGAAGGATATCAAGCGGTACATGGGGTGGATGGTCCATAGGATCATCAAGGCAGATTCAAGGATTCCCTACCACGGCCGGCGCTGGTGGGTTTAAGATTTCTTTTTTTAGATTCCCGGTGATTCGCCTGGAATCTAAAAAAATCGGAGGGTCGTATTATGGATGATATTTGCACACTACGGACTGTGTTGGACCGTAATCTGGAATACAATCCGCAAAGGGTTGCCCTTGTTGAGGGAGACCGACATTATTCTTTTCTAGAATTTACCCAGCGCACCAGAGCCATGGGAAACGCCCTTTTTAATCTAGGCCTGAAAAAGGGCGATCGGGTGGCGATCCTGAGCAAGAACAGTATGGAAAATGCCGAGTCCTATTTCAGCATCCCCAACGCCGGTCTGGTTCTGGTGATGCTCAACTTTCGTCTGGCGCCAAGGGAAATCCTAACCATCCTGGAGGATTCAGGCGCATCAGTTTTGATGGTGAACAAAGAGTACATGGGCCATGTGGACCAGATAAAAGATAAGCTTGATTTCATTAAAAAATTTATCTTCATAGGTCCCCTTGCCGAAGCACCAGAGGGGTGGCTTCACTATGAAACCTTGATCGAAGATTCTTCTTTCGAGGTGCCACCAACCGAACTGCGCGAAAACGATCTGGCCGCCCTTATGTACACCAGCGGCACCACCGGATCTCCCAAGGGATGTATGGCCACCCATAGAAATTTTTATCACGTGGGCAGAAGTCTCACCTTGGAACTTAAGATGACCCGGGAAGATGTGGGCATTATCGCCTCGCCCCTTTTTCATGCCACTGGCGAGGTGGTGTTAATGAATGGAATGTACAGTGGCACAACCTCTGTAATAATGCCGCAATGGGATGCCCCCCAATTTCTAGCCCTGGTGGAAAAATATAAAGTGACTACCGGGATGCTGGCGACGCCCATGCTTCTTTTCCTGTTGGAGAGCCCGGAAGTCGATAAATATGACCACAGCAGCTTGAAAAAGATTTTTTTCGCGGGAGCCCCGGTAACTCCGGTCGTTTTCCAGCGAGCCATAGAGCGGTTTGGCAATGTATGGGTGCATCTTTTTGGCACCACTGAAACTGTCGGCCAGACCACGATACTGAAAACCGAGGATATTGAGGATGCCTTAAGCACGGGCAACATGGAAATCCTGGGGTCCTGCGGACGCTCCTTTGCCGATATGCAAAGCATAGTGGTGGATGGCGATGACCGCCCGGTTTCCCCCGGTGAAGTGGGCGAGATGAAAGTACGAGGCTTGGGCACCACTCTCGGGTACTGGAATAAACCGGAAGAAACACGCGACGATTTTAGGAACGGCGCCTACTATTCCCAGGACCTGTGCCGGGTCGACGAACAGGGCTTCATCTATGTGGTGGACCGGAAAAAGGATATGATCATCACCGGAGGGGAAAACGTCTATCCCGCCGAAGTGGAAAATATCCTTTACAAACATCCCGGCGTGTCCATGGCGGCGGTTATCGGAACCCCGGATGAAAAATGGGGGGAAGCGGTGACGGCCATGATCGTCAAAAGGGGAGACGAGCCGCTGGACGCTGAGGATATCAGAGCTTTTGTCCGCGGGGAAATCGCGGGTTACAAAGTGCCCAAAAATATTTTGTTCGTTGATTCGCTTCCTATGAGTGCCAGCGGCAAGATCCTGAAATTTAAATTGCGGACGGAATTCTCCGCCTGAAAATTTAATTATGCGTTGCATCGGAGAAAGGGAGAGGGGTTAGGCGTTTGAGATGACACACCCCCTTGTCAGCGGACTATTAAAACCGGTTTTGGGCTCCGGGCGGGCGGCGGCGAGCTTTTGCTTGACAGCCCCCGCCGAGGAGGCTAACCTTCACAAAACAAACCGACCGGACGGTTGATTTTATGCCTTCGCTTCCCAAAGGACGCCAACGCCAAAAACAGCTCTACGACGCCGCAGCCCGTCTTTTCGCGGCCTGCGGCTACCACGCCACCAGCCTGCGCGAGCTGGCCGAGGACCTGGGACTCAACAAAAGCTCGCTCTACCACTACTTCGATTCCAAGCAGGAGTTGCTCTACCACCTATTGGACGACTACATCTCCGAGGCCTTGGCCGAGATACAATCCCTGTGTTCCACCGGCAATAACCCGGAGGAAAAGCTGGCGAACTTCATGCGCTACTACACCCGGTTTTACGCCCGCGACCTGGATCGTCTGGCCCTGTTGGTAAACGAAGTGGACAGCCTGGAGCCCCGTTTCCGCGAGGTGCTTAGGGAAAAGGAGCGCCGCTACCTGGCCGCGCTCACCGATATCTTCGAGCAACTGCGCGGCCAAGGGCGCCTCAAGGACGTGCCCTCCACCGTGGCCGCCTTCGCCTTTTTCGGCATGGTGCACTACACCTTCAAGTGGTACCGCCCCCGGGGCAAGGTGAGCCCTGAGGAGCTCTCGGAGATGTTCTGGGAAATCTTCGGGCGCGGGGTCCTGCGGCCCCAGGAGGAAAGATAGCCATGAATCCCCTGCGCATGCCTTTCTGGGGGGTGGATGCGGCTTGGCTCTTCTACCTCCTGGCCGCCCTGGCCATGGCCTGCCTGGGCCTGGGCCTGTGGGAAAAGATTTCCCTGTGGAGGCAGGGACGCCGGGCCGCGCCGGCGCCCAGCAGCAAGCAGGCCCTGGGCCCGGCCCTGGCCGACGTGCTCCTGGGACGCCGCATCTGGCGGGGCGGCCGCATTGCCGGGCTCATGCACCTCATGCTGCTGTGGGGCTTCCTGGGCCTGTTCCTCGGCACCTGCGCCGTGGCCGTGGATCACTACCTGATTTCGTTTCTGCACGGCCGGGTGTATCTGTGGTTCTCCGCCGGCCTGGAGGCCTGTGGCCTGCTCTTGGTGCTGGGCCTCATGTTGGCCTTGGCGCGGCGCTGGCTTTTGCCGGTGGCCCGTCTGGAGCGGCGCCCCGACGACACCCTGCTGCCCCTGTGGCTGCTGGCCGTGGCCTGCGGCGGTTTCATGGTGGAGGCGGCTCGCCTGGCCGCCACCGCGCCGCCCTGGGGGGCGTGGTCCTTTGTGGGATATGGCCTGGCCGGGCTTTTCCCCGGCCCCGAAGCGGCCCGTGAGCTGTTCCCCTGGCTGTGGTGGTCCCATGCCCTGGTCAGCCTGGGCTTCATCGCCTGGTTGCCCTGGTCCAAGCTGGCCCACGCCATCGCCGCTCCGGCCAGCCTCTATCTTCAGGGCCAACCCCTGGCCGTGCTGGCCGTGGCCGCCGAGGAGGGCGACCTGGCCGCCCTGGGGCTACGGCACCTTTTGCACCTGGACGCCTGCACCCGCTGCGGCCGCTGCGTGGAGGCCTGCCCCTCGGCCCGGGCCGGGGAGCCCTTCTCGCCCCGGGATGTGCTGCACCGGGCCCGCCGCCAGGCCCGTCTGAAATACAGCCCCCTGTACCGCCTGCCCTGGCTGCGGGGCCGCCGGCAAGCCCTGTTGGAGCGCGACCGCGCCGCCGGCTGGGAGGACGCCTGGTATTGCACCACCTGCCGGGCCTGCCTGGAGGTCTGTCCGGTGCAGGCCGCGCCCATCGAGATGGTGCGCAAGCTGCGGGCCGGTCTGGTGGAGCAGGGCTCGGCGGTGCCCCCCCCGCTCATGGACACCCTGGAGAAACTCCACCGCTACGGCAATCCTTGGGTGGCCAAGAAGGGGGCCAAGGCCGCCTGGGCCGCAGGGCGGGACATACCGGACCTTAGCAGGTCCGGCCAGGAGGCCGACTGGCTCTACTTCGTGGGTTGCACCACCTCCATCGACACACGGGCCCAGGGCATCGCCCGCGCCTTGAGCGACGTCTTCACCCACTGCGGGGTCTCCTTCGGCACCCTGGGCAAAAAGGAGCCCTGCTGCGGGGACATCGCCCGCCGCCTGGGCGAGCAGGGGCTCATGGAGGAGCAGATCGAGGCCACCCGGGACCTGCTCAACGGGCGCGGCCTCACCCGCCTCGTATGCACCTCGCCCCACTGCTTCGACACCATCAAAAAGGTGCATCCCCTGTTCCTGGAGGAAGGCCTGCCCTTGCGGGTGCTGCACTACAGCCAGATGCTGCATCGCCTGTGGCGACAGGGACGGCTTACCTTCGACCATCCCATGCCGTTGAAGGTCACCTTTCACGACCCCTGCTTTTTGGCCCGGCACAACCGCATCGTGGACGAGCCCCGTGGGCTGCTCGGGGCCATCCCCGGCCTGGAGCTGGTGGAGATGGCCGAGCACGGCCTGAACGCCCTGTGCTGCGGTGGCGGGGGAGGGCGCATGTGGCACGAAATACCGGGCCAGGCCAACCTGGCGGTGCGCCGCCTGGAGCAGGCTGCCGCCACCGGGGCGGAACTGGTGGTCACCGCCTGCCCCCTGTGCCTGATAATGCTGGAAGACGCCCGCAAGACCGGCGGGTTCGAAGACAAGTTTGGCATCATCGATCTTAGCGAGTTGGTGGCCAGGGCCCTGAGGCTCACGGCCGCCATGGACGAGGAGGCCGTATAAAACCCATGAAAATACTGGTGCTGGTAAAGAACGTCCCCGAGGTGGCCGAGGCCGAATTGGAGATAGAGCAGGGGGCCTTGGACCTCGAGGATCTGGAGATGGTGGTCAACGAGTGGGACAACTACGCGGTGGAGGAGGCGGTGCGCCTCACCGAGGCCGCCGGCGGAGATGTCCACCTAATGACCCTGGGGGGTGAGGACGACGAGGACGTGCTGCGGCGCGGCCTGGCCATGGGGGCCCACTCGGCCACCCATTTGTGCGACGAGGCCTTCGAGGGCTCGGACCCGACCACCCTGGCCCGCGTCTTCGCCGCTGCCGTGAAGGACGGCGGCTACGACCTGATCCTCACCGGGGTGCAGAGCGCCGACCTGGGCCAGGCCTCCACCGGGGTGCTCCTGGCCCAGGAGTTGGGCCTGCCCCACGCCACCATGGCCATCGCCCTGGAGCCCGGCGCCGGGGAGGTCACCGTGACCCGGGAGCTGGAGAACAACACCAGCGAAAAGGTGGCCTTGCCCCTGCCCGCCGTGGTCACGGTGCAGTCGGGCATCAACCAGCCCCGCTACGTGTCCATCATGGGCATCCGCAAGGTGCGCAAGATGACCATAGAGATGCTCGAGGCCGGCGACCTGGGCCTGGAGTCCCAGGCCCTTGGCCGGGAGGCATCCAGCGTGGCCGGGCAGTCGCTGGCCCTGCCGCCGGTGGGAGAGGGGGCCCAGATGCTCACCGGCAGCCTGGATAGCGTCTGCGGCCAGGCGGCGGCCATCCTGCGGGAGAAGGGAGGCCTGGCATGAGCGGCGTGCTGGTTATCGCCGAACACCGCCAGGGCGCCCTGCGCGAGGCCACCCTGGAGTGCCTGGGCGCGGCCTTGTCCCTGGCCCCGTCCCTGGGCGGCCAGGTCACCGCCGCCCTGCTGGCCGATGATCCCCAGTCCCTGGCCGGGGAGCTGCAAGGCCGGGCCCACGGGCTCAAGCTTTACGCCCATCCCGAGTTGGCGGCCTACAACCCGGAGCTGTATCTGCCGGTGCTGGCCGATATCATCGCGGCCAGCCAGCCGTCCCTGATCTTGATGCCCCACTCCAGCCAGGGCATGGATCTGGCCCCGGCCCTGGCCGGCCGCCTGGGCCTGCCCCTGGTCACCGACTGCGCCGGGCTGTCTTGGTCCGATGGGGCGCTATCTGTACAGCGCAACGTGTACGGCGGCAAGGCGGTGCTGGATCTGGCCCTAAAGCCGGCGGCCACGGTGGTGGCCACCCTCCAGGCCGGGGCCTTCCAGGCCCCGCCGGCCGGCGCGGCGCCCACCGCCAGCGACCGCACCGCCCTCACCGAGCTGGCCCCCCGCCACGCCCGGCGCTTCTTGGAATACCTGGCCGGCGTGGTGGAGGACGTGGACATCGCCGAGGCCGACATCCTGGTTTCGGTGGGCCGGGGCATCGGCGGGCCGGACAACGTGCCCCAGGCCCAGGCCCTGGCCGAGGCCCTGGGGGCCACCCTGTCCTGCTCCCGGCCGGTGGCCGACGCCGGGTGGCTGCCCAAGAGCCGCCAGGTGGGCACCAGCGGCAAGACGGTGCGGCCCAAAATCTACCTGGCCCTGGGCATCAGCGGGGCCTTCCAGCACCAGGCGGGCATGAACAACAGCGGCACCATCATCGCGGTCAACTCCGACCCCCGGGCCCCCATCTTCCAGGTGGCCCACTACGGCATCGTGGCGGACATGTTCGAGGTGTTGCCCAAACTCACCGAGCTTTTCAAGGGCTAAGGGAGCCAGTCATGGACTTTTCTCTGAGCAAGGAGCAGCGGGACATCGTCAAGGCGGCCCGGGAGTTCGCCCAGGGCGAGTTTACCGGCCGGGCCCTGGAGTTCGACCGCAGCGAGAGCTTCGACCTGGACATCTGGCGCGCCGCCTGCGATCTGGGCTTCGTGGGCACCTTCATCGCCGAGGAGTACGGCGGGGCGGGCCTGGGCTTTTTGGAGCACAGCCTTATCACCGAGGAGTTCTGGGCCGTGGACCCGGGCTGCGGGCAGGGCGTGCTATCCGTGACCTTTGGCTCAGAGTTGCTTCAGCTGTTCGGCAGCGAGGAGCAGAAGCACATGGTGCTGCCCGAGCTGGTGGAGGGCAAGGCCATCATGTGCTCTTGCATCACCGAGCCCGAGGCGGGCAGCGACCCCAGCCGGGCGGCCACCACGGCAGTCAGGGACGGCGACGAATGGGTCATCAACGGCTCCAAGATGTTCATCACCAACGGCACCACGGCCAAGTGGGCCCTGATCTTCGCGGCCACCGACCCGGACAACTCCGACCGCCACGCCAGGCACAGCTTTTTCCTCGCACCTACCGATGGGCCGGGTTTTCAGGCCACCAAGCTCACCGGCAAGCTGGGCATCCGGGCCTCGGACACCGCCGAGGTGGCCCTGAGCAATCTGCGGGTGCCCGCGGACGCCCTGGTGGGCCAGTTGGGTCAGGGCTTCAGCCAGCTCATGGCCTTTTTCAACCGCACCCGCCTGCACATCTGCGCCCAGGCCGTGGGCCTGGCCCGGGGCTGCCTGGAGGAGAGCGTCAAGCACCTCAAGGGGCGGATGCAGTTCGGCCAACCCCTGGCCGGCTTCCAAGTCAACCGCTTCAAGGTGGCGGAGATGGCCACCAGAATCCGAGCCTCGCGCAACCTCTACTGGGAGGCGGCCTGGTCCATGGACCGGGGCAAGGTGGATCACGGGCTCATCGCCATGGCCAAGTGGTTCAGCGCCCGCACTGCGGTGGAGGCGGCGGACGAGGCCCTGCAGATTCACGGCGGCTACGGCTACTTTGACGAGTACAAGGTGCAGCGCCTCTACCGCGACGCCAAGATCCTGGAGATATACGAGGGAACCAAGGAGGTGGAGAAGATCATCGTGGCCGGCACCTTACTCGGCTAGCCGGCTGCGCCTGCCACCGACATACTGCGTTGCTGGCTGCGCTCGCCAGACGCCTTGTCTGTCGGCGGCTGGCTATGCCGGGCCGCTGGCGGCAGAGCGGGTCGAGCATCTTGTGGCCTTCACAAACATCGAAGGCTCCCGCAGAGACACCCTTGGCAGCCCAAGCCTTGGGTCGCCTTGCCTAGCGCCACATGGCTGTGCCGCGAAGATAGCCCGGTGGTTGTCTTCGGAAATAATCTAAATATGGTGTAGGTTGGCGTAGAGGGCTTCTTAGCCCGAAACCCAACAATTCCTTATTGTCTAAAA
This sequence comes from Pseudomonadota bacterium, assembly GCA_018819925.1. Lineage (GTDB taxonomy): Bacteria > Desulfobacterota > Desulfarculia > Desulfarculales > Desulfarculaceae > Desulfoferula. The sequence goes on from JAHJPG010000003.1 coordinate 35,644, forward strand.
TCTATCTGGCCGTAAGTTGAAGCCGTGCAGCTTCCAGCCCTGCTGCCCTCGATCCGCCAGGCACAGCCCGGCGTAGTCCAGCTCCAGGCGCAGCAGGTGGTTCAGAGGCAGGCCCAGCAAACGGCACAGGCCGGCCCGGATCACCCCGGAGTGAGCCACCACCAGCATCGGGCCGGGGGCGTCGGCCAGGGCTTCCAACAGGGGGGTTGCCCGCGCCGCCGCCTGGGCGAAGCTCTCGCCGCCCTGGGGCCGGTGCCCGGCCAGGTCTTCGCCCCGGGCCTCGTATTGGCCGGGGAAGCGCGAGCGCACCTGATCCACGGTTAGCCCCTCCCAATCGCCCAGGGAAATCTCCCGCCAGCCGGGCTCCACCAACACCTCGCGGCCCGGCGCGGCCAGGGCGGCGGATTCCCGGCAACGGGACAGGGGGCTGCTGTACACGGCCTTGAACTCCACCCCCGCCAACCTGTCTCCCCACCAGGCGGCCTGGTCCCGGCCCCGCCGGGTCAGCGGCAGGTCTCTCTGCCCCACGAAACGCCGGGGCCGGCTCTGTTCGATTTCACCATGGCGCAGCAGGTAGATCATGACGCCTTGGCTCCCACCGGCAGTTGTGCCTGGGCCAAAAAGTCTTCCAAGCCCATGCCCAGCGCCGCCTCCACCCGCCGGGAGATAAGCCGGGCCAGGTCCCAGCGCCGCTGGATGGCCTCCAGCGCGCCGGGGTCGCGGCCATTGCGCTCCAGCTTGGCTTGGAAGCGTCCACCAAGGTCCACCCGGCGGTCGCCCTCCACCAACTTGTCGGCCAGATGCACCAGCTCGGCCTCGCTGAGAGGCGCTTCCGGGGCGATGGTGATGTCCACGTGGGAAGCGGCCAAGGGGGCCACGGCGGCAAAGCCCATCTCCCGCAGCAAGGCGGCCCCGGCGGCGGGATGGTCGCGCCGGCCCTTGGCCGCATCGTGCAAAAGGCCGCCGGCC
>JAHJPG010000004.1 GCA_018819925.1 Pseudomonadota bacterium
CCAGGCGGCGGGCCAGGAGGCCTCCGGCCCCGCCGGCGGCCAACAGCCAGCGGGCTCGCCAGGGGCCGCCCGGCCCCCGCACCAACCACAGGCCGTCCTCGCGGCTAACCCCGTGGGCCCGTGCGCTCAACACCTGGGCCCCGGCCTGGGCCGCCCGGCTGGCCAGCCAGCGGTCCAGGCGGCCGCGCTCCAGCAAATAGGCCCCGGGCCGGGACGACAGATAGGGGGCGGCAGGACGTCCGGGGAAGCCGATCCAAAGGCGGCGCACCGGATGGGTCCTCAGCCAGGCCGGGGGCTCCAGCCAGGCTAGGGCATCCATGCTCCGGGCCGAAATGCAGCCCCCACAGGGCTTGGGCCGGCCCCCGGAGCCGTCCAGGGCCAGCACCCGGGCTCCGCCCCGGGCCAACTCCACGGCGGCTGCCGCTCCGGCCGGGCCCAGACCGGCGATTATGACGTCCCAATCGCGTTTCATGGCCCCAAGATTTAGCATGGCCGGGGCCTGTACTCAAGGGCCTGCCTTGCCCCTCCGGCGTTGGCGTGGTAAACACGGCCTTACCCCCCGTGCGGGGGGAGTGACGTCCCCCCACCTAAAGACCGGAGGCCCCATGTCCACTCCCCGCTTGTTATACGCCGACGGTCAGGGCAACATCCTGGACCATCCCGGCCTGGGCCTGGCCGGTTCGGCCGGGGGCCGCTGGGAGGCGGTGAGCGAGAACCAGTGCATTCCCTTGCCTCCGGGCAGCGAACTTTTCCTTTTGCCGGGCCGCTTGCCGGTGGGGGTGGACGACTCGGACCGCTTCGAGGTGTTGGAGCACGATCCCTCGGGCGGCTCCGGGCCGGTGAACGCTGTGGCCGCCTTTTTGGCTCCGGCCCACACCGCCACTCTGTGGTCCGCTTTTCAAACCAGGCCGGGCGCGCCCACCCTGCCCCTTTTCGCCTACGCGGCGGTGGGCTTTGCCCGGGACCGCATGGTGGCCACGGCCCTCAGGGTGGACCCGCTGCCCCGCCAGGACCCGGAAAGCTTCCCCCCGCAGCAGCGCCTCCAGTCGGCGGGCCGCCGCCTGCTTAGGCAGTTTGGCCACAACCGCCTGATGCAGCATCTGGGGCACTGCGCCCTGGGCTATGGATGCCCCGCAGCGCGCAACCTCATGCTGGGCCGTTGGGAAGCCCCCCTGCCCACGGCGATGGCCTGCAACGCCTCTTGCCTGGGCTGCATCTCCAGCCAGCCCGAGGGCCACTTTCCGGTGACCCAGGAGCGCATCGCTTTCACTCCCACCGCCGAGGAAGTGGCCGAGGTGGCCCTGCACCATTTCGCCACCGGCCGCGACCCCCTGGTCAGCTACGGCCAGGGGTGCGAGGGCGAGCCCCTGACCCAGGGCGAACTGCTGGAGGAGTCCATCCGCCGCATCAGACTCCGGGTGCCCCATGGCACCATCAACCTGAACAGCAACGGCTCACTGCCCGGGGTGGTGGCCAGGCTCATGGATGCGGGACTAAGCTCCATCCGGGTGTCGGTGAACAGCCTTGTCCCCGAGCGCCACCAGGCCTATTACCAGCCCCGGGGCTGGTCCCTGGCCGACGCGGTGGAGTCCATCCGGGTGGTCAAGGCCGCCGGTGGGCACGCCTCGTTGAACCTGCTGACCATGCCCGGGGTGACCGACCGCCCCGAGGAGGCCGAGGCCCTGAGCGCCTTGGCCGCCCAAACCGGCCTGGACCTGATCCAGTGGCGCAACCTCAACATCGACCCTGAGGTGTACTCCAAGGTCCTGGGCCTGGAGCCACCCAGGGAGCGCCTGGGGGTGGCTGAACTCATCGCGCAGCTGCGCCGCCGCTTTCCGGCCCTGAAACACGGCTACTTCAATCCCAAGCTGCCGCCCCGGAGCTAAACCCACGCAAAAAACAACCCCCCGCCTCCAATTAGGGGCGGGGGGTTGCTATTGGCGGTTAGGGCCTGTGCGCGGCCTTAGCTCTGCTCGGCCAAGGCTTCCTCGGCCGGGGCGCGGCCCCGGATACGGCCGATGAAGTTGTGGATGTCGTCCAGCATCAGGTAGCCGCAGGGGATCAGGAGCAGGGTGATTCCCGTGGCGAACAGCACCCCGAAGCCCAGGCTCACGGCCATGGGGATGAGGAACTGGGCCTGTAGGCTGCGCTCGAAGATGATGGGCGCCAGGCCGCCGAAGGTGGTCAGCGAGGTGAGGATGATGGCCCTGAAGCGCATGGGGCCGGCCTCGCGGATGGCTTCGCTGGGGGTGAGGCCCGCGTCGCGCAGGCGGTTGGCCGTGTCGATCAAGATCAGGGAGTCGTTGACCACCACGCCGGTGAGGCCCACCATGCCGAAGAGGCTTAAGAGGCTGGTGCCCAGGCCCATGATGAAGTGCCCCGCCAGGGCCCCCACCAGGCCGAAGGGAATGGCGGCCATGACGATGAAAGGCTGGCTGAAAGAGCGGAAGGGTATGGCCAGCAGGGCGTAGATAAGGAACAGGGCCACCACGAATCCGGTGAGCACGTCGCTCAAGGATTCGCGCTCCTCCCGGCCGGCTCCCTCCATGCTATAGCGCAAGCCCTGGTATTTTAAGGCCAGCTCGGGCAGCACCTTCTTTTGCAGCCAGGCCCTGAGTTCACTGGCATTGGCCTGGTCGGGGTTCACGTCGGAGGTGACCTTTATAACCCGCCGCCGCTGGGCGCGGTCAACGCTGGTGTAGCCCCGGGTCATCTTCACCTCGGCAACCTGGCTGAAGGGCACCTCGTCGCCGCTCGCGGTGCGGATGCGCATCTGCTGCACGTCGCTCAAGGAGCGGCGCTCGGATTCCGGGAAGCGCACCAGCACCCGCACCTCGTCCTGGTCCCGTTGCAGTCTGAGGGCTTCGGCTCCGTAGAAGGCATGGCGCACCTGCTGGGCCAGGTCCTGTAGGGTCAGCCCCAGGCTGCGGGCGGCGGGCTTCAATTCCAGCTGCATTTCCCACTTGCCGAAAGTGAAGCTGTCGGCGATGTCAAACACGCCGGTGTAGGTGGCCAGCTTTTCCTTGAGCTCGTCGGCCGCCTTGATCAGTTCGTCTTCCCTGGGGGCCGACAGATGCACCTCTATGGGGTTGCCGGCGCTGAACAACTCGCCGGTGAAGGCGAGAGACTCGGTGTCCGGGATGGCGCCGGTTTCTTCACGCCAGCGGTTCACCAGGTCTTTGGTGCTCATGTTGCGCTTTTCACCCTCCAGAACCTCCACGAACACGGTGCCCAGGTGCCCACCCGGAACCGACGAGGCTCCGTGACCGCGCGCCCCGACGCTGGCCCCCACCAGACTGACCGTGTACTTGTGCAGGGGTTCGGAACCCGGCGGGCGCTTTTTGTCGGCTTCTGCCAGGGTCTTTTGAGCCGCGTCCTCCAACTGGCTGACAACCTTCATGGTCTGCTCCACCGGCGCACCGGCGGGCAATTCCAGATTGGCGGTGAGTATGTCGCCCTCCACCACCGGGAACAGAGTGAACTTGATGTAGCCTCCCATCACCAGACCGACCGCGACAAACAGCACCGCTATGCCCGAAGCCAGGGTGGCGTAGCGCCAGCGCAGGCAAAAATCCAGGGACTTGTAGTAGGGCCCCCGGATGACGCGAGCCAGCAGGCGGGCGCTGAGTTTCTGCCCGCCCTTTTTGCGGATCTTCACCTTGGAACCGGCCAGGTGCGAGGGCAGGATAAACAGCGATTCGATCAGTGAGGCCAAGAGCACCGCGATGACCACCACCGGGATGTTGCGCATGATCTTGCCCATCATGCCGCCGGCCATCATCAGGGGCATGAAGGCGGCCACCGTGGTCAACACCGAGAAGATCACCGGCCTGCCGATGATGGTGGTGCCCTCGATGGAGGCCTGCATGGGGGGCATGCCCTGTTCGCGCAGGGTGAAAACCTGCTCACCCACCACGATGGCGTCGTCCACCACGATGCCCAAAACCATGATGAAGGCGAACAGGCTGATCATGTTGATGGACACGTCCATGTAGGGCAGTGTCCAGATGGCGGCTAAAAAGGATATGGGTATGCCCAGGGTGACCCAAAAGGACAAACGGGCGCTGAGGAACAGGCCCAGAATCAAGACCACCAGGATCAAGCCCTGAATCATGTTCCTGACCAGCAGATCGATGCGGCTCTTGAGAATCTTGGAGCGGTCGCTGAAAAAGTCCACGCTGATCCCGGCTGGCAGGTCAGGGCGGATCTTGGCTATGTACTCTTTGACCACGGAGGCCACGTCCAGGGCGTTCTGGTCGGCCACCCGGTAGACCTGGATCAGGGCGGCGGGCTTGCCGTTGAAGCGGGCGAAGAGGTCCTGGTCGTCCTGGAACCCTTCCTTGATCTGGGCGATCTGGCCCAGGGTCACCGTGTTGCCATCGGACTTGGTGATGACCGGCACGTCGTAATATTCTTTGGCCAGGTATTTGCGGCCCTTGGCCCGCACCAATATCTCGCCGCCCGTGGTCTTCACGCTGCCTCCGGGCAGGTCCAGGCTGGCCTGGGCCACCGCGTTGGCCACGCTTTTCAGGGTGAGGTTGTGGCGCCTGAGGGTCTGCTCGGATATTTCGATGTGTATTTCGCTGTCGCGCACCCCCATCAGTTCGGCCATGGTCACCCCTGGCAGGGTGGTGATGTCGTCCTTGAGGCGCTGGGCCAGGGCCTTGAGGCTCGCCTCGGGCACCTCGCCGAACAAGGCCACCCACAGCACCTGGGTGCGCCGGGTGGTTTCGCGTATCACCGGCTTTTCCGCCTCGTCGGGCAGGGTGGTGATGCGGTCCACCTCGCTTTTCTCTTCGTCCAGCAGCTTTTGCAGGTCCCAGCCCTTTACCACCTCGATGGTGATGCTGGCCAGGCCCTCGGTGGCCTTGGAGTCGATGCGCCGGATGCCGGCCAGACCGGCGATGTTCTCCTCGATGCGCTGGATGACCCCCTCTTCCACCTCGGCCGGGCTGGCCCCCCTGTACTCCACGGTGATGGAGATGGTGTCCAGGCTGGTCTCGGGAAAGACCTCCAATTTCATGGTCAGGGCGGTGATCGCCCCGGCCAGGAGAAAGAAGATCATCAGCAGGTTCGCGGCTACATGGTTATGGGCGAACCAGGCGATGAGCCGTTTCATGACCTAGCCCTCCTGCCCGGCCATGCGCACGGACATGCCGTCGCTGACCTCGCGGAGGTTGGTGGTGACCAGCCGGGAGCCCTGGGGCAGGCCGGGGTTGAGCAAGGCCTGGGCGCCCTGCAGGCGGGCCACCTTGACCTTGGTGAAGCGCAGCTTGCCGTCCGGGCCCACCAGCCACACCAGGTCCCCCTGGCGCAGGGCGGCGCGTGGTATGAGGCTGGCCTCGGGCAGGGTGCGGCCCAATATCTCCACCTTGGCGAACAAGCCCATGGCCAGGGGGGGCAGGGTGGCGTAGGGATGCTCGACGCGCACCACCACTCCCACCAGGCGGGTGTTTTGGTCCACCCGGCCCAGGGCGCGCACCACCCGGCCTTGCCAGGACATCTGACGGCCAGCAAACTCGGCCTTGACCACCGCCGGAGAGCCTTGTTTGCCCTTGGTGGTGAGGCCGGGCACCTCCAGCCAGGCCAGGTCATGGTCCTCTATGAAAACGTTTATCTCCGCCGCCTCGATGGCGAACACCGTGGCCACGGTGACGCCTTTGCCCAGGTACTGGCCCAGGTCCACGTTTTCGCTTACCACCCGGCCGTCAAAGGGGGCCCTGATCTCGGTGCGCTCCAGGTTGAGGCGGGCCTGCTCCACCTGGGCCTGGGCCCCTTCCACGCTGGCCTGGTGCTGGGCCAACTGGGGCGCCCTAACCAAGAGGGCGGGGGGCTCGCTGGGTTCCTTGCCGCTGTCTTTGTTAAGCAGGTTCCACTCCTCCCTGGCGACGGCTGCCTCCTCCGTGGTGGTTTGCAGACTGGTCTGCGCCGCCTTGACCGAGGCCTCGGCCAGGGTCAGGGCCAGACGATAGTCCTTCTGCTCCATTTTGAGCAGCAGGTCGCCTTTTTTGAAGGAGCCGCCGGCCACCAGGCGGGGCGAAACATAGACCACCCGCCCGGCCACCTCGGCGGCCAGGGTGGCCTGAATCCAGGGTGTCACCGTGCCTTCGCCGTTCACCGTGATCCGCACCGGCTCCCGGTCCACCTTCAAAGTGCTCACCAAGGGGCTGGTCACCTTGGGGACCGTGCGGGAAGGGGGCTTTTTGCTGAGGGTGAAGGCGGCAAGGGCCGCCGCGCCAGCGGCAAGGAGGATGACCACCAAGAGTATCTGCCACATTACTTTTTTATTGACGGCCATGACTGTCTACTTTTCCGCCTGGGCCAAGACCGGGGGAGTTGCCCAGCCGCCGCCCAGGACGCGATGCAAGGTTACGCGATTGGTTAGGATTGCCAGTTCGTTTCGCACCAACTGGTCGGCCAGGTTGTACCGGGTCTGTTGAGCCTCCAGCACCGTCAAATAGTCCTGCAAGCCCCGGATGTAGCGCCCCTGGGCCGTGGACTGGGTGGCTTCCGCCTCCTTGACCGCGCCCTTGAGCAAGTCGCGCCTGGCTTGCTGTTGTTGCCTGGTCAGCAGGGCTCCCTCCACCTCGGCAAAGGCGTTCAGGACCGTTTTGGCGTAGCCCGACACCCCTTGGGCGTAGCGGGCCCGGGCCGCCTCCTCTTGGGCGGCCAGCCTGCCGGCGTTGAAAATCGGCTGGGAGAGGCCCAAGGCCAGGTTCCAAAGTTCGTTGGCCGGCGAGAACAGGGTGTGCAGGGCATTGTCGGTGTAGCCATAGCCGGCGGTGAGGCGGATGGTTGGGAAGCGGGCCGCCCGGGCCACCCCGATTTTTTCGCTGAGGGACTTAATCTCCGCCTCGGCGGCCTTGAGGTCGGGCCGGCGCAGAAGCAGCTCCGAGGGCAAGCCCGGGGGCACGGGCCGCATGCGGGCCAGGTAATCGATGCCCGGGTCGGGGTCGGGCTTGATTTGCGGGTAGCGGCCCAAAAGCACGGCCAGCTGTTGTTTGGCCAGGCCCAATTCCTGCTCCAGGGCGGGGCGCTCGGCCTTGGCCTGGGCCAGGGAGCGGCGGGCCTGGCGCAGGTCCAGGGCGCTGGTCAGGCCCCGGCGGTAGCGGCCATCCACCAAGGTCACGCTCTTGGTGTAGGCGATCAGGCTGTTTTGGTTGACCGCCAGGCGGCGTTGCAGGGCCCGGATGTTGAAATAGCCGGTCACCGACGAGGCCACCACGGTCTGGGCCACGGTGCGGCGGTTTTCCTCGGCCTGCAACAGGTCGGCCCTGGCCGCGGCCTCGCTGCGGGCCAGCCTGCCCCACAGGTCCACCTCGAAGGTGGCGGCCAGGGATAGGTTGTAGCTTTCGCCCTCGCCGGAGATGGTCTGGGTGGTGGGCAGGCTAAGGGCGCTTACCGAACGTTGCTTTTGGGCGGTGCCCTCCAGGCTGACGGTGGGGAAGCGCTCCGACCGGCTTTTTACGAAGGCGGCCCTGAGCTCCAGCACCCGGCCGGTGGCTTTTTCCAGGTCCAGGTTTTGCTTCATGACCTCCTGCACCACCTGGTTGAGCTGAGTGTCGCCAAACTGCTCCCACCAGCGGTCCAGGTCAGCGTAGGGCACGGTTTTTTTGCCCTGGTCATAGGCCGGCGGCACCTTGAAAGCGAACTCCGGGCGCTGGTAGTCAGGGCCCACCTTGATACAACCGGCCAGGGCCAGGGGCAGGGCCAAAAGCAGGGCCAAGGCGGCCCCGGCGAGACACGGCCTCATTGCTTTGCGCTCCCGTTGAGCCCGCATAGGGCGAATTGGGTGATGTGTTCCACGATCTGGTCCACGAACTCGGCGTCGTATTGCCTTCCGGTGACCAGGCTGACCACCGGCCGGGCGAAATTGAAATATAAAACCTGGGAAAAGATGGACAACACGATGAGCTTGAGGCGCTCCGGTTCCACTTCTTGCGGCAGGCAACGCTGCCACAGGCGGATGGCCAGTTCCATGAACGGCAGCATGGCCTCCTTGGATAGCAGCTGGAACGCCTTGGATTGCTGGCCCATTTCACGGGCGATGAGTTGGGTGTGACGCTGGCGTTCCTCGTTGGTCATGTCCCCGCTCAGAAAAGACTTGGCCAGGGTGCGCACCACATCTTCCGGGGTGAAGCCCTCCTGTTTCTCCAACTCCAGCAGGGGCTGGTGGATCTTGCGGGCCCGCGCCATCCAGCGGGTGCGGAAAACCTCCAGGTAGAGGTTTTCCTTGCTGGCGAAGTGATAGTTGACCGCAGCCAGATGGGTTCCCGCTGCGGAGGTGATTTCCCGCAAGCTAACCGCGTTATAGCCTTTTTTGGCAAACAGCCGTTCGGCCTCGTCCAATAGCCGATCCCGGGTGGGGTCTGCTTGCTTGGTTTGGTCTTGGCTCATGTGGCAACCTCCAATACGAACGTTTGTATCAAACAAATGTTCGTACGTCAAGAGAGCCAATAAAATTTCCCATCCGGTCCAGTTGCCGGCAAATCGTTGACCTGCGGCCGGCGCTCTGTTAATAACCAAATTCATCGTCCGTAAATAGTTGGCCAAAATGAAAGCAGGATGCGTGCCAGCTTCCGGCCTTGGACTTGGGTTGATAGGGACGCGATAACAGCTAGTTGCAGATGGCGATCCTGATGGGGCCATTGCGGGTGCAAAAATAGTATGCACCTGGCGCACCCAGGGGTTAATTTTTATGCGCCGGCCCTCCTCAAAGGACGCCAATCGGAGGAAGCAAGTTGAGCGAGCAGCATCAAGACGACAGCCTGAGCGGGTTGAGCGATCAGTTCCTGGCCCATGCCCTGACCCCGGCAAACCTGGGTACCTTGCCCAAGCCAGAAGGCTATGCCAGCCCGGCCGGCACCTGCGGCGACCGCATCGAGCTTTATCTGCGGGTGGAGAAGGATGTGGTCATTGACGCCCGCTTTCTTACCGAGGGCTGCTTGCACACCGTGGCCTGCGGCAGCGCCCTGACCAGCCTGATCAAGGGCCGCGCGGTAAGCCAGGCCCTGCAAGTGGGGGCCGACGAGGTGGAGGAGGAGTTGGGGGGCCTGGACAAGCCCCACCGTCACTGCGCCGTGTTGGCCGCGGTGACCCTCAAGGCCGCCATCAGGGACTATTTCAAGAAAAAGCAGGCCCCCTGGAAAAGTCTCTACGAACGCCGCTGAATCCCGGCCGCCGGCCGGGCGGCGGCGATGCGCCGGTGGATTTGGTTTTGCCCCCTCGTTGCTTCATAATATAAATCCAGACAGATTGCCGGGGAGCGAGGCATGACTCCTCGCCCCGATTTTTGGGCGAACTCCCGAGGCGCCCCATTGATCGCTTGGCTGATGGCCGGCTGGCGAGGCCGGAGTCTGTTGGCCCGGGCTCTCGGGAGTTGACCCCCCATGCTGGAGATCGCCATGAAACGTATGATGTTGCTGGCCCTTTCCCTGGCCGCCGTGGCCGTTCTGGCCCTGGCTGGTTGCAGCGATAACGACGAGAAAAAAGTGACCGCCGAGCAGGTGAAAAAGGAGGCCAAGGAGGCCATGGACACGGCCGTGGCCTACTCCAAGCAGAAAAAGGACGAACTCCTGGCCCAGTTCAACCAGCAGTACGACTCGCTCAAACAACAGAGCGACCAGTTGATGGACAAGGCCAAGAAGCAAGCTGCCGCCGGACAAGAGCAGGCCAAGAAGGCGCTGGCCGACTTGCAGGAGAAGCAGGCGGCGGTGAGCGAGAAGATGGCGGCCATGAAGGAGGCCAGCGGCAAGGCCTGGGAAAAGGCCAAGCCCGAGTTGGATGAGGCCCTCAAGAACCTCCAAGAGGCTTACAACAAGGCCAAGGCCGAGCTGCAATAGCCCCCTGAGGAAGCAACCCGGCGCGGACGGGGCGCGTTTATGGGACATGCCGCCGCGCCTCGCTCTTGCCCCGCATAAGGAGGAGCGCCTTGTCACCCGGCGAATTCGTCGTCTTGCGCATGAGCATTTTTGGGGGAGGCTTGCTGCTATTTCTGCTCCTGGAACTGGCCGCGCCCTACCGCCGCCCTTCGGTGAGCAAGTTCAAAAGGTGGTTCATAAACCTGGGCATGACCGTGTTCAACAGCCTGGTGCTGCGCCTGATCTACTCCGGGGCGGTGCTGGGGGTTAGCGCCTACGTCACCGCCAACCAGATCGGCTTGCTCCAACTCATTCCGCTGCCCTATTGGGCCCGCCTGGTCATAACCGTGGTGTTCCTGGACCTGATTTTGTGGGTGTGGCACCTGCTCAACCACGTGGCGCCCTTGCTTTGGCGCTTCCACCGGGTGCATCACACCGACCTGAACATGGACGTTTCCACGGCCACCCGCTTTCACCTGGGCGAGTTGGCCATCAGCGAGTCCATAAAGCTGGGCCTGGTGTTTTTTTTGGGGGCCGACCTCCTGGGGGTGCTCATCTTCGAGTCCAGCCTGGTGCTGGCCGCCCAGTTCCAACACAGCAGCCTAAAGGCGCCCGCCTGGCTGGAGCGGGTGTGGTGGTGGCTTTTCGTGCCACCCTCCATGCATCGCATCCACCACTCGGTGGTCATTAGGGAACGCAACTCAAATTATGGCACAATACTGAGCATTTGGGATCGTTTCTTGGGGACTCTTGTGAAGGAAGTAAATCAAGACCATATTAAGATAGGAGTGGGCGGGCATTTTGATGAGAAAAAGCTGGGCCTGGGGCGCCTGTTGATAATGCCCTTCACCCGTTACGTGCGTTGAGCCCACAGGGAGGCCTCAAGTGAAACTGAGACAGCTCTTGCGCCCCGCCCCCAACCTGACCCCGGAAGAGTTGCGCCATTTCCAGGGCCGGCACCGGGAGGGCGGCTACACCCTGCTGGACGTGCGCCAACCAGGCGAGTACCAAGAGCGCCACTTGGCCGGGGCCAAGCTTATTCCCTTGCCCGAGTTGCCGGGCCGCTTGGACGAGCTGAATCATGAGGAGCCGGTGGTGGCCTATTGCGCGGTGGGTGGGCGCAGCCGGGCGGCGGCTCAACTGCTGCAAGGTCAGGGCTTCAAGGAGGTCTACAACCTGGAGGGGGGCATCAAGGCCTGGGACGGCCTGGCCGCCCAGGGTCCGTCCGGCTGGGGCTTGGAGGTCCTGGCCCCCGGCGAGGGCCCGGCCCAGGTGCTGGCCGCCGCCTACTCCCTGGAACGCGGCCTGGCCGCTTGCTACCAAGCCCTGGCCCAGGGGGCGGCCAGCCCCGAACTGGCCGAGCTTTACCAGCGGCTGGCCGGCTATGAGGACCAACACATACAGCGCCTGATACAGGCCTGGGAGCAGCTCCCCCCGGACCAGCGCCAGGAGGCCGAGTTGGACCCGGGGGGGGCGGCTCCGCGCATGGAAGGCGGTTGGGAAGTGAAGGAGTTCGTGGCCCGTCACCTGGGCTCCACCCAGGGGCAGGCCGAGGCGGTGATGTTGGCCATGGGGCTGGAGACCCAGGCCCTGGACCTTTATATGCGCTTGGCCGAACGCCTGGAGCAGCAAAGCAGCCGGGAGGTGCTCCACGCCCTGGGCGAAGAGGAAAAAAGCCACATCAAGTCCCTGGCGGCCATGCTGGAGCGCTTGCAGGACGGCTAGCGCCAAATCCGCCGGGCGAAGAAAAGGCCCCGCCGCGTTTGCGGCGGGGCCGTGGTATTTGTAGCGGGAGAGTCTAGGCTTTCTTGCGGCGCCGGCGCAAAACTCCGCCGCCCAGGGCCAGGGCGCTGGCCATGAGCAGCATGGTGGCCGGCTCCGGTGCTCCGGTTCCGCCGGTGCCCACGATCAGGTCCTGACGGTCGCTCTGGTCGTTGATCTTGTATTCCCCGGAAAGGTTGATGGCCCCGCCGTGGGTGGACTTGTACTCGCTCAAGGCCACCAGGTAGCTGCCCGCCAGGTTGGCCGCCGCGCTGCTGCCGGTGTAGAAGCGGCTGGAGGTGTCGGTGATGTCGCTGGCGCTATAGGTGGCGCTGGAGTCCAGGGTCACCTTCCATATGGCCAACTGGACAGCCTGAATGGCGAACTTGACCGCCGACGAGCCGTAGTTAACCGAACCGGGATCGTTGAGCCAGTCCATGCCCGGGGCGTATTGCTCCATCAACCAGGCCGACTCCCGCCAGTTGAAGCTGGTCACCGCCGGGCTGATCTCCGGCCCGGTCCAGGAGTCGGGGTTGCCGGGGTCAATGGGATTTTTAAAGGTTTGCAGCGGATCCACGCAATAGCCGAACCAAGTGGCGTCCTGGTAGGTGCTGGGCGTGTAAAATTCTGCGGTGATGGCGTTTTTGCGGTTCCCATCGATCCAAACGGTTACGCTGCTGCTTCCCCGGTAGGCGATGTTCATGCTGTCGGCCAGGGCCGGAACCGCAGCCAACAGCAAGGCCAGGCTCAATAAGCCGGCCAAAACCCAGCGCATTTGCTTTAGGCGGACCATATCCGTTTCTCTCTTCTACGCACAGGCGCACGGCAGGCATAACCATGATCGCCTGTATATTTATAAAATATTGGCACTAAACGGCAAAAAGCAAGCTAATTTGGGGGATTTTTTTGCAGGCGGCGGGTTAAGGTTCCGCCGGCAGGGTCTCGGGTATAAGCCTGCGGCCTTCGTCCAGGAGCAACTCCAGGTCCAAAAGGAAGATAATTTTACCGGACTCCGGATGCTGGGCCGCCCCGGCGAGCAGGTTTTGGTTGAGTTGGCCCATGTCGGCTTGGCTCCAGCGCACTCCGCTGGGCTCCAGGGGCTCCACCGCCTCCACCTCGTCCACGGCCAGGGCCAACAGGGCGTCCTCGTTTTGCACCACCAGGGCTATCTCCCTTTGGGGCCGGCGCAAATCCCGCCTACATCCCTCTATGGCGCGCAGCAAGCGCGCTAGAGGTCCGGTCTGGGCCCGGGCCAAGGCCTGGGCCGCCTGTTCGTTCCGGCCCTTTGCCAGTAGGGCGGCCACTTCGCCAGCGGCCTGGTGGGCTTGGTGATGGGGTGACTCAAGGCGGCTCAGGTGGGCCAGGGCCTCTCCCCGGGTTTGGCATCGCATCAGCCAGAGGCCCAAGGGACATTGGCCGGGGTCCAACTCCAGGGTGAAGGGGCGTCCTTGGGAAACAGCCTCTTCCAGCTCCTTGAGCCATTGCCGGTGAGAATGCTCCTGCCGGCTCAGGTCCTGAGTCAGCTTCCGGGCTTCATGGCTCAGGGAAGGCAGACCCAGGCGGCGGCGCAGGTCCATCAGAGGCATCGCCTCGCCGCGTAGGTCCACCATGCCCCGCAGGTGGGGCATGGACCCTGGCAGGACGGTAACCTCGGGCAGGACTGCCATCTCCCGCACCCAAGCGGCCGAAAGGGCCAGACGGTGGGGCCCCAGGCGCAAAATCACCCAAGGCATTTCCATCTGGCGGAAGGCGGGCAATAGCACCATGGGCTCCCGGGCTAGCCGCCCCGGCCGAAGCCGCACACCGGGAAGCGGCAGCCTTGGGCGCAGTTTTGGCAAAATCCGCCATGGGCCAGGGCGGCGATCTTCTCGCGGCTGAAGCTTTCCCCTGCCAGCACCCGGGGCAACACCAGGTCCAGAATGGTGGTGGGGTGAAACAAGGCGCAGGCGGGCACTCCCAAAATGGGCAACTCGCCCTGGGGGCCTTCCATCATCCCGTAGAGGAACATGGCTCCGGGCAGCACCGGGGTGCCGTAAAGCAGATCGCGCCCCCCGGCGTCGGCGATGGCCATGCGGGTGACGTCGTCGGGGTCCACGCTCATGCCGGCGGTGGTGATGATGATCTGGGCCCCCCGGCGCACCAGGCTCCTTATGGCCGAGGCCACCGCCGCCCGGTCGTCGGGAGCGAATTCCACCCCCAGGACTCCGGCCCCCAGGGCCTCAAGCTTGCCGGTGACGATGGGGGCGAAACGGTCCTCGATGAGTCCGCTGGCCACCTCGTTGCCCGTGACCACCACCCCGGCCTGGAGAGCGGCCATGGGCAGCACCTTGAGCAGGCCGCCTTGCTCGGCTGCCAACTCGGCCGCCTCGGCCACCGCCTGACGCTCCACCACCAGGGGGATGGCCCGGGTGCCGCCCAGGGGGTGGCCCTTTTTCACCGGGCTGTGGCGATGGATGGTGGCGCACATCACCTGGCCGCCCAGGTTGAAGCGCATCAGGCGCTCGGGGTCAATCTCGAACAGGCCGTCACGGGAGGCCACCAGGGTTATCTTGCCCTCCGAGGGCGGTCCGCCCGGCTCCACTCCCGGGCCGCAAAGGGCCTGGGCCAACTGCTCGGCCGCCTCGTTTTCGTGCATCTGATGGGGGGCGATCTCCAGCACGTACAGGTTGCGCTTTCCCATGCGGGCCAGGCGCTCCAGGTCGCCGGGGGTCACCATGTGCCCCTTCTTGAAGGCCGGGCCCTTGCTCTGGCCGGGCACGATCTCGGTGAGGTCGTGGGCCAAAACCAGGCCCACCGCGTCGTCAAGACTGACCAGGCGCCCCACCGGCCCGGCGGCGCACTGATCGCCACAATCAAATTCCATTACAACTCCAAATTTTGGCCCAGGGAAAAATAAGCCTGGCCGGCGCACACCGGACAAATGGTGCGTCCGTTTTTCCGGCGGGCCTGGCCGCTGCGCACCAGCACTCCGCATTGCTGGCAGGCCACCTTGTCCGGCCTGGCCCCGGGCATCTCATGGGCCGGAATATTTAGTTCCACCCAAGCCGCGTCAAACAATTCGGCGTTGGGCATGATGACGTAGGCATCGGTCTGGGCCGCGCGCAGGTCCCCGGCCTGGGGGGCATAGTCCAGAGCCCGTTCCCGGGCATCCTCGCGGCTGAGGATGCGCACCGCCCGGCCACTGGAAAGGTCTCCGAAAGTGGCGGCCAGCAGGCCCAAGTTGATTAACTTTAGCGAACCGCGCCCAAAGCGCAACCCGCTGGCCGTGGCCACCGCGTCGGCCAGACAGCGCTCGACCTCCACCACCCCCAACACATTTTTGATTTCAGGGTAGGTCAGGGGGCAAGCATAGCCCAACAGGCCCAAACCCAGGATGGCCATGCGCACCCCGATTACCTGGCCCGGACACAAATGGCCATGGACTCGGGAAGAGGCAGCCACCAGGCCCTCCACCTGCTCCCTGGGAGGAATGGGCGGCATGGTTGCTGGCCGGTGGTCGCTGGTCATGGCTCTCCTTATTTGACCCGGCGCAGCACGCTGACTCGGCCATGGCTGGTCATGGGTTGGGCGGGAGAGGTGCCGGCGGTGGCGGTGACGGTGAGGGGGCGGGTGCGGTAGCGGGGGGTAACCGCGGCGCACAGGACCCACAAATCTCCCAGGGGCCAATGGCGCAGGCCGGAGCCGGGCCAGGGTGGAGTGGCGGCCCAGGAACGGGGCACCGGCCCCAGCACCTCGCGCACCAGGCGGAATAGCGACCATGGCGGCAAAAGGACTCCGCCGGAAAAGGGGTGGCCGGCGCCGGGCAAACGGGAAAGCCAGGTCCGGGGTGCCAGGGGGTTCATGGCGATGAGGCACAGGCGGCTGCTGGCCACCCGGGCCGCCTCGGCCAGCACCTGGGCCCGGCGTTCGGTGAACTCCAGGGTGTTGACCAGGATCACCGCGTCGAAGCTGTTGTCCTCGTAGGGCAGGTCGTGGGCGTCGCCAACCCTGATTTCGGCCTTGGAGCCCAGCCGCCCGGCGGCCAAACGGGCGGCCACCGGCCCGGCCTCCAGGCCATGCACATGAGCGCCCCGGGCGGCCAAGTGAGCCAGATGCACGCCCAGGCCGCAACCCACGTCCAACACTCGCCAGCCCGGCCTGAAATCCAGGGCACGGTCCAACAGGGCGTTGCTTTCGTGCGAGTATTTCTGTCCCGCCGGTGTTGCCAGCCAGCTTTCGTAGGCTTGCGCCTCGGCCGCTTCAAAAACATGGTCCATATTTACAAGATTATCCTCATCCCGCACCCGGGGCAAGGGTTGGCGTGGTGGATGTGGTTGTGCTAGATTTGTTTAACTCGCAACTCATTTATTAACGGCGGCGGTAATGCGTCATCGTAACCACAGGCCCCACGGGCCGGCCTATTGGGATAGGCCGCTCTCCTTCGAGCAGGTGCCCGAGCATCGCAACGTGGATTGCGGTCTATACGGGGTTTGCCTGGAGGTGGTGGTGCGCCGCCGTTGGCCTTCTTTCTCCTGCCGCCCCTGCTCCCTATGGTCCCGCCAAGCACGCTCCCTAAACGGCGAGGGCCCGGCCCAGGTGCTGATCATGCCCCTGGCCGCCCGGCGCTAGAATCCTCGTCATTGCCGTTGAGGGGCCCCCGGTTTTTCTCCAGACGGTAAAGCAGCTGATAGATGCGCTCGCGCCAGAAGTAAACCGGTGCGATGAATGCCAGGCTCAGGAGCCCCAGAATCAGGAAGCTCCAGTAGTTTTCGTGGTAGATGGCCGATCCCTGGAGACTGAGCATCAAGGTGCCGGGAATGCGGCCCACCGAACTGACCACCATGAAGATGCGCCAGCTCATGGGCGAGAGCCCCAGGGCGAAGCACAAGTAGTCCTTGGGGAAGCCGGGAATGATGAAGAAAATGAAGCTGGCGATCACCCCCTGGCGTTCCATGAGGAATGAGATCTTGGCCAGGTATTTTGGGGGGATGACCCGTTCCACCAGGGCCTGGCCCAGGAGGCGGGCGGCGAAGAAGTTGATCCAGGAGCCCACCGACAGGCCGATGGTGGAATAAACCAGGGAGGGAAACCACCCGAAAACGTAGCCGCCGGCCGCGCCCACCAACTCGCCGGGGATGGGCGAAACCAATACCTGGAATATCTGGAAAACCACGAAAACAAACGGGGCCCACACCCCATAGGACTCGATGCGGGCCCGGAAGGCCTCGCGGTCCTGCAAAAGCACCCATAGCTGTTGGGTGAGATGCCACAGGGGCTGCCAATAGATGATCGCCAAGACCGCCAGCGCCGCCAGCCCGGCCAGGCTAAAGATCAGCGTACCCCGGGAACGGCGGCGGGGAGGCGGGGTGGGAACCGGCGGCGAAGTAGAAGAGACTGGCTGCTTCACGGATTCATCCAGGTTACGGGGCGTCGGCCAGGATCGGCGGCGCGGTTCCGGAATTGTTAAGTTTGGCCCAAAGGCGGCGGGCCGGACCGCCGGTTCAGCTTTGAGCGGCCAGGGCCAGGGCTGCGGCCAAATCCAAGGTGCCCTCGTAGATGGCCCTGCCGGTGATGAACCCGGCCAGGCCCATGGGGGCCAACAGGGCCAAACGGCGCACGTCGTCCAGATCATGCACCCCGCCGGCGGCGATCACCGGCACGTTCACTTCCTGGCAAAGCTGGCGGGTGCTCTCCAGGTTGGGGCCGCTGTGCATGCCGTCGCGGGCGATGTCGGTGAAGATGATGGCCGCCACTTCGGGGCGGTCAAAGTGCCGGGCGGCGTCCAGGAAATGCAGCTGGCTCTGCTCGGTCCAGCCCTGCACCGCCACCATGCCGTCGCGGGCGTCGATGCCGATGACCACCTGTCCGGGCCAGCGTTTTGCCGCCTCCAGGGCCAACTCCGGCTCCCGGGCGGCCAGGGTGCCCAGGATCACCCGGTCCACCCCCAACTCCAGGGTCCGTTCCAGGCCGGCCAGATCGCGAACCCCGCCGCCCAGTTGCACCGGTATGTCCAAGGCGGCGCAGATGCGCTTTATGACCTCGGCGTTGGCCGGGCGGCCCTCCACCGCTCCGTCCAAATCCACCACGTGCAGGCGCTTGGCTCCCAGCTCCTGCCAACGCAGGGCCATGGCCACCGGGTCATCGCTGAAAACGGTTTCCTCGTTCATGCGGCCCTGGCGCAAACGCACGCAGCGGCCGCCCTTCAAGTCTACGGCGGGTATGGCTTCCAAGGCTGCTACTCGGTTTTGGCGGCGGCTTTGCGCCAGGGGAAGCGCTCGAGAAGGCGGGCCATGCCGATCTTGCCCAACTCCTCGGCGGTGTACCAGCGCAGGCCGTGCTTCATGTACTGGTCAAGGTTCAACAAATCTTGGGACAAGGACTGCTGGGTTTCGTCGAAGCTGTTTTTCCACAGCACCGTGCCGTCGCTGACCCGCACCACCGAAAGGTCGAAGGCCACCGAGGCCGGCTTGTCCACGGCATAGCCGGTGCCCTGGCGCTGGCGGAAGCGGAAGATGAAGCCCACCAGCACCGCGTCGGCGCCAAGCTTCTCGCCCGCCGCCATCACGTCCTTGCGCAGGGTGTCCTTGAACTCCCGCCCGGCGATGCGCCCGAAGACCAAGCCGGTTTGGGCATAGGGCACGAAAGGAACGGCGGTCACCTGGGCCAAATCATTGTTTAGGGCATCGTCCAAGACCCGCTCGGCCCCGGGGATGATCTGCCCGGAGTTGAAGACCGCGCCGGTCAGGGGGCAGGATACCGTGCCGCCGGGTTGTATGGGGGAGTCCACCCGGATGAAGGGCATCACCGCGAGCTTTTTGGGGATCCAGGCGATTTCCTGCCTGGGGGCTCGGCTCTGGTCGGTGGTTGAACAACCCAGGCTGAGGGCCAGGGCGCAGATCAGCAACGCCGCGGCTATAAGGGCAAAGCTCCGGCCTTTCATAACACCCCCTTGGTTGAGGAAACGCCGCGTTCGCGGGTTTCCAGCGCAGTGGCTTGGTCCAGGGCCCTACCCAGGGCCTTGAAGGCGGCCTCCAGCATGTGGTGATCGTTGTCGCCATAAAGCAGGCGCACGTGCAGGGTCAGGCCGCCGTGCAGGGCCAGGGCCCGCCAAAACTCCTCGGCCAACTGGCCGTCGAAGCCCCCCACGGTGCCGGGGCGGCGTTGGTACACGCCCCGGTACAAGGGGCGGTTGGACAGGTCCACCACCACCTGGGCCAGGGACTCGTCCATGGGCACAAAGGCCGAGCCGTAGCGCACCAGTCCCTTTCGCTCGCCCAGGGCTTGGCTAAACGCCTGGCCCAGGCAAATGCCCACGTCTTCCACCGTGTGGTGGGGGTCCACTTCCAAATCGCCCTTGGCTTTGAGCTTCAGGTCGAAAAAGCCGTGAAAGGCGATATGGGTGAGCATGTGGTCGAAAAAACCGACCCCCGTGGAGATTTCGCTCTTCCCTGTGCCGTCCAGCTCCAGGGACAGGCTGACGCTGGTCTCCTTGGTTTTTCGCTCTATTTCGGCTTGGCGGCTCATGGCACACTTCCTTGCGGCAAGACGGCGGGCACACCCCACCCTCTACCCCAGCGGGGCCCGTTGCATGAAATGCTAGCATGACCCGCTTCACCTGTCGAGAGATTAGACCCCGTGGAATGGCCAAGAGTGTCAGGGCTGGTATATTGTTAGCAGTCGTGGGACCTGCCAGGCGCGAGGTTGACTTTGCCCGTGGCCGCCGGTATATTCCCACCACGCTGGAGGCCCCCGCCGGGGGGCGCAGGGTTTTTAGATGTGGGGCTGTAGCTCAGTTGGGAGAGCGCCACGTTCGCAACGTGGAAGTCGAGGGTTCGAGTCCCTTCAGCTCCACCACTTCTTTTTTACCTAGCCGATATCACCATAAAAATTTGACAGCCGGTCACTTCAACCCGGCTGCGGGTACACAAAGCGGGTACACACGCGCTCGTTTTGGTGCGCCAGGAGATTTTTGGTGTCTATCGGGAAAAGCCCTTCATACCTGACCTCCCACCGGGGGGCGTTCTACTTCCGCCGGCGCGTTTCCGCCGGTCTGGTGGAAATGCTCGGCAAGCAAGAGGTCCGCTAAAATGTTGGGTGCTGGCCGAAAGAAAATGCAGGCTTGACCGGTAAAACATAATAAGGCTATAATATTACAATATAAAGGCAATATACCACTGGTGTTTTTAAGTAATATGAATATCTCCAACCGGGCGCCATGGTGCGCCGGGACACAAACAGTCCCAAACAGAGATCAACCATAGTGAGGTCCCTGCACTTATAGTGAGGTCCCTGCACTGTTTGTAGAGTGTGGCTTAAAGGGGAGGCTTACCATGGTTAAAAGCCGCGGCATTTTAGCAGCCTGGCTCGTGATTGTTGCCCTTTCTTCTTTGGTCTGGGCCGCGCCATCCCAAGCGGAAACCACCCTTGTCATGGGAACGGGTCTGCCGGG
>JAHJPG010000049.1 GCA_018819925.1 Pseudomonadota bacterium
CTGCCCCCCGTCCAGGCCACCATCAAGGCCATGGGACAAGTCACCGGCCCGGTCATCGCCACCACCCTGGTGCTCTTGGCCGTGTTCGTGCCGGTGGCCTTCACCCCGGGCATCACCGGCAAGCTCTACCAGGAGTTCGCGGTGACCATCTCCACCGCGGTGGTGCTCTCCAGCGTGAACGCCCTGACCCTGAGCCCGGCCCTGTGCGCCACCCTGCTGCGCCAACCCCGGCCCATAACCAGGGGCCCCCTGTTCTGGTTCGGCCGCCTTCTGGCCGCCTCCCGCGACGGCTACGTGCGCGTCGCCGTCTGGCTGGTGCGCCGTCTGGCGGTGGCCGGCCTGATCCTGGTCTTGGTTTGCGCGGCGGCCTACCTGCTGTTCGTCAGCCGGCCCACCAGCTTTTTGCCCAAGGAGGACCAGGGCGTCTTTTACGTCAACGCCCAGCTGCCCGAATCCGCATCCCTGGAGCGCACCCGCAAGGTGATGCATCAGGTGAGCGATATCGTGGGCAAGCTGGACGGGGTGCAGAGCGTCATCGCCATCAGCGGCCTGAGTTTCATCGCCGGCACCAACGAGAACGTGGGCATCGTCATCTGCGTGCTCAAGCCCTGGGACCAGCGCGAAACCCCGGCCACCCGCCTGAGCGGCCTCATGGCCCTGGCCCGGAACAAGTTGGCCGCCGTGCCCCAGGCCGAGCTTTTCGTCTTCTCCCCCCCCGCCATCCGGGGGCTGGGCCGCACCGGCGGCTTCGACTTCCGCCTGCAGGCCCTGGGCGACCAGACCCCGGCCGAATTGGGGGCGGTGACCCGGGCCCTGGTGGTGGCGGCCAACCAGGACCCCCGCCTCAGGCAGGTGTTCACCACCTACTCCGCCGACGTACCCCAGATATTCATCAACCTGGACCGCACCAAGGCCGAGGCCCTCAAGGTGCCGGTGGCCAACGTCTTCTCCACCCTCCAAGCCCAGTTGGGCTCGCGCTACGTCAACGACTTCAATTTGTTGAACCGGGTTTTCCAGGTGAAGGTGCAGGCGGACGAGCAGTTCCGCGACGCGGCCGAGGACATCCAGCGCCTGTACGTGCGCAGCGACACCGGCAAGATGGTGCCCCTGCGCAGCCTGGTCACCTTGTCCAAGATACTGGGCCCCCAGGTGATAACCCGCTACAACCAGTTCCCCACCTCCCAGATAGACGGCGAGGCCGCCCCGGGACTCAGCTCCGGTGAGGCCATGGAGGCCATGGAGCAGGTGGCCGGGCGCACCCTGCCCCAGGACTACACCTACGAATGGTCAGGCCTGTCCTATCAGGAGCGCGCCAGCAGCGGCCAGGCCCCCATCCTGCTGGCCCTGGCCTTTATGTTCGGCTACCTGTTTTTGGTGGCCCAATACGAAAGCTGGACCATCCCCCTGGCGGTTATCACCTCCATCTCGGTGGCCACCCTGGGCGCCCTGCTGGGCCTGTGGCTGGGCGGGTTGAGCCTGAGCATCTACGCCCAAATCGGCCTGGTGCTGTTGGTGGGACTGGCCAGCAAGAACGCCATCCTCATCGTGGAGTTCGCCAAGACCCAGCGGGAGGCGGGCCTGTCGATCCCCGAGGCGGCGGCCATGGGGGCGCGCATCCGCTACCGGGCGGTGCTCATGACCGCCTTTTCCTTCATCCTGGGGGTGTCCCCCCTGGTGGTGGCCGAGGGGGCCGGCGCGGCCAGCCGCCAGGCCATCGGAGTCACCGTGTTCGCGGGCATGCTGGCCGCCACTCTGGCAGGCATTTTCCTCATCCCGTCCTTGTACGCCGGCTTCCAGGAACTGCGCGAGCGCCTCAAGGGCCTGGGCCGCAAGGGGGGGCAAGACCATGGGGTCTAGGATCATGGGCCGTCTTGCCCTGGGCTTGCTCCTGGCTGGCCTGGCCTGGCAGAGCGCCTGCGCCCCGGTGGGGCCGGACTACGCCCCGCCCCAGACCAAGCCCCCGGCCTCCTGGCACAGCAAACTGCAAAGGGGCCTGGAACCCGTGCCCAGCAAGGCCCAAACCCTGGCCCGCTGGTGGGAGGCCCTGGACGACCCCCTGCTAACCGGCCTGATCGTCCAGGCGGTGGAAAGCAACCTGGAGCTGAAACAGGCCAAGGCCCGGGTGCGCCAGGCCCGGGCCCTGCGCGGAGTGCGCGAGGCCGGGCTGTTCCCCACCGCGGACGCCGGCGCCGTGGCCGCCTTGAGCCGGAGCAGCGAGTCCGGGGGTGCCGGGAAAATAGGCGAGTATTACAGCGCCGGCTTCGACGCCGGCTGGGAGATAGACGTCTTCGGCGGGGTGCGCCGCTCCATCGAGGCCTCCCAGGCCGAGTTGGAGGCCAGCCAAGCCAACCTGGACGACGTGCTGATCTCGCTGACCGCCGAGGTGGCCCTGAACTACGTGGAGGTGCGCACCTACCAGCGCCGCCGCGAAATGGCCCTGGCCAACCTCAAGTCCCAGGAAAACACCTACGGGTTCATCCGCTCCCGCCACCAGGCCGGCCTGGTGAACCGCCTGGCCCTGGAGCAGGCCCGCTACAACCTGGAGAACACCCGTTCGCGGATTCCGGTGTTCACCAGCGGCACCGAGGCGGCCATGAACCGCCTGGCCGTGCTCCTGGGGCGGGCCCCGGGGCAGCTATCGGCC
>JAHJPG010000050.1 GCA_018819925.1 Pseudomonadota bacterium
GCCCACCCGTCCCTGTTCGGGGCGGGGGATGCGGCCGCCGCCGGCCAGGGCGTCCAGGACGTATTTTTCGATCTGGGACTCCACCGCGTCGGGCAGCTTGAAGCCATCGCGGCCGAATATCTTGATGCCGTTGTCCTGGTAGGGATTGTGGCTGGCGCTGATGACGATTCCCGCAGCGCAACGCATGTTGCGGGTGAGAAAAGCCAGGGCCGGGGTGGGCAGGGGGCCCACCACCAACACGTCGCGGCCCATGGAGCAGAGCCCGGCCACCAGGGCGTTTTCGAACATATAGCCCGACAGGCGGGTGTCCTTGCCCAGGATCACCTTGCGCCCTTGGTCGCCGTTGGCCAACACCGAGGCCACTCCCTGGCCGATAGCCACGGTCATTTCCACGGTCATGGGCGCCTCGTTGGCCACCCCGCGCACCCCATCGGTGCCGAATATCTTGCGCTCCACCCTTCCCTCCCGGGTTGCTTGGGTCTTATTTGCTGGTGACGGGCTTGGCCGGCGCCGCGGCCGGAGCCTGGCCTTTTGGGGGCCGGGGCCTGATGGTTATCACCGCCTGCACCGTGGTGGGGGTCAGGCGGATGGCCCGCCCGTCCGGGGGCCGCAGGTTGGCTTTGAGGGTGGTGGTTTCCGTCAGGCCGGTAACCTCCAGGGGCACGGTCCAAATCCAGTCCAGGTCGGTTATCTCCTGCTTGATGCCGCTGACCACCACCTCGGGAGGCTCGAAGGACACCTCGGCCACCTCGAAGCCTTGAGCCGGGTTGCCCTTGATAACCGGGCGCACCGCCGCCTTGCGGCTGAAGCGGTGGTCCAGCACCACCCTAAGGCGGGCGGGGCTAAGGCGCACCACCTCCACTCCCGGCGGGAAATTAAGCTCCTCGGGCAACACCTGGAAGTTGTGCTCCCCGGTGCCCATGCCCGCCAGGTTCAGCCGTTTGGCCGTCGGGCGGGCGGCTGCCTGGCGCACCAGGCTCTGGGGGCCGTATAGCCTCAGCTCCACTTCGCTGGGCACCTGGTTGGCCACCACCATGTCCGCCGCCAGGCCGGTAATCACCACCGGTATGCGCACCGCGATCTCGGCGCTCTCCTGTCCCACCACAAAGGCCCACAGAGTCACCGCGATGCCCAGTGAAATCAGCTTGAGCTTCCAGTTCCGGGTGAGCAGATCAAGCATTGCGGCGCTCTTTTCCCCAGAGCCGGCGAGGGGTCTTGCCTCCCACCTGGAACAACTCGGCCAATTGGTTGTTCAGGGCCACCGCGTCCAGATCCTGGGTGAGCTTGCCCCCCACCGCCAGGCTCACCCGGCCCCGCTCCTCGCTTACCACCACCGCCACTGCGTCGGTTTCCTCGGTGAGGCCCATGGCCGCCAGATGGCGGGTGCCCACCTGGCGGCTGCCGTCGGAGGTGGTGGAAAGGGGCAGCACGCAGCGGGCGGCGATTATCCTGCCCCCGCTGATGATGACCGCTCCGTCGTGCAGGGGGGTGGTGACCTGGAAGATGGTCATCAAAAGCTCGCGGCTCACGCGAGCGTCCAGGCGCACCCCGGTGTCCACGTAGTCGGCCAGGCCGATGCGCCGCTCCAGGACGATGAGGGCCCCGGTCATGCGCGAGGCCAGGGCCACGGCGGTGCGGGCCACCTCCTCCAGGTTGGCCGCCGCCGCTTCGTGGCCGCCCACCAGCAGGGGGCCGCGGCCCATGCGGGCCAAGGCCTTTCTTATGTCGCTCTGGAACAGGATGATGACCACCAGGATCAAGGAAGCCAGGAAGGATTGGATGATCCAGTGGATGGTCACCAGGTGCAGCCAGCGGGCCACCACCATGGTTATCAGCACCACTCCCAGGCCGGCCAGCATCTGCATGGCCCGGGTGCCCTTGACCAACAGTATGATCTTGTAGATGACAAAGGCCACCAGGCCGATGTCCACCACATCCAGCCAGCGCAGTTGGTAAAAGGGTGCCAGCAGGTCAGTCATGGTGCTCTTCCTGGGCCATCACCGCGTCGCAAACCGCCAGGGCCTCCTTGAGGTGCGCCACGTCATGCACCCGCACGATGTCGGCCCCCAAGGCCGCGCCCAGTACATGCACTCCCACCGAGCCCCACAGGCGCTCGCCCGGGGTTGGGCGTCCGGTGAGGGCGCCGATGAAGCTCTTGCGGCTGGCCCCCAAGAGCACCGGGTGGCCCAGCCGGGCCAGGTAGCCCAGGTTGCGGATCAGGGCCAGATTGTGCTCAAGGGTCTTGCCGAAGCCGATGCCCGGGTCCAAGACGATGGCCTCCGGGGCCACCCCGGCCTCCAGGGCCTTGCCGGCCCGCTGGGCCAAGAAATCGCGCACTTCGGCCACCACGTCGCCGTAGGTGGGGTCGGCCTGCATGGTGCGGGGCTCGCCCTTCATGTGCATGAGCACCAGCCCGGCCTTGGTCTGGGCGGCGGTCCGGGCCATGTCGGGGTCACCGCCCAGGGAAGTGATGTCGTTGATGATCTGGGCTCCGGCCTCCACGGCGGCCCGGGCCACCTGGGCCTTGTAGGTGTCGACGCTTATCACCGCCGAACAGTGGCGGGCCAGGGCTTCGATCACCGGCAGCACCCGGTCCATCTCCTCGTTGGCTGGCGTGGGCTCCGAGCCGGGGCGGGTGGATTCCCCGCCCACGTCCAGGATGTCGGCCCCGGCCTCGGCCAGGGCCAAGCCCTGCTCCACGGCCTGGGCCTCTTCGTAAAAGAGGCCGCCGTCGCTGAATGAATCGGGGGTGACGTTGACCACTCCCATTATCAGGGTGCGCGGCCCTAACTCCAGGCCGTCGGCGGGCAAGAGTATCTTGCGCGCCTGCTTAGACACCGGCCTGTTCATTGCCCGCCTCCGGCGGGGGGGGGGAACCATGGGACCCTTCGGACTCGGGAGCCGGCGGGGCCGGAGGAACGGGAGCACGGGGCCTGGGCTGGCCGGCCACTATGGCCAGGACCGCTTCGGCGTCCAGGGTTTCCTCCACCAACAGCGCTCCGGCCATTTTGTGCAGAACCTCCAGGTGGTCGTGCAGGATCGCTTTGGCGCCGGTGTGGGCTTCGGTGACCAGGCGCTTTATTTCGTGGTCGATGGACCGGGCGGTCTCTTCGGAATAATCGCGGTGTTGGCTTAACTCGCGGCCAAGGAAGATTTGCTCCTCGCGCTTGCCAAAGGTGAGCGGGCCCATGGCCTCGCTCATGCCCCACTCGCAGACCATCTTGCGGGCCAGTTCGGTGGCCCGCTCCAGGTCGTTGCCCGCCCCGGTGGTGAAGGTGTCCAGCACCAACTCCTCGGCCGAACGGCCGCCCAAAAGCACCGCCAGGTTGTTGACAAGGTAGTCGCGGCTGTAGGTGTGGCGCTCATCCACGGGCAACTGCTGGGTGAGGCCCAGGGCCAGGCCCCGGGGGATGATGGTCACCTTGTGCACTGGGTCGGTGCCAGGGGTCAGCATGGCCACCAAGGCATGGCCCGCTTCATGGTAGGCGGTGGTGCGCTTCTCCTCCTCGCTGAGGATGAGGCTGCGCCGCTCGGTGCCCATCATGACCTTGTCCTTGGCCCGCTCGAAGTCGACCATCTCGATGCGGTTCTTGTTGTCCCGGGCGGCGAGGAGGGCGGCCTCGTTGACCATGTTCTCCAGGTCGGCCCCGGAAAAGCCCGGGGTGCCCCGGGCCAGCACCGACAGATCCACATCCGGCGACAAGGGGGTGCGGCGGGTATGCACCTTGAGTATGGCTTCCCGGCCCTTTACATCCGGGGCGGGCACCACCACCTGGCGGTCGAAACGCCCGGGGCGCAACAGGGCTGGGTCCAAAACGTCGGGGCGGTTGGTGGCCGCGATGAGGATGACTCCCTCGTTGGACTCGAAGCCGTCCATCTCCACCAAGAGCTGGTTGAGGGTCTGCTCCCGCTCGTCGTGCCCGCCGCCCAGGCCGGCCCCCCGGTGGCGGCCCACCGCGTCGATCTCGTCGATGAAGATTATGCAAGGGGCGGACTTTTTGCCCTGGGTGAACAAATCGCGCACCCGCGAGGCGCCCACGCCCACGAACATCTCCACGAAGTCCGAGCCGCTGATGGAAAAAAAGGGCACCCCGGCCTCGCCGGCGATGGCCCGGGCCATGAGGGTCTTGCCGGTGCCCGGGCCGCCCACCAACAGCACGCCCTTGGGGATGCGCCCTCCCAGGCGGGTGAACTTCTTGGGGTCGCGCAGGAACTCGATGATCTCGGTGAGCTCCTCCTTGGCTTCCTCCACCCCGGCCACGTCGTCAAAAGTGATGCGCCGGCCCTCGGGCTCGGTTTGCAGCCGGGCCCGGCTCTTGCCGAAGCTCATGGCCTTGCCCCCGCCCATCTGCATCTGGCGCATGAAGAATATCCAGATGCCGATCAGCAGCAGCATGGGGAACCAGGAAACCAGCATGGACATGTACCAGGGCGAGTCGTCTTCGGGCTTCACCGTGATCTTCACGTCCTTGGCCCTCAGGTCGCTGATGAGCTTGGGGTCTTCCGGGGCGTAGGTGCGGAAGCGTTGGCCTTCGCCGGACCAGCCGCGCACCTCTTTGCCCTGTATCTCAACGCTGGTGACTTGGCCTTTGTCCACTGCGGAAAGGAACTCGGAATAGGGCAATTTTTCGCTGCCCTGTTCGGGGCGGTTGAAAAAATTGAAAAGCAAGACCATCATCAGGCTGATGACCAGCCAGAGGGCCAAATTTTTGTACAAGGGATTCAACAGACTATCTCCTGCGGCGCCCGAGGGGCACGGCGGCGCGAAGCGCCCTTAATGATTAAAATTCATAGTATATGGTCCGCCCTGGGGGGTGTCAACGAAACTGAGGTTTAAATAGGCGCTTTCAGTGCCTTTAAGGCGCGCCCTCTCGGCCACGGCCCAGGGCGCGGCCCACCAGGGGCCTTCCCGGTCGGCCAGGATCAGGGTGCGCGCCCTCCACCACTGGGGCACCTTGCGGTCGATGAGCAGGCGGCTCAGGCGCTTGCCTCCGGGGGCGCCCAGGGGGTGAAAACGCTCCCCGGGCCGGAGCGGGCGCAGTTCCAGGGGCCAACGCACCGCCTGGGCCGGCAGGCAGGCCTGGGGCCCCCGCCCGCTAAGGGGCGGCTTTTCTTCCACCAACTCCAGGCGCAGGCTGACCCCCAAGTGGGGCAGGGCCACCGTGGCCGGGCCGTGCAGAATCAGGGAGGGGCAGGACGGTGGCTGGGCCCGGTCCAGGCGCAGGGCGTTCTTCTCCCGCCAGGCCATGAGCCCGCCGGGCAAAGTCAGCCGCCGGCCGGACGCCCCGGCCAACAGCTCCCGAAGCTGCTCCACGTGGGGGGCCAGCAAATGCTGCCCCTGGCCGGTCAACAATCCCAGGGCGTGGCGCAGCAAACGGCGCTGCCCGGCCGGGTGCATCTGGGCCAGGGACGGGACGGCCAGTAGCAGGCTGGTGCCCTGGCGGCGCAGAATCCGGCCGGCCTGCTCCCGGCACCAGGCCTGCCACAACTCCTCCTCGTCGCCGGCCAGGGCGGCCAGGCGAGCCAGGGCGGCCTCGGCCCGGGGGTTGACCAACTCACGTGCCAATGGCAGTAGCTGGTGGCGCACCCGGTTGCGCAGGGGCTCCAGGCCGGCGTTGGTGGGGTCTTCGCGCCAGGTGTGGCCCTGGGCGCGCAGCCAGCCGCGCAGCTCCTCCCGGCTAACGGCCAAAAGGGGCCGCCACCAGGGCGGGCTCCAGGGGCGCATTGCCGCCAGCCCCGAGGGGCCGGTTCCCCCCAGCAGGCGCATGAGCACCGTCTCGGCCTGGTCTCCGGTGGTGTGGCCCAGGGCGATGGCAATGGCCCCGGCCTGGGCGGCCATTTGACTCAAGGCCTCGCGGCGGGCCTGGCGGGCCGCTTCTTCCAGGGACCGGCCCCGGCGCTCCACCGCCACCCGCCGGGAATAAAAGGCCGCGCCCAGCTCCCGGGCCAGCTCGGCCACGAAGCGGGCGTCCTCGGCGGAATCGGGCCGCAGGGCGTGGTCCACATGGCCCAGGGCCAGACGCCAGTCCCGCTCCGGGGCGGCCAGGGCCAGCAGACGGGCCAGGGCCACCGAATCGGAGCCTCCGCTCACCCCGGCCAGAACAACCCCTGGCCCGGGCAAGGGACCGCCCAAGGGGGGGACAGCGGCCTTGACGTGCTTTGGGGGCGGCGATAAGCTCAAATCTGAGCTTTCCTTTTTACGGTTAGAGGCCATGAATCAGCCCAAAATAGTTTCAGTCAATATTAGTTCTACCAAAGGCGTGGTCAAAAAGCCCGTGCCCCAGGGTTGCCTGGAGCCGGACGTGGGACTGGTGGGCGACGCCCACTCCGGTCCCTGGCACCGCCAGCTGTCCCTGCTGGCCATGGAGTCCATCGATTTCATGCGCCAAAAGGGGGCAAATGTAAACCCCGGCGACTTCGCCGAAAACGTCACCACCGAGGGCATCGAGCTGCACACCCTGCCCGTGGGCGCCCGCCTGATGCTGGGCAAGGTGGAGGTGGAGGTCACCCAGATCGGCAAGGAGTGCCACGCCGGCTGCGAGATTCGCAAGCTGGTGGGCGACTGCATCATGCCCCGCCAGGGCATTTTCGTGCGGGTGCTCAACCCCGGCGAGGTGCGCGCCGGCGATCCGGTGCGCCGCCTGAACGGGGAGGGGGGCTAAAGCGGTGGCCGAACTGCAGCGCCTGGGTGGGCAAACCTGCTCTTATTACACCCGCCGGCGCTGCACCCGCACGGTTAGCCCCGAGGCCTCCCAGGACGCCCGCTGCACCCTTTTGGAGCAGCGGCGCAAGGTGGGGGCGGCCACCATGGACCGCCTGGACCGCCTGAAAAACCTGGCCGACGCCTCCGACCGCGAGGTGGCCCGCCGCCACGTGATCCAAAAAAATCTGGACCAGATAACCCGCCTGTCCTGCCCCCGCTACGTGCCCAAGGCCGGGTCCGGGCCTCTGTGCCAGCACCAGCACTTGGTCTCCTGCCTGCTGCTCTTGCCCGTGTGCGAGGGGCGCTGCGAATTCTATCTGCGCCGGCGGGAAAAGGCCCGCGAGGAGGGGCCCAAGGCATGAGCCAGAGTCCGCGCAACCCCTATCCCACCGTGGACGTCATCATAGAGTTGGAGCGCCCCAGCCGTCCCATCGTGCTGGTTCAGCGGGTCAACCCGCCCCACGGCTGGGCCCTGCCCGGAGGCTTCGTTGACTACGGCGAGAGCCTGGAGGCGGCGGCAAGGCGCGAGGCGGCCGAGGAGACCGGGCTGGCCGTGGAACTGGTGGCGGTCCTGGGGGCCTACTCCGACCCCGGGCGCGACCCCCGCCAGCACAACCTCTCGGTGGTTTTCGTGGGCCGAGCCAAGGGGGAGCCTCGCGGAGGCAGCGACGCGGCCCAGGCAAGGGCCTTTTTGCCAGAGGATTTGCCCGGGCCCCTGTGCTTTGACCACGGGCTGATTATCAGCCACTATCTTCTTTGGCGGACGGGCCTGCGCCCGGCCGCGCCGGTGCAATAGGGGAGTCGTAGCATGAGCGAGCATGAACTTAGCCCGAAAGAGCAGAAGGCCCTGTTGAAACTGGCCCGGGGGCGCATCGCCCGTCTGGTGGGCCAGGATGCCGCCCGGCCCGAGCCCCAAGACTTGCCCGGGCCGGAGGTTAAGCGGGGGGCCTTTGTCACCCTGCACAAGCGGGGCCGCCTCAGGGGCTGCATCGGCAACTTCATCTCCGGTGAGCCCCTCACCGATCTCATCGAGGACATGGCCCTGGCCGCCGCCAGCCAAGACCCCCGCTTCCCCCCCCTCGGCCGGGACGAACTGGGCCAGGTGGATCTGGAGATCAGCGTGTTGAGCCCGTTGCGGCGCATTGAGGATGTCAAGGAAATCCAGGTGGGCAAGCACGGCATATACATCGTCAGCCCCCGGGGCCGGGGGGTGCTCCTGCCCCAGGTGGCCACGGAATACGGCTGGGACCGCGAGACCTTCCTGGACCAGACCTGCGTCAAGGCAGGCCTGCGCCCGGGCTGCTGGCGCGACCCCGACACCGAGATTCTCATCTTCTCGGCCCAGATTTTCGGCGAAAAAGAAGCTGAGTAGCTCTTAGCGTCTCTCGGCCTTGGCGACCTTGGCCGCGTACTTTTCCTTGAGCCGGCGCGAAACGCTGGCCGGCACCAAGCCGTTGATGTCCCCGCCCAGCATGGCCGCTTCCTTGATGATGGTGGAGCTTACGTAGAACCACTTGTAGTCGGTCATCAGAAACACCGACTGCACCTTGCGGCTGAGTTTGCGGTTCATCAGGGCCATCTGGAACTCATACTCGAAGTCCGACAGGGCCCTGAGCCCGCGCAGGATCACGTTGGTGCCGCTGGCCAAAACGTAGTCCACCAACAGGCCGTCAAAGGTATCCACCGAGGCTCCGGGGATGCCAGCGATGACCTCCTGGATCATCTCCACCCGCTCAGGCATGGGGAACAGGCCGCTTTTCTCGGGGTTCACCGCCACCGCCACCACCACCTTGTCGAATATCTCCAGGCCGCGATGCAAAATAGAGAGGTGCCCGTTGGTTATGGGGTCGAAGGAGCCTGGATAAATAGCGGTTTTCATAAGATATTCGCTTTCACTTCAATCGTCGGTGGTGAAAAAGCTGAGTTCGCTTTGCCCGTACCGGCGGCGGTCTTGGGCTTTTAGTCCCACGGGGACGCCGGGGTCCTCCTCCGGCGAGTGCTCGATGATCATTTGGCCCCCCGGAGCCAACAACCAGCCCTGGGCGGCCAGGTTCAGCAAGCGCGCCACCTGGCCTTTACCGTAAGGCGGGTCGGCCAGCACCAGGTCGAAGGGCGCCCGGGCTTTCAAGGCCCCCGTGGCGGCCTCCAGGCCCGCCGCCGCCACCCGGCCCGTTTCCTCCAAGCCCAGGGAGGCCAGGTTGGCCTGGATCAAGCGGGCGGTGGCGCGGTTGTTTTCCACGAACAGACACCACGCCGCTCCCCGGCTCAGGGCCTCCAGGCCCAGGGCCCCGCTGCCGGCGAAAATATCGGCCACCCGGGCGCCGGCCACCCGGGGGCCGAGTATGTTGAACAGGGCCTGCCGCATCTTGGCGCCGGTGGGCCGGGTGGCCAGTCCGGGCGGGGCCTTGAAGCCGCGCCCCCGCAATTGCCCGCCGGTGATCTTGAGCAAGGCCCCTAATTACCTCCTACAGATAGTCAGCCGCCAAAATTTCGGCGATCTGCACCGCGTTGGTGGCCGCGCCCTTGCGGATGTTGTCGGCCACCAGCCACAGGTCGATGCCCTTTTCCTGGCTGATGTCCTCGCGGATGCGCCCCACCAGGGTCAGGTCCTGGCCCGCGGCCATGAGCGGGGTGGGGTAGACCAGGTTGGCCGGGTCGTCCACCACCTTGACGCCGGGAGCGTTGGCCAACACCTGGCGCACCTCGCCGGCGGAGATTTTCTTCCGGGTGGCGATGTTCACCGCCTCGGAGTGGCCGTAGCGCACCGGCACCCGCACGCAGGTGGCGCTCAGTTTGATGCTGTCGTCGCCCATTATCTTCCGGGTCTCCAGGACCATCTTCATCTCTTCCTTGGTGTAGCCGTTGTCCAGGAAGACGTCGATATGGGGCAGCAGGTTCCAGGCTATCTGCTGGGGATAGACCTTGGCCTCGGGCTGGCGGCCCTCGTGCAGGGCCTTGAGCTGGTTCTCCAGCTCGACGATGGCCTTTTGGCCGGTGCCGCTGACCGCCTGGTAGGTGTTCACCACTACCCGCTCGATGCCCGCCAGCTCGTGGATGGGCTGTAGAACCACCACCATCTGAATGGTGGAGCAATTGGGGTTGGCGATGATGCCCTTGTTGGGGTAATCGGCCACGTCCTTGGGGTTCACCTCGGGCACCACCAGGGGCACCAGGGGGTCCATGCGCCAGTAGGAGGAGTTGTCCACCACCACCGCGCCGGCCTCGGCGGCCAAGGGGGCGTAGTCGCGGCTGGTGGAGGCCCCCGCGCTGAACAGGGCTATCTCGATGCCCTGGAAGGAATCCTGGCCCAACACCTGCACCGGGATTTCCTGGCCCTTGTATTTGAGCTTTTTGCCCTTGGAGCGTTCCGAGGCCAACAGGCGAAGATCGCCCACCGGGAAGTCTCTCTCTTCGAGGCACTGAAGCATCTGGTTGCCCACCGCTCCAGTGGCACCGCAAACCGCGACCTTGTAAAGCTTGCTCATGGTTTTCTTCTGCCTCTCCACACCAAGATTGTCCACGTTCGCCATGGCGTCCGGGGTGGCGTCCAGGCGGCCACGGTCTTTATTTAGCCGGGGCCGGGCCTGATTGCAAACTCTTTGTTGGGTAAAAAGCCCGCCGGCTATTATCCGTGGCCGGTGATTTGTTTGCGGATTTTTTTGAGCAGGCCCCCCTGACTCACCAAATCGGTCAAATAGGGGTCCACCGGCTGGGCCTGAAAGGAGATTTGTTGCTCCACGTCCTCGATGAGACCGCTGTAGGGGTCCAGGCGCAGGCGGTCGCCGTCATGCACGCGGACGGCGGCCTCGGGGCAGGTGAACACCGCCAGGCCCATGTTGAAGGCGTTGCGGTAGAACATGCGCGAAAAGCTGTGGGCGATCACTGCGGCCACCCCGGCGGTCTTGATGGCCAGGGGGGCCTGCTCCCGGGAGGAACCGCAGCCGAAGTTGCGCCCGGCCACTATAAAGTCGCCAAAGCCCACCTGGCTGGCGAACTCGGGCCTCAAATCGGCCAGCACCACCTTGGCCCAGGAGCGGGAGTCGCGCTGGTGCAGAAAACGGGCGGGAATGATGGCGTCGCTGGAGATGTGGTCGCCGAAGACCCAGGCCATGCCGCTGATCATGAGAGCACCTCCGCCGGATCGGCCACCCGGCCCAATATGGCGCTGGCCGCGGCCACCGCCGGCCCGGCCAGGTAAATGCGGCTGCTGGGGTGCCCCATGCGGCCCCGGTAGTTGCGGTTGGCGGTGGCCACCGCCACCTCGCCGGCGGCCAGCACCCCCAGGTGGCCGCCCATGCAGGGACCGCAGGAGGGCGGTCCCATGACCCCGCCGGCGGCCAGGAAGGTCTCCACCAGGCCCTCGCGCACCGCTTGCAGCATGATGCGGGGGGTGGGCGGGAGAACCAGAAGACGCACCCGTGGATGCACCTGGCGGCCGGCCAAGACTTGGGCCGCCACCCTGAGGTCTTCCAGGCGGGCCGCCGCGCAGGAGCCGATGAACACCTGGTTCACCGGCTCGTATCCCGCCCGGCGGGCCGTGGCCACGTCGTGGGGCCGGTGGGGACGGGCCGCCAGGGATTCCAGGCCGGTCACGTCCAGCTTTATGGTCTTGGCGTATGGCGCCTCGGGGTCCGGGGCCACCGAACGCCAGGAGCGCTTGGCCTTGTCCCGGAGGTAGTCGGTGGTCACCTGGTCCACCGGGAACAGGGCCGCCTTGGCCCCGCTTTCCACCATGAGGTTGCTGATACTCATGCGGGCTTCCATGGAAAGCCGCGGCAGCAGGGGGCCGAAAAATTCCAAGCTCTGATAGTGGGCCCCCTCGGGCCCCAGCAGACGCAGCAGGGCCAGGGCGATGTCCATGCCCCCTATCCAGGGGCCCAGTTCGCCGCCAAGCTCCACCCGGATGGAGGCCGGCGCCTGAAACCAGCCCCGGCCGGTGACCAAAGCGGCGGCCAGGTCGCTGGCTCCCACTCCGGTGGCAAAGGCCCCCAGGGCCCCGTGGGTCACGGTGCGGCTGTCCGCTCCCACCACCAGCTCTCCGGGCAATATCAGGCCTTGTTCGGCCAGGAGCACATGGGAGACGCCCGAACTGCCGCCCTCGAAGCGGTGCTCCAGGCGCATGGCGGAGGCGAACTCCACCATCTCCTTGGAAATCAGCGCGCTGGCCACGTCCTTGTTGGGGGTGAAGTGGTCGGCCACCAACACCACCCGGGAGGAGTCGAAGACATGCTCGCCTCCGATGTCCTTGAAGCCGCGGATGGCCATGGGGGTGGAAACGTCATTGGCCAAGACCATGTCCAGGCCGGCCTCCACGATGGCGCCGGGCTCCACATATGGGAGCCCGGCGCGGGAAGCCAAGATTTTTTGGCTCATGGTCTGGGGTTGGTTCAAAGGGTGCGCTCCTGTGCACTCAGCCGGGGGGCGTGCGTTTTCAGGTACTCCAGACGGTTCAGTCCGTTGAGGTACGCCTTGGCCGCGGCCACCAGGATGTCCGAGTCCAGACCTTTGCCCAGGACCACCAAGCCATTTTCGCCTAATCTTACCGTCACCTCGCCCTGCGCGTCCAGCCCTCCGGTGACCGCGCTGATGGTGAAGCGCAGCAGCTTGGCCTTGGTGCCGGTGATCTTGGCGATGGTGTTGTACACCGCGTCCACCGGGCCGTTGCCCGAGCCGAACTCCTGCTTGAGCTCCTCGCAGTCATAGATGCGCACCGTGGCCGTGGGTACGGTGACCGTGCCGCTGACGATGTTCAGGTAATCCAGCCGCCAACGCAGGGGAATGCGCAGGATTTCATCGGCGATGAGCGCCTCCAGGTCCTCGTTGAAGACCTCTTTTTTCTTGTCGGCCAGGCGTTTGAAGGCTTGGAAGAGTTTCTCCACGTTGTCCCGGTCCAACTCATAGCCCATATCCTTGAGCCGCGCCTTCAGGGCGGCCCGTCCCGAGTGCTTGCCCAGCACCAAGGAATTTTGGCCGATGCCAACCTCCTCGGGGGTCATGATCTCGTAGGTGAGCGGATTCTTGAGCACCCCGTCCACGTGGATGCCCGACTCGTGGGCAAAGGCGTTGGCTCCCACGATGGCTTTGTTGGGCTGCACCACCACCCCGGTAATCATGGATACCAGGCGGCTGGCGCTGTATATCTCCTTGCGGTTGATATTGGTGGTCAGGCCCAGCTTCTTCTCGCGGGTGGCCAGAAGCATAACCACCTCTTCCAGGGAGGCGTTGCCTGCCCGCTCGCCGATGCCGTTGATGCACACCTCCACCTGACGGGCCCCGGCGTGGATTCCGGCCAGGCTGTTGGCCACGGCCATGCCCAGGTCGTCGTGGCAATGCACGCTCACCGTGGCCTTTTTCAGATCGGGCACCTTTTTGTACAGGAAGCCGATGAGCTCGCGGAAGTCGTCGGGCAGGGCGTAGCCCACCGTGTCGGGGATGTTTATGGTGGTGGCGCCGGCGGCCAGGGCGGTGGCCACCGCCTGGGCCAGGAACTCCGGGTCCGAGCGCGAGGCGTCCTCGGCGCTGAACTCCACGTCATCGCACAGGCTCGTGGCCAGGCCCACCCCGGAGGTTATCTCGGCCAGGGCCTGCTCGCGGCTGATCCTCAGCTTGTGCTCCAGGTGGATGTCGCTGGTGGCGATGAACACGTGGATGCGCTTTTTCTCCGCCGGCTCTATGGCCTCCCAGCACTGCTTGATGTCGTCGTGGCCGGTGCGTGCCAGGCCGCAGATCACCGGGCCTTTCACCTGCTTGGCGATCTGTTGCACCGATTCGAAATCGCCGGGGCTGGAGGCGGGGAAGCCGACTTCGATGATGTCCACGCCCAGTTGAGCCAACTTATGGGCCAGGCGCAGTTTTTCCTCGATGTTCATGGAAGCGCCCGGTGACTGCTCGCCATCGCGCAGGGTGGTGTCGAAGATTTTGACTAGGTTGGACATTTCGATTTCTCCCAATAAAAAATACCAGTAATGGTCCCCACCGGGACAAATCACCAGGATTCGGATGCACTAGGGATATGTCTGTGTGGGGAGCGGAAAGACTAGGACAAGGGCAATCGATCTTGTTCGGCTGCTTTGGCGTGGGCCAGCATGGCTTCCTGCTTGGCGGCCTTCTTCTTGGCCATCACGCGGGCGCCGAAGGGCCCCCCGACCACGTAGGAGGCCAGGAGCACAAAGCCCATGAACTGAGGCTGGATGGCGACCAGGATAAAGAGAAGCAGTCCGGCCACCAGCCAGTTGAAGGATTTGAGCTTGGACAGCCCCAGCTCCTTGAAGGAGAGGTAGGGAATGTTGCTGACCATGAGGAAGCTCAGTATGAAAAGCACGATAACCAGCAGCCAGGGCTCCGGGGTCACGGGGCCGATCAGCTCCAGCCACATGAGGATCATGGTGGAAACCAGGCTGGCCGCCGCCGGGATGGGCAGGCCCACGAAGTGGCTGGTGCCCACCTCTTCCACCTGTACGTTGAAGCGGGCCAGGCGCAGGGCGCCGCAGGCCACGAAAAGGAAGGCGGCCAAAAAGCCCAGGCGGCCCAGGGGCTGCAGGCCCCACATGTACACCAGGATGGCCGGGGCCACGCCAAAGGCCACAAGGTCGGACAGGGAGTCGAACTCCACCCCGAAGCGGGTGACGGTGTTGGTGGCCCGGGCCACCTTGCCGTCCAGGCCGTCAAAGACCAGGGAGGCCAGGATGGCCAGGCAGGCCAGCATATAGTTGCCGTGAATGGCTTCGATGGCTCCGAAAAAACCGGCAAAAAGGCTGGCGGTCGTAAAGAGGTTGGGCAGGACGTAGATACCCCGGCGGCGCTGTTCGCGATTTTCCCGTCGTCGAGCTTTGCGGCTGCGTCGTGCCATTTAAACCTCTGCGATCACGCTTTCACCGGCCTTAACCCTTTGGCCGGGCGTCACCTGAACCTTAACGCTCAGAGGCATATAGAGGTCCAGGCGTGAACCGAATCTAATCATACCGTATCTCTGTCCAGTTTGCATTGCAACCCCCGGGGAGGCCCAGCATTCGATTTTGCGGGCCACCAGCCCGGCCACCTGAGTGACCACAATGGTGGCCTGCCTGCCGGCCAGCACCATGTCCACCCGTTCGTTGGCCGTGGCCGCCTCGGCGCGGTCGGCGGGCACGAATCCCCCGGGGCGGTGGACCACCTTGAGCACCCGGCCGGCCATGGGGGCCCGGTTAACATGCACGTCGAAGATGTTCATGAATATGGACACCATCCGCACCCGTTCGCCGGGAAACTGGGGATGGCTGGCCTCGGCCACCACCACCACCTTGCCGTCGGCCGGGGAGATGATGGCCCCGGGGCCGGCGCTGCTGCCGCGGGCCGGATCGCGAAAAAAGTTGCAGATGAGCAGGGTGACCAGCCACAGGGGAACGGCCAGCCACCACAGGTGCAGGGCGCTGGCCACCGCTGCCAAAAAGGCCGCTCCCGCCAGATAGGGCCAGCCTTGCCGGGCCAGGGGAAACTTGTCCATGCCTCTGCTCCGGCTCAAGCCGTCGCGGCGCGCAGCTCGGTCAATATCTGCTCGATGCGGTCGCGGCCGGCCAGCTTGAGCTTTTGCAGGCGCTTGCGCTCCATCTGCTCCTCGGTGGACAGGTACAGGCGCTGGTTCATGTCATCGAGCTTTTTTTCCATCTCCAAATGCTCGGCCCATAGTTTGGCCAGCTCCGGGTCATTGTCCAGGTTGGCCTGGATAAGCTCCATGTCGGTTGTATCCATCTTTTTTTCCTTGCTCGCGGTAAAAAAGTTTACTTGGCTCCGCCGGGGGCGGCGGTCAAAAGGGCGAACACGCAACGAACCTCGGCCCGCACCTGGACCAGGTTGGGCTGCAAAGGGGTCGCGGCCATGGCCTTGGCCATGCCTCGGTTGAGCATGGGGCCGGGATCGTCCGCGCCGGAAACCTTGATCTTCAGCGCCAGTCCCAGGCGCATGCCCGCGGCCTGGGCCAACACCCGGGCCCGGGCCTGGGCATCGGCAAAAGCCGCGGCCAGGGCCTTGCGCTGGGCGGCATGGGGGTCGGCCAGCTTCCAGGCGGGTCCGGAAATGGAGTTGGCTCCGGCGGCCACCGCCGCGTCCAAAAGGGCGGCCAGGGCCAGGGGGTCGCGGCTGGTCAGGCGCATTTCATGGCCGGCCTGGTAGCCCACGGGGATGTTCTGTTTGGCCTGGTTGTCCCACTTGGTCAAGGGCCGCAGCCAATATCCGGCGGTCTCCAGGCGGTCCTGGGGGCCCAAGCGCCCTTTTAGCGCGGCAACCACTTTTTGCATGACCGCCGCGTTGTCCCGGGAGGCCTGGGCGGCGGTCAGCGCCTCGGTGGTCGCCCCCAAGGTGATGACCCCCACTTCGGGCTTCAGGCTTAAGGTGGCTTGGCCGTCTACGGTAACGCTGGGCATGCCTTCCTGGGCCAGGGCCGCCCAAGGCAGCCACAGAATCGCCAGAACCAGGATCAACGGCAAGGCGCGGCGCATGTCTTCCTCCTTAAATGCGAGGCAATTATAACACGCGCGGGCGCGGTATCACCGCACCAGACGGTAATCGTCCAGGGGCAGGCCAAAACGCACTTCGGCGTCGGAGGGCCGGCAATAGCGGGGCCTTAGCTGATGGGCGGGCACGCCTTGCCCTTTTTCCAGGCGGCGCTGGCCCATGAGGGCCAAAAGGCCGGGGCTGGGCAGGTCGCACTGGGGCGGGGCCAGTTCCAGGCCCGGGGCCAGGGCGCCGGGCCCCAAGAGGCGCGCTCCGGGTCCCAAGAGCAGGGCCGGCGGCTCCAGGCGGGGCAGCAACAGTTCGGGGGAGATGGCCATGTCCGGCTCGCGGCGGAGGAGCGTTTCGCCATCCTGCTCAAAACGAGCGGCATAGAGCAGGCCCCGCCGGGCGTCGGCCAAGGCCCAAATGGTGCGCGAACCCGCCGGGGCGTTCGCGGCCAGCAGGCGCAGGCTGGAAAAAGCGGCCACGGGCAGGTTAAGTCCCAGGGCCAGGCCTTGGGCCGTGGCCAGGGCCACCCGGAGGCCGGTGAAAAAACCGGGGCCGATGGTCACCGCCAAGCCGGCGAGGTCGTTGCGGGAGGCCCCGGCCTGGGCCAACACCTGCTCGATGGCGGGCAGCAGGCGGCGGCTGAAGCCGGGGCCAGGCTCCAACAGGACCTGGGCCAGCA
Organism: Pseudomonadota bacterium; assembly: GCA_018819925.1. Classification (GTDB taxonomy): domain Bacteria; phylum Desulfobacterota; class Desulfarculia; order Desulfarculales; family Desulfarculaceae; genus Desulfoferula. The sequence goes on from JAHJPG010000050.1 coordinate 16,860, forward strand.
CCCGGCCGCCGTCGGCCAGGGCCACGCCGCCGCCGGTGAGGCAGGTATCCAGGGCCAGGATCACTAGCGGCCCCCTACTGGGCGTAAGCGCCCAGCAAGCGGGCGATGTCGTTGTAGAAGATGAATATCATCAGCAGGATGAGGAGCACCATGCCCACCTGTTGGGCTTTTTCCCTGGCCGCCACCGAAACCGGACGCCGGGTGACGGCTTCGTACAGGAAAAAGAAGATGTGGCCGCCGTCCAGGGCGGGTATGGGCAAAAGATTCAGGATGGCCAGGTTCACCGAGATCAGGGCGGCCAGGTCCAGCAGGGGAGCCAGGCCGTGGCTGGCGGCCTCGCTGGCCACCTGGGCGATCATGATGGGCCCGCCCAGGTTTTCCACCGACACCTTGGCCTGGATGATCTTGACCACGCTCATGATGATCAGCTCGCCGGCCCAATAGGTTTTCCTGAAGGCCAATTCCGTGGCTTCCATCAGGCCCACCGGGCGGGTGACGGTCTGCTGGCTGGCGGCGATGCCCACCCGGAACACCTGGTGCTTCTCGCCGAAGATGTCGGTGACTTCCTCCTGGCGGGGAGCGATGGTCACGGTAAGCTGGCGGCGGTTTCGCTCCAAGGCCACCTGGAGCGGCTGGCCGCCGCTCTTTTGGATGGCCCGGACCATGTCGCCCCAGTCGGCGGTGGGCTGGCCGTTGATGGCCAATACCTTGTCGCCCTTTTGCACCCCCGCTGCCAGGGCCGGGGAGCCCGGCAGCAATCCGCCCACCTGGGTGGTGATGGTGGGCAGGCCCCAGAGCATAAGCACCGCGAAGTAGACGACCAGGGCGAAAACGATGTTGGACAGGGGGCCGGCGGCCACGATGGCCAGGCGCCAGCCCACCTTCTTGTGGGCAAAGGAGGTCGCTTGCTCCTCGGGGGTCACCTCGTCGCCGGGGTTTTCGCCCACCATGCGCACGAAACCGCCCAGGGGGATGGCCGAAAGGCGGTAGTCGGTTTCGCCCTTTTTAAAGCCAATCAAGCGTGGACCGAAGCCCAGGCTGAAGACCTTGACCCCCACCCCGGCCTTTTTGGCCAACAGAAAGTGGCCCAGCTCGTGCACGAAAATGAGCACGCCCAGGACGATGATGGCGCTAACCATGGTCACGTGGTTTCTCCCTTGGCCTCGGCCCAGGCCCGGGCCTTGGCCCTGGCCCAGCGGTCGGTTTCCAGCACTGCGGCCACGCTCTGCAGGGGCTGGGCGCGGTGGCTATCCAATACCGCCCGCACGCAGGCGGTGATGCCCTCGAAGGCCAGTTTGCCAGCCAAAAACAATCCCACCGCCACCTCGTTGGCCGCGTTGAGCACCGCCGGGGCGCTGCCCCCCTGACGCCCGGCGGCAAAGGCCAAGCCCATGGCCGGGAATCGCTCCGGGTCCGGCTCCTCGAAGCTGAGGCGGGCCACCTGGGCCAGGTCCAGCCGGGGCGCGTCCAGGGCCAGGCGCTGGGGATGAGCCAGGGCGAAGGCGATGGGGGTCTTCATGTCCGGCAGGCCCAGTTGGGCCAGGAAGGAGCCGTCCACGTATTCAACCAGGGAATGCACCACCGACTGGGGATGGACCACCACCTTGATGTCGTCGTAGTCCCGGCCGAAGAGCCAGTGGGCCTCGATGATCTCCAGGCCCTTGTTCATCATGGTGGCCGAGTCGATGGTGATCTTGGGGCCCATGGCCCAGTTGGGATGGGCCAGGGCCATCTCCGGGGTCACTCCGGCCAACTGCTCGCGGCCCAAGGTCCAGAAAGGCCCTCCGCTGGCGGTTAGCCACAGGCGGCGCACCCCGGCGGGGTCGTTGCCCATGAGCGACTGGTATATGGCCGAGTGCTCGCTGTCCACCGGGATGATGGCCGAGCCGCTGGCCCGGGCGGCGGCCATGACCAACTCGCCGCCGGCCACCAGGGTTTCCTTGTTGGCCAGGGCCACGTCGATTCCCGCCTTGATGGCGGCGTAGGTGGGCAAGAGCCCGGCCGCGCCCACCATGGCGCTCAAGACCAGATCCGCCCCGCATCCCGCCGCCGCCTCCAGGTAGCCCTGGGGGCCGTAGACGACCTTGGCTTTTAGTCCGCCGGGCAGCAAGGCCTTGAGCTTGCGGGCCGCCTCCTGGTCCAGCACCGCCAAGAGTTGGGGCTGGAAAAGGGCGGCTTGCCGGGCCAACTCCTCCACCGAGCGGGCGGCGGCCAGGCTGACCACGGGGAAGCGTTCGCGGTGGGCGGCCACCACCTCCAGGGTGCTTTGCCCTATGGAGCCGGTGGAGCCCAGTATGGCCAGCTTCTTCACCCCCACAGAAGCATCCTCAAGAGCAAGAACGTCGCTCCGCCTATCAGGATTCCGTCCACCCGGTCCAACACCCCGCCGTGGCCGGGCAGGATGCCCCCCGAGTCCTTGACTCCGGCGGCCCGCTTGAGGGCCGATTCCAACAGGTCGCCCCCCACGCTAACCAGGGCCAAAAGCGCGCCCAGCAGGGCTCCGGCTCCGGCGCTGGTGTCGGGCAGCCACAGCCCGGCGAAGACGGCCCCTAAAACAGCCGAGGACAGCGCGCCGCCGGCCACGCCCTCGATGGTCTTGCCGGGGCTGATGGACGGGGCCAGCTTGTGCTTGCCCCACATATGGCCCGCGAAATAGGCACCCACGTCGGCGGCGATGACCGCGAACAGGGCGAAGAGCAGCAGGACCCGGCCCCCCGGAAGGCCGGCCAGGACCAGCAGGCAGGCGAAAAGGCCGCCGGTGTAGACCAGGCCCCAACTGCGCCGGGTGGCGTTTTCCCAGGAGGTGCCCAGGTCGAAACCGGTCAACGCGGTAATCAGCCCCAGGGCGGCCAAGCCCAGCATAAGGGCGGCCAGGGCCGCGCCGCCGCCGGCCAAGCCGGCCAAGGCGGTCAAGCCGGCCAGGATCACCCCGGCCAGGGCCGGCGCGCCCCAGGGGCCGGGCGCCACCATGCGGCTGTATTCATACATGCCCAGGCCGGCCACGCCGGCGATGAGCAGGCCCAACACCCACAGGGGGACGAAAAGGATCAAAAGCAAGACCCCGGCGGCAAGGGGAACTCCGGTGGCGGCCCGGATGGCCAGGGTTTCCATGCTTCGGCGGCGGCTGGGCTCGCTCAATCGATCTCTCCCTTCACCTGCTCCCCGGTCTGGCCAAAGCGGCGCTCCCGGTTGGCGTAGGCCAAAAGGGCCTTGGCCAGCTCCTCTTCGCGGAAGTCGGGCCAATAGGTGTCGGTGAAGTAAAATTCGGCGTAGGCGATCTGCCACAACAGGAAGTTGCTCACCCTGAGCTCCCCGCTGGTGCGGATCAACAGGTCCACCTGGGGCAGGCCTTTGGTGTAAAGCTCGCCCTCCAAGGCGGCCTCGTCGATCTGCTCGGGGGGCAGTTCACCGGCCGCGGCGCGGGCGGCCAGACGCCGGGCGGCGCGCACCAACTCTTGGCGGCCGCCATAGGACAGGGCCAGGTTGAGCACCATGTGCTCGCCCCCGGCCGTGTCGGCCATGATTTGTCCCAGGAGTTGGCGGGTGCCCTTGGGAAGGCGTTCGATGCTGCCGCTGGCCATCAGGCGGATGCCCCGGTCCATCATCTCCTGGCGCTCGCTTTTTAAAAAGCGGCCCAGCAGGCGCATCAAGGCCTCGATCTCGGCCTTGGGCCGGGCCCAGTTTTCCTCGCTGAAGGCGTAGAGGGTCAGGGCCCGTATGCCCAGCTTGCGGCAGGTGCGCACCACCACCCGCACGCTCTCGGCCCCCTCCTCGTGGCCCCGCACACGCCGCCAGCCCTTGGACTTGGCCCAGCGGCCGTTGCCGTCCATTATCACCGCCAGGTGCCGGGGCAGGGCGGAGCGGTCCAGCCGGTTCAGCAGGGTGTTCTCTGGGGGGGAGGAAGCCATGGACTGCGGTTAGGCCCCCGGGGCCTAAAACTCCAGGATCTCCTTTTCCTTCTCGGCCAGCAGATCGTCCACCTTGGCGATGTACTTGTCGGTGATCTTTTGCACCTCGTCCTGGCCCCGGAAGGCGTCGTCCTCGCTGATATCGCCTTCCTTCTTGAACTCCTTGAGCAGGTCGTTGGCCTCGCGGCGGGCGTTGCGCACCGCCACCTTGGTCTCCTCGCCCATTTTCTTGACCACCTTGACCAGCTCCTTGCGGCGCTCTTCGGTCAGGGGGGGCACGGCGATGCGCACCACCTTGCCGTCGTTGTTGGGAGTCAGGCCCAGATCGCTCTTGAGGATGGCCTTTTCAATGGCCCCGCAGGAGCTGGGGTCCCAGGGCTGGATCAGCATGAGGCGGGGTTCGGGCACCGAGAGGCTGGCCATCTGGCTCAGGGGAGTGGCCGCGCCGTAGTAGTCGGCCCGCACCCCGTCCAGCAGCGAGATCGAGGCCCGCCCGGTGCGCACCCTTTTGAAGTCGCGGGACAGGGCATCGATGGCCTTGTCCATGAGATCCATGGCTTCTTTTTTGGCGTCCTCGATCATGGCTAAACCTCCACCCGGGAGCCGACCGTTTCGCCCAGCAGCACCCGTTTGATGTTGTCCGGCTCCAATAGGTCAAAGACGATTATCGGCAGCTTGTTGTCCCCGGCCAAGCTGATGGCCGTGGCGTCCATGACCTTCAAGTGCTGGGTCAGCACCTGGTCATAGGTCACCTGGGGCAGTTTCTGGGCCTGGGGGTTGTTCACCGGGTCCGAATCATAGATGCCGTCCACCTTGGTGGCCTTCATCAACACCTCGGCCCCGATCTCCTGTGCCCGGAGGGCGGCGGCGGTGTCGGTGCTGAAGTAGGGGTTGCCCGTGCCCGCGCCCAAGATGACCACCCGCCCCTTTTCCATGTGACGGATGGCCCGGCGGCGGATGTAGGGTTCGGCCACCTGGGGCATGGAGATGGCGGTCATCACCCGGGTGGGCACTCCCTTGCGCTCCAGGGCGTCCTGCAGGGCTATGGAGTTGATAACCGTGGCCAGCATGCCCATGTAGTCGGCCTGCACCCTGTCCATGTGGCGGGCGCTGTCGCTGACCCCCCGGAAGATGTTGCCGCCGCCCAGGACCACCCCGATCTGAACCCCCAGGCCGTGGGCCTTGATGAGTTCGTCGGCCACGTAGACCAGGACCTGGGGGGAGATGCCAAAGGACTCCCCGCCCATGAGGGCCTCGCCGGAGACCTTCAACAGCACTCTTTTAAATACTGGGGCGGGGGGCATTGGCCGGCTCCTGAAACGATCCTCTAGCTCTCTTCGCCCAGCACGAAGCGGACGAAGCGCCGGATCTGGATGTTTTCGCCGGTCTTGGCCCTAAGCTCATTGACCAAGTCGGCGATGGTTTTGTCGGTGTCTTTTACAAAGGGCTGATTCATCAGGCAGCTCTCGGCGGCGAACTTCTTGAGCTTGCCCTCGATGATCTTGTCCATGATTTTTTCGGGCTTGCCCTGGTCCAAAGCCTGGCCGCGGTAAATCTCGCGCTCGCGCTCCAGCACCTCGGGAGGCAGTTCCTCTTCGTTTACGCACAGAGGGTTGCTGGCGGCGATGTGCATGGCCAAGTCCTTGGCAAAGGTGCCAAACTCCTCGGTCTTGCCGGTGAAGTCGGTCTCGCAGTTGACCTCGACCATGACCCCCAGCTTGCCCCCGGCGTGGATGTAGCTGGACACTTGACCCTCGCTGGCCACCCGGCCGGCCCGCTTGGCGGCCACGGAAAGGCCCTTCTGGCGCAGCCAGTCGATGGCTTTTTCCATGTCCCCGTCGGACTCGGTGAGGGCCTTTTTACAGTCCATCATGCCGGCGTTGGTTTTGTCCCTAAGTTCTTTGACCATGGCGGCGGTGATGCTCATGGCGATTCTACTCCTTGAAAGCTATGGCTGACGGGCCCGCCTCAGGGCGGGCCCGTTTGGCAATAAAATATGGCGCTTACCCAGGATTACTCCTTGGCTTCGCCCTCGGTGGCCTCCTTGGCGGGAGCCTCTTTTACTTCGGCGGGGGCCTCTTTTATTTCAGCGGCGGCCTCTTTGGCTACCACTTTTTCCTTGCGGATGACCACCACCTCGGGGCCCTCCTGCTCCTCGGGCCGGCCCACGGTCAGCTCGGGCATGTCCTTGGGCATCTGCACCTTTTCGGTTTCGCGGCCCGCGCCGCCGCCCCGCTGGTCCCTGAGGGCCATGCCCTCGTTGATGGCCCGGGCCAGGGCGCTGGTGAACAGGCGGATGGCCCGGATGGCGTCGTCGTTGCCCGGCACCAGGTAGTCGATACCGTCGGGATCGCAGTTGGTGTCAACGATGGCCACGATGGGAATCTTGAGCCGGCGGGCCTCGTTGACCGCGATCTTTTCCTTCTTGATGTCCACGATGACCACCGCCGAAGGCAGCCGGTTCATTTCCTTGATGCCGCCCAGGTTGCGCTCGGCCTTGGCCAACTCGCGCCGCAGGGACATGGCCTCCTTCTTGGGATAGCTGTCGATGGTGCCGTCGGTCATGATGCTTTCCAGCCACTTATAACGCTCCACCGAGCGCTTGATGGTCTGGAAGTTGGTGAGCATGCCGCCCAGCCAGCGGTGATTGATGTTGTACATCCCGCAGCTGTTGGCTTCCTCGGCGATGATGTCCGCCGCCTGGCGCTTGGTGCCCACGAAGAGCACATCGCCGCCCCGGGCCACGGTTTTGATGATGAAGTCGTAGGTGCGGCGGAAATGGGTGACGGTCTGCTGCAGGTCGATGATGTGAATGCCGTTGCGGGCCCCGAAGATGTAAGGTTTCATCTTGGGGTTCCAGCGTCCGGTTTGGTGGCCGAAATGGACTCCGGCCTCCAACAGCTCACGCATGGTCACGTAGGCCACGTTGCTCCTCCTGATTCGGTTTGTCCTCCGCCTTCCCGTTGTGGCGGGCCACCCACCGGCCTCGCGGCCGGCACCAGGGTCGCCCCAGGAAGGCGTGTGTAATAATTAACCGCAGAAAGATATCACAGGCCCACCCGGCCCGCAAGGGCAACCCGTGGCCGGCCCTTGACGGACGGGCGGGCTTTCAGGAACGATAGTCGGCGTTTATGTCAATGTAGTCCTTGGTGAGGTCGGTGGTGAGCACCCAGTGCTCCTCCTCCCCCAGGCCCAGCTCCAGCCTGATTTCGTAGCGGGGGCGGGCCATGACTTCCACCGCTTTGGCCTCTTCTTCCGGTCCGGTGGCCAGGCCCTCCTTGGCCACCACGGCCGAGCCGATGTACAGATCGCACTTGGTTTCCTCGAAGGGGTGGCCACGCCGGGCGCATTCGGCCCCGGCCGTGCTCAAAATGCGGCCCCAGTTGGGGTCCCCGCCGGTGAGGGCGGTCTTGACCAGCGGCGAGTGAGCGATGGCATAGGCCAGGTCACGGGCTTGGGCGGCCGTGGCCGCGCCGCGCACCCGCACCCGGGCCAGGTGGCCGGCCCCTTCGCCGTCGGCCACGACCATGGCGGCCAGGTCCTGGCACACGGCGGTGACCGCGCCGGCCAACCAGGCCAGCTCCGGGTCGTCCGGGGTAAGGGCGGGGTTGCCGGCCTTGCCGCTGGCCAAGAGGAGCAACGTGTCGTTGGTGGAGGTGTCCCCGTCCACGCTGATGCGGTTGAAGCTCTGCTCCATCGCCTCGTCCACCACCCGGGCCAGGGCCTGAGGCGTGGCCGCCGCGTCGGTGAGCACGAAGCAGAGCATGGTGGCCATGTCCGGGCGTATCATGCCCGCGCCCTTGGCCATGCCCACCACGGTGATCTTTTGGCCCCCCACCGTGGCCTGGCGGCGGGCCATCTTCTTGAAGGCGTCGGTGGTCATTATGGCCCCGGCGGCCTGGGCCAGCCCCAGGGGATCAAGCGACGCGGCCAGGCCCGGCAGGGCGGCGTTCACCTTGCTCGCGTCCAGGAGTTGGCCGATTACGCCGGTGGAGCAGGGCAGCACCTGTTCCGGCGCGCAGCCCAGGGCCTGGGCCGC